>NZ_BAAASL010000001.1:0-456268 GCF_039532865.1 Streptomyces luteosporeus
AGCCCCGTTGGGAACATGGTTCCCAACGGGGCTTCTCTGCGTTTACGTCTGCGTTTACGCCGACGTCCTCAGGTCGCGCCTTTCCACCCGTCCCAGCAGCGGCAGCCCCCGCACCCAGCGTTCGACCTCCTGCACCGCGTAGAGTCCCAGCCGTTGCACCTCACTGCCCTGGGCGCCGGCGATGTGGGGTGTGATGAGGACATTGGGGAGCGAGAACAGGGGGTGTCCTCGCTGCAGGGGTTCGGGTTCCGTGACGTCCAGTACCGCGCTCAGCCGTCCCGACCGGCATTCCGCCGTCAGTGCCTCCGTGTCGACAAGGGCACCCCGCGCCGTGTTGATGATGGTGCTCCCGTCGGGGACCAGGGCCAGCCGGCGGGCGTCGAGCATGTGGCGAGTGGCCGGGAGGAGGGGGGCGTGCAGGGTGATGACCGAGCTGCTGCCGCACAGCGTTTCCAGGTCCGTCTTCTCGGCCCCCATGCGGTGCGCTTCGTCGGCGCCGACGTACGGGTCGTAGAGCAGCACCCGGTAGCCGGCGTCGGCCGCTGCCAGCCTGGCCAGGACGCGGTGTCCGATGCGCGAGGCGCCGATGACGCCGATGGTCCGGCCGTCGGCTCCTTGGCGTTCGGAGAAGCCCGGCCAGCCGCCGTCGCCGCCGCGGGCGGCATAGGTGGCTGCCGTGACGAGTGCCTGTTTCGACGCCAGGACGACACAGGCGTACGCATAGTCGGCCACCGGTCCCGCATTCGCGTCGGCCGCCGAGGAGACGGCGATGCCGCGGTCCCAGGCGTGTTCCGGCACCAGCCATTTCACCGACCCTCCGGCGTGCACGATGGCCCGGAGCCGTGGGGCCCTTGCCAGAGTCCGTTCCGTCAGCGCCGGGCACCCCCAGCCCGTGATGAGAACGTCCGCCTCTCCCAGCGCGTCCCAACCGTCGGCCACCGTGACGCTTTCGTCGAGCCGGGTGCGCAACTCCTCGTCCAGTACGGCCCCGGCTTCCTCCTTCCCCATGACAATCACTGCCGTGGGGAAGGCCGTTGTGCCGCTTTCGTCCATGTGTAGTTCGCTCCCCGCCCCGCAGAGCGGAAAAACGCATTGCCTGCGGTTTCGACGTGTCGAAACGATCGTCCTTGATCTCTTCCGTTCTCCTTCCCCCTTCCTTCCGCA
The DNA here is from genome assembly GCF_039532865.1 of Streptomyces luteosporeus. Classification (NCBI taxonomy): domain Bacteria; kingdom Bacillati; phylum Actinomycetota; class Actinomycetes; order Kitasatosporales; family Streptomycetaceae; genus Streptomyces; species Streptomyces luteosporeus. The sequence goes on from NZ_BAAASL010000001.1 coordinate 1,165, forward strand.
CCCTCCGGAAACTCCGTGACTCTGCCTCCCTCCCTGCCACGGGACCCCTTGTTCCGCCGTTTCACCACCCGGCTCCCCAAAGCGCCGATGTCGCTCGCCCGGTCGGGTAATTCCTGGGCCGTCGACGCCCTCATCACGGCCGTCGTGCAGCTTGCGGTGACCATTCCGTTCGTCGTGCCGCGCTCGGCCGACGTACCGCCGGCCACCTGGGCCTCGTACGGCATGACGACGCTCACCGTGCTGCCGTTGCTGCTGCGCAGCCGGGTGCCGTTGACCGCGCTGCTGCTCGTCACCGCTGCCGGATTCGCCTATCTGCCCCTGGACGGGCCCGGGCAGCCGCTGCCGTACAGTCCGCTGGTCGCCATTTTCACGGTGGCGGCCCTGGGCGGGGTGTGGCAGCGGCGGGTGACGATCTGCATTGGGCCGCCGCTCGTGGTGATTTCCTCGGCCCTGCGGACGAATACGGCGCGCGAGTACCTGTTCGCGTTCTTCGTCTTCACCATGGCCTACGTGCTCGGCGTGCTCGCCCGCACCCGGCAGGCGTACCTCGAGGCCGTGGAGGCGCGGGCGGCCGAGCTCGAACGGTCGCGGCAGGTCGAGGCGGAACGGGCGGCCGAACGTGAACGCGCCCGCATCGCCCGGGAGATGCACGACGTGCTCTCCCACGCCGTCAGCCTGATGATCGTTCAGGCCGAGGCCGGGCCGCTCGTCGTACGGTCGGACCCGGACCGTGCGGAAGCGGCGTTCGATGCGATAGCCGGCGCCGGGCGCGACGCCATGGTGCAGCTCCGCCGGATGCTCGGGCTGCTCAAAGAGGGCCGCGACGCGGACGGCGGGACGGGCCCCGCGCGCAGCCCGCAGCCGACGCTGGACGGACTGCAGGACCTCGTCGCCGACGTGCGGCGTACGGGGCTGGACGTGATGCTCGTGCCTGAGGGCGAACCGCGGCCGCTGCCGCCCGACGTCCAGGTGACCGTCTACCGCGTCGTCCAGGAGGCGCTGACCAACGTCCTGCGCCATGCCCGCTCGGCCGGCTCGGCCCGCGTCCGCCTCGTGTGGGAGCCCGAGCGGCTCGTGGTGTCCGTCGAGAACGACGGTCACGCACCGCAGGACGGCAGCACACGCGGCGGCGGCCGCGGGCTCATCGGCATCCGGGAGCGGGCGGCGGCCCACGGCGGTACGGCCTCCTTCGGGCCCGGGCCGGCCGGCACCGGCTACCGCGTTGCCGTCGAACTTCCGCTCGTGTTCTCCTCTGCCGCGGAGGTGGACGGGTGACGATCCGGGTAGTGGTTGCCGACGACCAGGAGTTGGTGCGGGCCGGCTTTGCGCTGATCCTGGGAGTCCAGCCGGACATCGAGGTGGTGGCCGAGGCCGGTGACGGCGTCGAGGCGGTCGAGGCCGTCCGCCGGCACGCGCCGGACGTGGTGCTGCTCGACATCCGCATGCCCCGCATGGACGGCATCGAGGCGGCCCGCACGGTGTGCGCGGAGACCGGCACGAAGGTCGTCATGCTGACCACCTTCGACCAGGACGACTACGTCTACGAGGCGCTGCACGCCGGCGCCAGCGGCTTCCTGCTGAAGGACGTGCGCCGTGACGACCTCGTCCACGCGGTCCGCGTGGTCGTCGCCGGTGACTCCCTGCTCGCTCCGTCGGTGGCCCGCCGGCTGGTGGCCGACTTCGCCTCCCGTAGGCCGGCCGGCGTACGGGCGGCGACGGGCGGCGGTGCGGCGCCGGACGTGATGGACGTGCTGGACGTCCTGACCGCCCGCGAGCGCGAGATCCTCGTCCTGCTCGGTCGGGGCCTGTCGAACGCCGAGATCGCGGCCGAGCTGGTGGTCAGCGAGCACACGGTGAAGACGCACGTGTCGAACGTGCTGGCCAAGCTGGGGCTGCGCGACCGCATCCAGGCGGTCATCTGCGCCTACGAGACGGGTCTCATCGCCCCGGGCGGCTGAGGAGCGCTCCCGGCATCCCTCGCGCGAGGGATGCCCGTCGGTCTCCAGAACCCCTCGCTCCGGCGATCCGCCGAACGCCTTCGCTCACAAGGATGGAGGGCACCAGGACCGCAGGTCTGCGGTCGAAGGACGAGGACCAGGGGGAGACCACCCATGCCGTACCGCCGCCGGCGCACCGCCGTCGCGATCGCCACCGCTCTCACCGCGACCGCCGTCGCCGCGGTGCTCGGTGCCACGACGGCCGTCGCCGTACCCACCGCCACCGCACACACCGCCCGGCCGGGGGCGTCGGCCGCCCAGCTGCCGCCCGGGGCGGACGCCCTCCGGCAGGCGATAGCAGGCCTGCCCTCCGCCGACGCCACTGCCGCCCAGGTGCGGCTGGGCGGTGCCCAGGGGAGCTGGCAGGGCACGTCCGGGGAATCCGACATCCGTACGCACCGAGCGCCCAAGGGGGACGAGCGCTTCAGGGCCGGGAGCATCACCAAGGTGTTCACCGCCGCCCTTGCGCTGCAGCTGGTCCACGAGGGCAAGCTGGACCTGGACGGAACCGTGCAGCAGTACTTGCCGGAGCTTCTTCCCGCGAACTACCCGGACGTGAAGGTGAAGCAGCTGCTCAACTACACGAGCGGCCTGCCGAGCGCGAACGACCCCGGCGACTTCGCCTCGCAGTACGAGCGACGCTTCACCACCTGGGACCACGTACAGCTGGTGAAGCGCGGGTTCACCCAGCCGATGGAGTTCGCACCGGGAACGCAGCAGCACTACTCAAACATTGGCTACAACGTCCTGGGGCTGCTCATCGAGAAGGTCACCGGCCACTCGTACGAGAGTGAACTGCGCGACCGCGTCCTGAGGCCCACCGGGCTGAAGGACACCTACAGCCCCGGCAACGACCCGCGCATCCACGGCCGTCACACCCACGGCTACCAGGCGGTGAAGGCCGCCGACGGCTCCACGCAGCTGATCGACGTCACCGACTGGAACCAGTCCATCACCTGGGCCTCCGGCGATCTCGTCACCACCACCGCCGACCTGGAGCGCTTCACGACCGCGCTGTTCCGCGGCCGGATCGTGCCGGAGCGCGAGCTGGCGCTGATGTTCACGGTGCCGGACGTGCCCGCGTACGGAGGCGGCAAGGCAACGTACTCGAGCGGGCTGAGCCGCTACGTGTACGACGACGGCAAGAAGAAGACCGAGGTGTGGGGCAAGACCGGCGACCGCTACGGCTACGTCAACGGTTTCGCCGCCACCAAGAACCTCTCCAGCACACTCGTCTACGCGGTCAACGGGACGGACGCCAAGGGCAAGGAGATGAACGCCGTCGTGGGCCGCATCATCGGTGCCTTCGGCAAGGCCGCGCAGGCCGCGCAGGGCACGCAGGCCGCTTCCGCCGCGCGTACCGGTAGCTAGCCGGCCGGGAGCGGGCTGCGCGGCCAGCGGGCGCGGGCCTGCTCCTCGGAGCGCATCAGCGCGAGGGTGGGCAGGCCCTGGGCCTCGCCCTGCTCCAGCAGCTCGGGGAGCGCCGGCAGCGGGGCGACGGCCGCCACGTCGTCGAGGACGACGGTGAGTGGTGGGTCGAGCCGGCCGGAGGATGACCGTTCGGCCATGCGGCGGCCGTGCTCGACCACGCTCTGGGCGAGTGCGGTGAGCAGGGGCATCGCACCCGGGTCGGTGCGGGGATCCTCAATCGCCTCACCCACCACGTACAGCGTTCCCCCTTCGGCGACAAATGATTCCAGCGCGAGCGTATTTGCTCGATTCGGATTGCATGCGTCGCGGATGTGGACGGAACCGAGGGCGCTCAGCGCACGGGCCGCCAACTCCAGGGCCATGTCGCGCCGCTGGGGGTGTCCGGTGAGTGCCGATTCGAGCTCGCCGGCCGTCCCGCCCACCGCCTTGGGGCTCGTGCGCAGGATGCGGACGGGCTCGTGGGCGGCGGCGCCCTGCGTCCAGCGGTGGACCTGCCGGAACGGCCGGCCCCCCACGGCGGCGGCCTGCAGCCAGCAACGCAGCAGCGTCTCGGCGGTGTCGGCCGTCGCCGAGTCGAGCGGACTGAGCGGGCGTACGGGGGCCAGGAGGGCGGCTGCGCGGGCCGTGGCGGTCTCCCGGGACTCGCACCCGGTGGTCGGGTCCCAGCGCAGGCGGTCGGGCGTGTCGAGGCGATGTACGGGGTCGAAGGCCAGGACCGGGCCGAGTTTGGCGCGGCTCGCCTTGGTCTCGGCCCACAGCAGGGGGTCGCTGGTGACCACGAGCACGGGCCCGGCCGCTTCGAGCACGGCGCGGGCGGCGGGGGCGCGGCGCTCGGTGGTGTAGAGCAACCGCCGGGCGCCCTCCGGCACGTTCGGCTCCGGCTCCGGTGCCGGCGCCGGGGCCGGTACGGGGGCCGGTACGGGGGCCGGCACGGGGATCACAGGCGGTCCGGGGAGCACAGCCGGTACGGGGGCCTGGGCGGCGACGTCCGCGCCTACCTCGGCCGCCGGAGCCGCTGTTGCCGTCGCCGGCGCATCGGCCTGCTGCGGGAGCGCTTCCGCCTTGCGCTCGCGGTCGCGGCGGGCCCGTACGCCGCGCCAGCGGGCGATGGTGCCGAGTGCGAAGGTGGTCAGGACGACGGCCACCAGCAGCTCGCTGACGAGGATCCCCCAGAACAGCCCGTAGCCCGAAAGGGTGTCGGCGGGGGTGGTCGGCCAGGCGGCGGGCAGGTCGCGCGGCTGCGCCATCAGGTGGCGCATGGCCTGCGGCGTCCGGGCGATCGTGACGCCGTCGGGCCAGGTGCCGTGGCTGAACAGCGCGGCCAGGCCCGTCGCCGTCCACACCAGCACCGTCAGGCCCAGCAGGAAGGCGATGACGCTGACCAGCAGGCCATCCGGGATGCCGCGCTCCCCACCCGGCTCCCGGCCCGGTACGGACCCCATGTCAGGCCACCGTGGGCTCGGAGGATCCGTACGTGCCGTCGCCGAGGAACGGGGAGCCGACGGCGCGGGCGGCGGCCGCGGCCGCTGCCGCCTCCTCGGCGGCGGCGTCGTGGACGCGGCCCTCCTCGGTCATGGCGCGGTCCGTGTAGACCAGCGGGCGCTCGGCGTCGGTGATGATGTGCTTGACCACCTGGACGTTGCCGTTGACGTCCCAGACGGCGATGCCCGGGGTGAGCGTGGGGATGATCTCCACGGCCCAGCGGGGCAGACCGAGCACGCGGCCGGTGGCCCTCGCCTCGTCCGCCTTCTGGGCGTAGATGGTGCGGGTGGAGGCCATCTTGAGGATCGCCGCGGCCTCCTTGGCGGCCGCCCCGTCGACGACGTCCGACAGATGGTGGACGACCGCGACGAACGACAGGCCGAGCCGCCGGCCGAACTTCAGCAGCCGCTGGAAGAGCTGTGCGACGAACGGCGAGTTGATGATGTGCCAGGCCTCTTCCACCAGGAAGATGCGCTTCTTGCGGTCGGGCCGGATCCAGGTGTGCTCCAGCCACACGCCCACGATCGCCATGAGGATGGGCATGGCGATGGAGTTGCGGTCGATGTGCGACAGGTCGAAGACGATGAGCGGGGCGTCGAGGTCGATGCCCACGGTGGTCGGCCCGTCGAACATGCCGCGCAGGTCGCCGTCGACGAGCCGGTCCAGCACCAGGGCCACGTCCAGGCCCCAGGCCCGTACGTCGTCTATGTCGACGTTCATCGACTCCGCGGACTCCGCCTCCGGGTGGCGCAGTTGCTCGACGATGTCGGTGAGGACGGGCTGCCGGTCGAGGATCGTCTCGTTGACGTGGGCGTGGGCGACCTTGAGGGCGAAGCCCGCCCGCTCGTCCAGGCCCCGCCCGGTGGCGACCTCGATGATCGTGCGCAGCAGGGCGAGCTGGCCGGTGGTGGTGATGGCCGGGTCGAGCGGGTTCAGGCGGATGCCGCCGTCGAGGGCGGCCATGGGGTCCAGCCGGATGGGGGTTATACCCAGCTGCTGCGCGATGAGGTGCCACTCGCCGACGCCGTCCTCGCCCTGGGCGTCGAGGACGACGACCTGGCGGTCGCGGAAGCGCAGCTGCCGCAGGACGTACGTCTTCTCCAGCGCCGACTTGCCGTTGCCGGACTCGCCCAGGACCAGCCAGTGCGGGGCCGGCAGCTGCTGGCCGTACAGCTGGAACGGGTCGTAGATGTAGCCCTTGCCGGAGTAGACCTCGCGGCCGATGATCACGCCGGAGTCGCCGAGGCCCGGGGCCGCCGTCGGCAGGTAGACGGCCTGCGCCTGCCCGGTGGAGGTGCGCACGGGCAGCCGGGTGGTTTCGACCTTCCCGAAGAGGAAACTGGTGAAGGCGTCGGTGACGTTGGCGAGCAGGTCGAGCACGGCATTGCCCCTATCGTCGGATGCCGGTCGCGAACGGCAGCGTGTTGACGAACGCCCGGTGATGCTCGCGGTCGCACCATTCGAGCTTGAGGTAGCTCTTGCCGGCCGAGGCTCTTATGGTCCGCTTGTCGCGCGCCAGCGCCTCCGGTGAGCGCGAGGAGACGGTGATGTAGCCGACGAGGTTGACGCCGGCCGCGCCGCTGGCCAGGTCCTCGCCGCGCTGGTCGACGCGCGAGTGGTGGGCGACGTCGCGCGGGTCGACGACCCGGTTCATCTTGGCGGCGCGCGAGGCGTCGGCGTCGTCGTTCGTCTTCTCGGTCAGCATGCGCTCGATGGCCACGTCGGTGGGCTCGAGATCCATGCAGACCGCGACCGTGCGGATCACATCGGGGGTGTGCACGAGGAGCGGGGCCAGGAAGTTCACCCCGACGGGGGTCATCGGCCATTCCTTGACCCACGCGGTGGAGTGACACCAGGGGGCCCGGGTGGACGACTCACGGGTCTTCGCCTGCAGGAACGTGGCCTCGGTCGCGTCCAGTTCGGCCGGCCAGGCGTTGCGCTTCGTCATCGCCTGGATGTGGTCGATGGGGTGGTCCGGGTCGTACATGGAGTGCACGAGCGACGCCAGCCGCGCCTGCCCCAGCGGCTGGCGCACCCGGATGTCGGCCTCGGCCAGGCGGGCGCAGATGTCGGTCAGCTCCCGGGCCATCACCACGGCGAGCCCGCCGTCCCGGTCCAGGCGCCGCCGGCCGCCGTCGTGCCGGGAGGCGCGGGAGATGGCCTGGGCCTCGGCGGCCAGCTCCCGGGAGTAGTGCATGCAGGCGACCAGGTACGCCCGGTGCTGCTCGGACGACGTGGAGACCATCGACTGCAGCTGGTCGTAGGAGTCCTTGAGCCACTCCGGGGCGCGCTCGTCACCGCGCCGCTCGACGTCCTTGGCGTGCGCGTCGGGGTCGGCCGGCAGCGTACGGGCCAGCATCTGGAGGCGGGTGACGTAGCCGTCGCCGTTGGCCACGTGCTTCAGCAGCGTCCCGAAGCGCTCGACCAGGGCCTCCTGGTCCTCCGAGTCGCGCAGGCCCACGCCCGGGCCCTCGATCTCGATGGCCGCGGTGACGGTGCGGCGGTCGGCGTGCAGCAGCACCGCGATCTCGTCCGGGCCGAAGGGCGCCGACAGCCAGGAGATCCGCCCGATGCCCGGCGGCGGCCCGACCTCTACCTCCTGCCCGTCCAGACGCGTACCGGCCTCCATCGCGACGGAACGGTACGTCGCCTCCTTGCGCAGCGTCCGCTTGTACGAGCGGTTGATCTCGAACCACTTGTAGAAGGTGCGGCCCTTGTACGGCACGTAGACCGCGGCGAGGGAGAGCGCCGGCAGTCCGCTGAGGGTGATGATCCGCAGGGGGAGGATCGGCACCAGCAGTCCGCACATCATGCCCAGGAACGCGCCCAGGATGATCAGACCGATCTCCCCGCTCTCCCGGTTCTTGCCGATGACGGCATTGGGGCGGGCACGGCCGATCAGGTACGTACGGCGGGCTGCGATCGGCTGGGACTGGGCCGGCACCGTCAACTCCGCTCACCTCCGGATGTATTGCTCTTGCCGTTGTTCTGCGCACGCGGCGCGGGTGCGGGGGACGCCGCCGGCGCGGGCGCCGGGGCCGGTGGCGCGGGGGCGGCGCTGCCGTTGCCACCGGCGGGGCGCGCACCGTGCGCCGCCACGGCCCCGCCCATGGCGCCCGCGGGCCGGGCCGCCGCGCCGTTCGACGGCGCGGCGCCGTTGCCCCGGGCGCTGTGAGTGGTGATGCCCTGCTTGACCAGGGCGGCGGGCGAGGAGATCACTGCGGCGGCCTGCCGGGAAGCGGCGTCGTTGCTGGCGTTGCGGCTGCTGACGATCTCGTCGCCGAAGCCGGGAACGAATCGATAGATCATCGCACTGGCGAAGATGGCAAGAATGATGATGGCCAGGCCCGACACGACGGCGGAGAACGAGTTCGGCCCCTTGCCGGCCGACAGCGCCCCGGCCAGACCGAGCACGATCATGATGATCGGCTTGACCAGGATCACCGCGATCATGATCCCGGCCCACCGGCGCACGTGCCGCCACATGTTCTTGTCCACCAGCCCGGCGTACACCGCGGTGCCCAGCAGCGCCCCCACGTACAGCAGCGCCGCCCGGATCACCAGCTCCAGCCACAGCACACCGGCGGCCAGCACGGAGACCAGCGAGACGACGATCAGCATGATCGGCCCGCCGCCGATGCCGTCGCCCTTCTTCAGCGCCTCGGAGAACCCGCCGAAGAACTGGTCGTTGTTCGTCGACGAACCGGTGGCGATGACGTCCGTGACCGCATCCGTGGCGTTCACCACCGTGTACAGGATCAGGGGCGTGAACGCCGACGCCAGCACGGTCAGCCACAGGAACCCCACCGCCTCGGTCACCGCCTCCGTGAACGGCACCCCGCGCACGGCCCGCTTCGCCACGGCCAGCAGCCACAGCACGAGCGTGAGGATGGTCGAGGCGGCGAAGACGACGGCGTACTGGCGCAGGAAGGCGGGATTGGTGAAGTCCACGTTCCCGGTGGCCCGCACCGCGGCCGACAACTTCTGCACGATCCACGCCGCGGCGTCCCCACACCCCTTCGCGAGCGAAGCGAGCGGGTCGAGGGCGGTCTGGGGGTCGTTGGGGGAGGTACTGGTACCGGAGCTGTTGCTGCCTTTGCCTTGGCAGTAGTCCTTGGCGGGGCCGACGATCAGGTCGCAGTTGTCCTTGGCCGAGGCGCTGGGCGACGGTGTCACCGTTGGCGTACCTGTCGGCGTGGGCGTACCTGTCGGCGTGGGCGACCCCGTCGGGGTCGGCGTACCCGGGACGCCCGGCGTCGCGGTCGGTCCGGGCGCGGCAAAGACGCGCCCTGCCAGAACGAAGAGGCTCGTTTGTACGCCTACCAGCGCGGCAGTCAGCGTGAATGTACGGCGGCGCAGCTCAGCGGGCATAAGTGAAGCCTCCGTATTGCTCGACCGCCTTCGCGATCTCGTCAGCAGTGGACGCTCGGCGGTCACTGTTGACCGGCGCGGGACCGTCCTTCTGGGAGAACCCCTCGGCCTTCCAGTCGTTGTCCACCCAGCGGAGCGTGATGGTCATGGTGAACCAGTCGTTCGCCACCGGGTTGGTGGAGCTGGTGCCGGCAGTGCCGAAGACGCCGGTGCACCAGACCTCGACGGTGGCAGCGCTGTCGCTGTACTGGGTGGTCTTCGTGCCGATGGGGGCGGTGCGCGACACGTAGGTCAGTCCTTTGGCGGCGTCACCGTTCTCGTTCAGTCCGAGCTTGGCGAGGAAGTCCTTCGAGTAGGCGTTGTCGAGCTTGTTCTGCAGCTCGCCGACCTTGTCGGTGACGAAGATCTGGGGGACGATCTCGTGCCGTCTCGCGGGCTTGAGGATGTCCGCCGAAACGAGCGCCACCGCGAAATTCGCCGCCGCCGACTGCGCACCCTGCTCCGAGTGCGCGAAGCCGGACGCGATGCCCCCCGCCCCGCCTTCCACCGGCTTCACGCCGGTCGGGTGGGTCGGTTCGCTGCTGGCTCCCTTGTGGCTCGCGCCGTCGCTGCCGTCCGAATCGCCCCCGCCTCTGTTGGCGAACGCGATGGCCGCGATGAGGAGCACGATCACGCCGACGACGGTCACGAGGCTGCGCCCGGCGGGGCGGCCGCCACGGCCGCCGCGGATGCCCCCGCGGCGTGCGGGGGCGTAGGGGTCCACCTCGCCGTCCGGCAGCCGCGTGCGGGTCATGTGCCGGTCGTCGCCGTACCCGTCGTCGCCGAGACTCATCGCTCGCCTGCTCCCTCATGCGTAGTGGCCGGCTTGCCGCCCGTATATGACGGTAGCGGTGTGAACGGAATCCCGGGGGCGGGCGCCGGGGAGTGAGGGGGCATCAGGTGGCTGCCTCGGTGCGGGGGGACGAGGGGACGAGCGGTCTGTGCGGGGAGGACGCGCGGTGGTGCTCGTCGGGTCGGGTGGGGGAAACGGAAGCAAGCGGGGGTCGGAGGGGGCGCGGAAGGGGGCTCAGACCGCCATTCCGTAGACGATGGTGAAGAGCGTGCCGAGCGAGCCGATGATGAACACACCGGTGAGCCCGGCGACGATCAGGCCCTTGCCCTGCTCCGCGCTGAACGTGTCGCGCAGTGCCGTCGCGCCGATGCGTTGCTTGGCCGCACCCCAGATCGCGATGGCGAGGCACAGCAGGATCGCCACGGCCATGATGACCTCGATCATGACCCGTGCCTCCCGGCCGAGTTGACCGAACGGTCCCCAGTTGGGGGCGATTCCGCCGATAATGGTGTTGATGTCGCCCTTGCCGGCCGCCAAAAACATCTCTGATTCACCGCCCCATGCGGGTAGTTGCCTCGCTCTGCCCGTCCGGCAGAGGTCGCTGCCTATCTTCGCTGACATGCCGCCGATCGCATGTCGATTCGGCGACAAATTTTTGCCGGGGAACACGCGACCCACCGGTGCCGTCGAGGTGATCGGGTCATCCGGCCCGGTCTGCGGCGGGCCCGTGTCCGCGGCGGGTCCTTTGGTGACCGTGTGTATCACGAGGGTCGACGCCGGGCAATGTTGATCGTCACCGAGTGGGAGCTGCGACGTTCAAACGCCTGTGCGTGCGATGGGTACTCTTTCCTGCTCGGTCTGTCGATCAATTTCAAAGGTGGTACGGGTGCTGATTGCCGGTCGGTACCGGTTGGGGGAGCCGCTCGGTCGCGGCGGGATGGGCGAAGTCTGGCGCGGTCAGGACGAGGTGCTGGACCGTCAGGTCGCGGTCAAGCTGCTGCTGACGGACGAGGGTGACGAGTCCGCGGCGCAGCGGTTCCGTATGGAGGCCCAGACGGCGGCCCGCCTGAACCACCCCCATGTCGTGGCCGTGTACGACTTCGGAGAGTGGGACGGCCGCTTCTACCTGGTCATGGAGCTCGTCCAGGGCCCGAGCCTCGCCGGGGAGCTCTCCGTGCGCAGGACGCTCTCCCCGGAGCGCGTCGCCGGCCTGGCCGCCCAGGCGGCGTCCGGGCTGGCGGCCGCGCACCGGCAGGGAGTGGTCCACCGGGACGTCAAGCCGGGCAACCTGATGGTCGACGCCTCGGCCGGCACCCTGAAGATCGGTGACTTCGGCATCGCCCGCTTCGTCGACGAGACCTCCGCGGGGCTGACCCGTGCCGGTCAGATCGTCGGGACGAGTACCTATCTGGCCCCCGAGCGTGCTCTGGGGCGCACGGCCGGACCGGAGTCGGACGTCTACGCGCTCGGGTGCGTGCTGTACCACCTCCTGATGGGCGGGCCGCCCTTCTGGGACGACAACCCGACAACGTTGCTGTACATGCATGTCGACAGCCCGCCCGAGCCGCCGCGCAACCACCGCCCCGAAATACCGCAGGCGTTCGAGGCGTACCTGCTGCGGATGCTGGCCAAGGCACCGGAGGACCGGCCGACGGCGCAGGAGGTCGCGGACTTCTTCGCCGGTCCCGCCTGGCGCGACCGCCCCCGGACGTTCGCGCCCGCGACGCCACCGGTACCGGCAATGCCGCCGTCGGCGCCGCCCGCGGCCGCCACCGTTCCCGCACCTGCCATGGGGGTGCCGGGCATGCCGTCCGTACCGCCTGCCATGCGGCGCGAGACGACGACCACGTACGCCCTGCCGTCAGCGCGCCGCCCCGTGGCGGCGCCGCGGCGGCCGGGGGTGCTGCTCGGTGCCGTCGCCGGGGTGGTCGTGTTCGTGGTGGCGGCACTGATCGGTGCGGCGTTGTTCTAGCGATCGGCGGTTGGCGGCGTTGATCCGGTCGGCCTCCCAGGGGCCGGCCGGACCTCAGGCCGTCCCCACCGTTCCCTCCGGGTCCTTCGGCGGACCTCCGGCGTCCAGCCCTTCGACGAAGTGGTCGAACTCGCCGGCACGTACGCCCAGGACGAAGGCGTCCCACTTCGCCTCCGTGGTGACCACCACCTTCTCCGGGTTGATGTTCTCGCGGATGTAGACGTTGCCGTCGCCCCCGAAGGCGATCTCCAGGTATTCGGTCATCGTCTCGTCGTCGGTGGCCGGGATCCAGTTGAGCTCGGGCACGGTATCGCCCCCTTGTGGGATGGGATGGTCCGATGAACGTCGGCGCTCACGATAGAGGAGCCGCTCCTGGGCGCGTCCTCTTCGCGCAGCGCCGCCAGGGCCGCCTCGACGGTGCGGAGCATCAGGCGGGGCCGGAAGAAGACGTCGGCGCTGCTGAAGCGCAGCACCCGTCGGACGCCGCGGCAGGCGGTGAGCTCGTTGAAGCGCAGGATGTCGTTCTGGTGGGCGGCGCGGCTGCCGTGCCAGGTGTGGCCCTCCACCTCCAACGCCAGCCCTTCCTTGCGGAAGAGGAAGTCGACGCGAAGCAGCCGGCCGTTGTCCGTCGGCACCGGCGCCTGCGATTCCGGATACAGCCCCGCGCCGTGCAGGTGCAGTCGCGCCATGCTCTCGGCCGGTGATCCCGCCGCGGGATCGGTCAGCGCCAGCGCCATGCGTGCTGCGCGGCAGTTGCGCCGCCCGGCACCGGTGCCCTCCGGGCCCAGGAACTCGGCGATCTGCTGCCTGGTGGTCAGCCCACGGGCGAGCACATGGTCGGCCGCCACGACCGCCGCGTGGGTGGGCAGTGCCATGAGCAGGTCGCACACCGTGCGCAGGGCCGTGGTGACCCGTACGCCGTCGACCACCGTCACTTCGTGCTCCGCCAGCCGCAACCCGTGCACCACGACGCCGGGTGTGCGCGCCTGTCCCTTGCGACACGGATCGATCAGCTCGACGACTCCTTGCACCGCTTCCTCCCCCTCCGCTCGGTCCACTGCCTTCGCTCCGACGGCCGGAGTCGGCAGCACCGGGATGCCGTGCGCCGCCGCGGCCGTCCGGTGGCTGCCCACCCAGCCCGGGTGCCGCAATTGCACCGCCAGCAGCCGCAGGCGCATGCTGCTCTCCAGCCCCGGCTGCGCCCAAGCCCCGCAGAGCAGCCGTGTCCACCCCGCTCTTCGCAACGCCCCCGCGACCCCGGTCGGCCTGAGCCCGCACCCGACGGCCTGGGACGTCAGCAACACTCCGCCTTGTGCCGCGGCCACCGCGTGCAGCCCCGGCTGATCCCCCCGTTTCATGGCCCCAGCACAGCGGAAGCCACAGCATTGCGCGACCCCTGTGGATAACTCCCGGGCCACCGCCCCGTTGGCCGGCCCCGCGGCCCCGTCCCGTACCGCGTCGTCGCACGTCAGAGCGGGTGACGCGTGCATACCCGTAACCCCGCGGCGGTCAGGTGATCCGATTGGCTGAGAAATGGCCCGGGTTGGGCGTAGGCTCCGGGTCCCCGGCTGCCGCACCGTGTGCGCGCCGCGCGGCGTGCGGTGGCGGTCGCCTGCCCGTTCGCCTGCTGGCCCGCGCCGAGACGAGTCGCCATGAGCACGAACACCCACTCCAGCCATCCCTTGGCCCACCGCACCGTGCTGACCGTTCCACAGTCCGCCACGGTCCTGCAGGACGTCCGCCGGATCAGCGCCGCGTGGCTGATCGAGAAGTACGGCAGCGCACCGCTGGCCACCGGGCAGCACGATCTCGCCGACAACTGCGTCCTGGCCAGCCAGAGCATCTACCAGGCCGACGGGGCCGAGCACGCGCTGCGCCTGCAACTGCGCGAGGACAAGCCGGAGGCCACGTGGCGCACGACGATCACCGCCGCGCTGTGCGCGGGCGAGTGCGCCGTCGTCTCCGTGGCGCTGGAGGCCTTCCCCAACGGCGACCAGCCCCTCTCACCCGGCCGGCCCCGCCTCGTCCGCGAGCTCGTGCGCGACCTGGCACCCGTCGACGGCCTGTCGCCGCTGACCCTGGACGCCCGGCCCGTTCACGCCGACCAGGTGGACGCCCTGGTCGACGTCCTGTGCGAACCACGGCGGCTGCCGGTGGTGGTGGCCGCCAGACCCGTGCGCCCCGACGCCGTCTGGAGCGACCGGATGCGGCAGGTGCTGCCGCAGTGCGCCGGCGCGGCCGCGCTGTACCTGCTGGAGGACCTCGACGCCGTCGACGCCTTCCGCAAGGCGATCGGTGACGACCACAGGGTCGCCCCGGGCGCGGTCCGCACCTTCCTGACCGAGGTCGACCCCGCCTGGCCGCAGGACGCGCCCCGCCACCGGTTCCTGACGATGGCCAGGCTGAGCGATCAGAGCGACCGGGCCTGGTACGGGATCGCCGGTACGGTACAGCGCCTGTCCACCGAGGCCCCGCTGCCCGACGCGCTGCGCGGCCTGTCCTTCCCCGACCTCGGTCAGCTCCACCGGGAGGAGCGGCAGGCCGCGCTCGCCGAACCCCGCCGCACCGAGGAGCTCGGAGCCATGGCCGCCCAGATCGCCAGGCTCACGGCATCACTGAAGAAGGCCGACCAGGACCTGAAGGAAGCCACTCGCGAGGCGGATCTCTCCGCCCGCACCAAGGCCTCCCTGGAAGAGCAGCTCCAGGCCGCCGTGGCCCGTGCGGACGGCGACCTGGAGGAGGCGGTCCGGGCCCTGGACGACCTGGAACGCGCCCGCGCCGAGGTGCGCGTACTACGACACCGCCTGTACGCCGCGGGCCGGCACCGCGAAGCCGTCCTGATCGAGCAACCCCTCGGCGTCCCGGCGTCCTTCGAGGACCTGTGGGAGCGCCTCGACGCGTTCGAGGGCCTGACCGTCTCCGCCGACAAGGGCAAGGCCCTCGAACTCGACGAGGCCGCCCGCGCCCGTGTCTGGGCCGCCAAGGCCTGGAACGCGCTGCGCGCCCTCGACGCCTACACCCGCAGCGCCCACGACGGCTTCAACGGCGGCTTCTACGAGTACTGCACGTCGGAGCAACCCGGAGACGTGTGGCCGCGCAAACAGGTGGCCATGGCGGAAACGGGCGCGACGATGAACGCCTGGGGAGACGAACGCATCTTCCCCGTCCCCCACGACGTGGCCCCCACCGGCCGCCTCGAAATGCAGGCCCACCTCAAACTCCACTCCAAGGGCAGCACGTCACCGCGTATCTACTTCCACGACGACACCAAGGGCTGCACGGGGCGCGTCATCGTCGGATACATCGGACATCATCTGAAGAACAAACATACGAACTGACGCCCGACGGGCGACAGGAGAACGGGGGAACTGGTCGTGCGCAGTGCTGTGGTGACGCCTGAAGGGGACCGCATCCGCTGGGTCGAGCTGCCGGGACGGGAACCGGCGCGCGTCTACGTCCACGGCCTGGGATCGACGTCGCCGGCCTACTTCGCCGAGGCCGCCGTGCACCCGCTGCTGGCAGGGCACAGGTCGTTGCTGGTCGACCTGCTCGGCCACGGCATCAGCGATCGCCCCGAGGACTTCTGCTACACGCTGGAGGCGCACGCGGACGCCCTGGCCGCGGCGCTGAGCGCCGCGGACGTCACAGGTGCCGAGCTGATCGCCCACAGCATGGGCGGCTCGGTGGCCGTCGTCCTCGCCGCCCGGCACCCGCACCTGGTCTCCCGGCTCGTCCTGGTCGACGCCAACCTGGACCCGCTGCCCCCGGCACCCGGCACGGCGGGCAGCCGCGGCATCGCGGCCTACACGGAACAGGAGTTCCTGGCGGGCGGCTGGGAGGAGATACGCGACCGGGCCGGCGCCCACTGGTGGTCCACCATGCGCCTCGCCGGCCGCACAGCGCTGTACCGAAGCGCGGTCAACCTCACCCGCGGAACGGCCCCGACGATGCGGCACCTGCTGCTCACGCTGCCGATCCCGCGCACCTACCTCTTGCCGGCCGCCGACGGCCCCCTCCCCGGCGCGGACGCGCTGGAGAAGGCCGGAGTCCGCGTGGTGCCGGTGCCGGACTGCGGCCACAACATCATGCTGGACAACCCCGAGGCCTTCGCCCACGCGACGGCCGAGGCGCTGGGCGGACAACGGACTGACAGCTGATCAGGGACATGGCGAAGATGTGGCACAGTCTCGTCCTGTGGAAGCACTAAGGCCCCAGGACCCCACCAGCATTGGCGCGTACGCCGTTCTCGCCCGTCTCGGGGCCGGCGGGATGGGGCAGGTGTATCTGGGGCGGTCGCCCGGGGGGCGGCAGGTGGCTCTCAAGGTGATCCGGGAGGACTTCGCCGAGTCGCCGGAGGCCCTGGCGCGCTTCCGGCGCGAGGTCGAGACGGTGCGGGCCGTGCGCAGTGCGTACACCGCCAACATCATCGACGCCTCGCTGGCCGCGGCGCCGTACTGGCTCGCCACCGAGTACGTGCCCGGGCCCACCCTGGCCGATGCCGTGCGGCAGCACGGTGCGCTGCCTGGGGACACCTGCTTCCGGTTGTTCGCCGCCCTTGCCGAGGCCCTGGCCGGTGTGCACGAGTACGGGGTGCTGCACCGCGACCTCAAGCCGCACAACGTCATCCTGTCGGCCGTCGGGCCCAAGCTCATCGACTTCGGGATCGCCCGCGCCGCCGAGCAGACCGCGCTCACCCGCACCGGTACGGCGCCGGGTACGCCCGGGTACACGGCGCCCGAGGTCATCACGCGCAACGCGGTCGCCACGGCCTCCGACGTCTTCGCGCTCGGGGCGACGATGGCGGCCGTGGCGACGGGACGGCCGCCCTACGGGGAGGGCTCGCTGGAGTCGGTGGCCTACCGCGTCGTGCACGGCGAGATCGACGTTCAGGGCGTCGAACCGCGGCTGGCCGGGCTGATCCGGGACTGTGTGGCGGGGGATCCGGCGCAGCGGCCCACGCCGGCTCAGGTC
Source organism: Streptomyces luteosporeus (assembly GCF_039532865.1). NCBI lineage: Bacteria > Bacillati > Actinomycetota > Actinomycetes > Kitasatosporales > Streptomycetaceae > Streptomyces > Streptomyces luteosporeus. The sequence continues at coordinate 18,221 of NZ_BAAASL010000001.1, forward strand.
ATCGAGCGCTGCGCGGTGACGTCGGCCCTGGTCGAGGACCCCTTTTACCGTGTTCTGGTGGGTGCTGGCCCCGGGGCGGTCGCAGGGGTGGGGTACGTGCCGACGGTCGTGCCCGGGCCGGCAATGCCGCAAGCCCGGCAACCCCGGACGAAGCTGTGGCTCGCGGTGGGGGCGGCGTCCGTGGCCGCAGGCGTCGTTGCCGGCCTGCTGATCCAGAAGGCAGGGGATACGAAAGGTGACAGCGGCGAGGGGAAACCTGCTGCCATCGGTGCTGCGGCGACCCCGGCTCCCGCGACTTCCGGTGCGGCCAAGCCCGGCGCCGCATCACCTTCCGGCGATGCCGACGGTACCGACGGTGCCGAGCCCGGATACATCGAGGCGACGAACCCCAACCGCGACTACTGGGCACCCAAGGAGGGATCCCCGGGGGCGGGGCAGTGCGGTCTGCCGGCCGAGGAGCGCCCCGGGCAGGCGCAGCTGCAGGCGTCGATCGTCAGCGCCGAGGACCCTTCGGCCCGGGAGATGTCGGGGAAGGTGAAGATCTCCGTGCGCTTCAAGTACGCCGACCCCGCCCTGCCCAGGCCGTACTACGTCTCGGTGTCCGTGAAGCCCCCGCACGAGATCGATTCCCGGACGGGCAGACCGTTCGAGGGGCTGTCCCAGGACAACCTGGGGCTGGGTTACTCCAGCAAGCCCGTGGCCCTCCTGAAGCAGGACAGCAAGGGTTTCGGCGCGCCGTGGGTGGAGATGACCTACCCGGACGACTTCCGGGTGTTCGTCAACGGCAAGCCGTACGCCCCCGCCATTCCGGTGGGCAACGACCCGGGGAACTGGACCGTGCTCTTTCACCACGTCAAGTCGCCGAAGGAGTACGCAAGTATCGACTGCCGGGGCTTCATCGGGAAGCAGTGATGCGGGCAGACTCGCACGGGATTGCGGAAACGGCGGCGTAAGTCGCCTGCCTTGGGGGAAGGTTGACGCGTGCGGAAGCTCTGGGTGGGCGTGGGTCTGGGCATCGCGATGTGCCTGAGCTTCATCGGGCTGCTCGTGATCGGGGTGTACGTGACCGCCGGGAACATCCTCGGCGGGGGGAGAGGTACGGTCGGGCTGGCGAAGGGTGCCGTCCCCGACCAGTACCAGGCGCTGGTGACGCAGTGGGGCAATCTGTGCCCGGCGCTGAATCCGGCGGTGCTCGCCGCGCAGCTGTACACGGAGAGCAACTGGGACCCGACGGCCAGGAGCCCCGCCGCGGCCATGGGCATAGCGCAGTTCATCCCGGAGACCTGGGCCACCCAGGGCCTCGACGCCAATCACGACGGCAAGCGCGACGTGTGGGATCCGGCCGATGCGATCCCGTCGGCCGCCTCGTACGACTGCGAGCTGGCGAAGGACGTGAAGGGCGTGGCCGGTGACATCACGGACAACATGCTCGCGGCCTACAACGCCGGCCCGTACCGCGTCATCAAGGCCGGCGGTGTGCCCTCGATCAGCGAGACCCAGGGGTACGTGAAGTCCATCCGCAGCCTGGAGAAGAGCTTCGCGCGCCCCGTCGGCAGGGTTGCGCCCTCGCAGCAGGCGGCCGGGGCTATCTATTACGCGCAGGAGAAGCTCGGCACGCCGTACCTGTGGGGTGGGGACGGGACGAAGGAGGACGGGGGGCGGTTCGACTGTTCGGGGTTGACGAAGGCAGCGTACGCCTCCGTCGGCATCGAGCTGCCGCGGGTTGCGAACGACCAGTGGAACGCCGGGCCCCACCCGAAGCGGGACGAGCTGCTGCCGGGTGACCTCGTCTTCTTCGCGCACGACCTGAAGGACCCGCGCAGCATCCATCACGTGGGGCTGTACGTGGGAGGCGGGTACATGATCCACGCGCCGCGCACGGGGGCCGTGATCCGGTTCGAGAAGATCGATGCGCAGCCGGACTACATCGGGGCGACGCGGGTCACGGCGGACGGTGCCAAGGCGTTGCCCGTGGGCACCGGGTCGAGGCGGCCCACGTGAGGTGACGGCGTGTGAAGCCCGGGCCTGAGCTGGGGTGATGGGTCACCCTTCGATAACAGCCAGGTGATCATTGGGTGGAGACTGGAACGGTCCGACGGAGTCGGGCGTTCCATGGAAGTGGGTAAGCAGCGCCGCGAGCTGCGGCGCACGGACCACGGGGGTCGGCAGCTGGGCGTAGTGACAGGCGACAGATAGGGGCCGGGGCGATGGCTGGACTCGCGACGGGAGACTCCATGCCGGTGGCCGGGGGAGAGACCAATCCCGACATCGGCCTGCTCTACGACGTCAACGGCATGGCGAAGGGCGCCCCGCACTGGGTGGACCGGGTCATGGAGTTCGTCGGCGAATACGGCATCGTCCTCGGCTTCGCCGTGCTGATGCTGTTCGCCTGGTGGAACGTCCGCCGGAAGGAGGACGCGCCCTGCGGGACGGCAGCCCTGCTGTGGTCCCCGCTGGCGGCCGGCATCGCGCTGCTGATCAACATCCCCATCCGCGGTTTCGTGCGCAGACCCAGACCCTTCCTCGAGCACCAGGGCCTGGACGTCCTCGTCCAGGGCAAGACGGACTTCTCCTTCGTCAGCGACCACGCCACGCTCACCATGGCGCTGGGCGTGGGCCTGTTCGTGGCCAACCGCAAGTACGGGGCCATCGGCATCGGCCTCGCCCTGCTCGAAGGCTTCAGCCGTGTCTACCTGGGCGTGCACTACCCCACCGATGTCATCGGCGGCTTCGCCCTGGGCACCGCCGTCGCCCTGCTGCTCGCCCCGCTGGCCATGATGCTGCTCACCCCGCTGACGCGGAAGATCTCGGGGACGCGCGCCGCCTGGCTCGTACGGTCGCCCGACGCGCCGGAGCCGTCGGGGCCCGTGGCGCCCGCGCCGGCGGGCCCGGCGGACGCGGCGCTGTCCGGGCGGCAGGCGCTGCGGCACGACCGGGACCTGGCGGCCTGAGGGCTTTCACCCGGCCGACGAGGCCAGGTGCTTCTCGGCGTCCTCGCGGGCCAGCGAGCGGGCCCTGCGGGCCGGGCCGTACCAGCCGCACGAGCAGCGGGCCGTACAGAAGGAGCCGCGCTCACTGGTCGTCGTCTGGTGTGCGCAGGACTGAGCGGCAACGGGATCTGACACGCCACCACGCTACCGGGCCGTGACGGCGGGCCGGGACGCGTCGTTGAGAGAGCGGGTTCCACCAGCGTGCGGCAGGGGGCTTACGGCCATGGCGGTGCAGTGGCACAGACGCAGAGGCGCGACCCTCGCCACCACGGTGGCGGGCGGTCTCGTCCTCGGCATGCTGGCCGTGTCCGGCTGCGGGGAGCAGGAGTCCGAGGCCGACGGGCAGGACGGCAGGGCCGTCCGGGGCGGTGCGGCGGGCGAGGTGCGCCAGGCACAGCTGGCCGGTCCCGCGGTGGTCGACCCCGCCCGTGCGCTGGCGGTGGTGCGGCACGTCCCGTGGACGCTGGCCGGTGCGGGCGGGGCGAAGGTGCGGACGTCCATGGAGACGGTCAGCGGCGGCACGCGGCTGACGATCAGGGGCCGGGGTGTCTACGACTTCATCCGGCCGGTGGGCCGGCTGGCGGTGGTGCTGCCCGAGGGTGCGGCCGGGTCGGCCGGGCACCGGTCGATCACGGAGGTCTTCACGCCGGGCGCGCTGTACATGAAGAACCGCGGTGCCGGGGTCCCGGACGGCAAGTGGGTGCGCCTGGAGACGGGCTCCCTGGCCGACGGCGATCTGCTGACGAGCGGGGCGACCGACCCCCTGGCGGCGGCGGAGCTGCTGGGAGGGGCGCGCGAGGTGGCGTACGCGGGGCAGGAGCGGTTCCACGGGGCGCGCGTGGCGCACTACTGGGGCACGGTGGACCTCTCCCGGGCGGCGCGGTCCGCGCCGGCGCGGGACCGGGCGGCGCTGACTGCCGCGGCGAAAGGGTTCTCCACGGGGACGGTGGCGTTCGACGCCTATCTGGACGACCGGGGGCGGCCGCGGCTGCTGCGCTACCGGTTCGGCGAGCGCTCGGCGGCGGGGCCGGCCGGTGGCGGGGCGCCCATGACGGTGGTGTCCTCGGTGGAGCTGTTCGCCTTCGGTCTCCGGCCGGACATCGACCTTCCCGCGGCCGGGGAAATCTATGCGGGCACCGTCGCTTCGCCGCAGAAATAGCGCGCGCGGGCGTAGTTGGCCATGGAAATGGTCCTTCTGTGCCATGCGCGGAGTCTGTACCGATCACTACGCTGGAGCAGTGACCTGAAGGCCGTCGCGAGGAGGTGAATCACGTGGTTCCGCGGCGCGGTTCGTCCGGTGGGCCGGATCCCGTGGCCCTCGTCGAGATCGATCTCTACGGGGATTTGATGATCGCCGCGTCCAGCGCGGCGGAGGAGCGCCTCAGCACCGATCGCATCGACGAGGTGCTGAGGGTGGTGCCGCAGCGCGCGCGGGAGTCGGCGCCCGATGCGGACGGCGCCGAGTGAGGCGTCGAGTGAGGCCCGGCCGGTGATGTCCGCCCGGGGTGCCCGGCGCGCGCCTCGCGCTCAGGTCCGCAGCAGACGGGCGATGGCGGCGGTGGCCTCGGCGATCTTGGCATCGGCCTCCGCCCCGCCCTGGCGGGCGGCCTGGGCGACGCAGTGACGCAGGTGCTCCTCCAGGAGCTGCAGGGCGAAGGACTGCAGTGCCTTCGTGCCCGCCGACACCTGGGTGAGTATGTCGATGCAGTAGACGTCCTCTTCGACCATGCGCTGCAGGCCGCGGATCTGGCCCTCGATCCTGCGCAGTCGCTTGAGGTGCTGGTCCTTCTGCTTGCTGTAACCGTGCGGCCCGGGCACGGCCGTGCCGGCCTGCGGGAGGTCCTCGCCGTGGCAGGAGGCGGCCCCAGTGGCGCTGGTCACTGCGGGGTCCGTGGTCGTCATGGCGTCCTCCGTCGTCCTGCCGGTGCGTCCGTGCTGGTCATCAGCGGCTTTCCGGGCCCGGTCGGACCTGCCGCGGACCCTTCGGCCGTACCCGTACGGCATACCCCGGCCGGGTATATCGTACCGAAAAAAGCCCTCCGGAGCCCGCACCGCTTTGCCGAGCACTCTGCCCGATGGGCGACACTGAGGGAATGCCAGTTAGCTGTGGCTGGATGATGCGCCTAGCATCAACGAGACCGAATCCGCTGCACCCCGAGGATCCCACGTGCGTTTTCGTCTGACCCCCAGGGAGACGAGCTTCTACGACATGTTCGCCGCCTCTGCGGACAACATCGTCACGGGCTCCAAGCTCCTGATGGAACTGCTCGGAGCGGACAGCTCCGCCCGGGCCGAGATCGCCGAGCGGATGCGGGCAGCGGAGCACGCGGGGGACGACGCGACGCACGCGATCTTCCACCAGCTGAACTCCTCCTTCATCACGCCGTTCGACCGTGAGGACATCTACGCCCTCGCCGGCTCGCTCGACGACATCATGGACTTCATGGAGGAGGCCGTCGACCTGGTCGTCCTCTACCAGATCGAGGAACTGCCCAAGGGCGTCGAGCAGCAGATCGAGGTCCTCGCCCGGGCGGCGGAGCTGACCGCCGAGGCGATGCCGAACCTGCGGACGATGACGAACCTGACCGAGTACTGGATCGAGGTCAACCGCCTCGAGAACCAGGCCGACCAGATTCACCGCAAGCTGCTCGCCCACCTCTTCAACGGCAAGTACGACGCCATCGAGGTGCTCAAGCTGAAGCAGATCGTCGATGTGCTGGAGGAGGCCGCCGACGCGTTCGAGCACGTGGCGAACACGGTCGAGACCATCGCGGTCAAGGAGTCCTGACCCCCGGTGGACACGTTCGCACTCGTCGTGACCATCGGGGTCGCGCTCGGATTCACGTACACGAATGGCTTCCACGACTCCGCGAACGCCATCGCGACCTCGGTCTCCACGCGGGCGCTGACCCCGCGCGCGGCCCTGGCGATGGCGGCGGTGATGAACCTCGCCGGTGCCTTCCTCGGCAGCGGCGTCGCCAAGACCGTCAGTGAAGGGCTGATCGAGACGCCGACGGGCGACAAGGGGATGGGCATCCTCTTCGCCGCGCTGGTCGGCGCGATCGCCTGGAACCTGATCACCTGGTACTTCGGCCTGCCCTCGTCCTCCTCGCACGCCCTGTTCGGCGGCATGGTGGGCGCGGCGCTGGCGGGCGGCACGGCCGTCATCTGGTCGGGCGTGATCGAGAAGATCGTCATCCCGATGTTCCTCTCGCCCCTGGTGGGCCTGGTCCTCGGCTATCTGGTGATGGTCGTGATCCTCTGGCTCTTCCGGAAGGCCAATCCGCACAAGGCGAAGCGCGGCTTCCGGATCGCCCAGACGGTCTCCGCCGCCGGCATGGCGCTCGGTCACGGTCTGCAGGACGCCCAGAAGACCATGGGCATCGTGGTGATGGCCCTGGTCATCGGCGACGTGCAGAACAAGGGCGACGCCATCCCGATCTGGGTGAAGATCGCCTGTGCCCTCATGCTGTCGCTGGGCACCTACGCCGGTGGCTGGCGCATCATGCGCACCCTCGGCCGGAAGATCATCGAGCTGGACCCGCCGCAGGGCTTCGCGGCGGAGACGACCGGCGCGTCGGTCATGTTCACCACGGCGTTCCTGTTCAAGGCGCCGATCTCCACGACGCACGTGATCACCTCGGCGATCATGGGCGTGGGCGCGACCAAGCGCGTCAACGCCGTGCGCTGGGGCGTCGCGAAGAACATCATCCTCGGCTGGTTCATCACCATGCCGGCGGCGGCCGGTGTGGCCGCGCTGTGCTACTGGCTGGTGCGCCTGGCCTTCGGCTGAGCGGACAGCCGCCCGCTCGGGTGACGACAACGGGCCCGGCCCCCTGGTACGAGCAGGGGGCCGGGCCCTTTGCCTTGCGGCGGCACCGCCAAGCAGCGCCGCAAGGCGGTCGGTGTCAGCCGAAGCGGCCGGAGATGTAGTCCTCGGTGGCCTGGACGGAGGGGTTGGAGAAGATCCGGGCCGTGTCGTCGATCTCGACGAGCTTGCCCGGCTGGCCCACGCCCGCCAGGTTGAAGAAGGCGGTGCGGTCGGAGACGCGGGCCGCCTGCTGCATGTTGTGGGTCACGATGACGATCGTGAAGCGTTCCTTCAGCTCCCCGATCAGGTCCTCGATGGCGAGCGTGGAGATCGGGTCGAGAGCCGAGCAGGGCTCGTCCATCAGGAGCACCTGCGGCTCGACGGCGATGGCCCGGGCGATGCACAGCCGCTGCTGCTGGCCTCCGGACAGGCCCGCGCCGGGCTTGTTCAGGCGGTCCTTGACCTCCTTCCAGAGGTTGGCGCCCTGCAGCGACTTCTCCACGACGTCGTCCAGCTCGGCCTTGCGCAGGCGCCCGCCGTTCAGGCGCACGCCGGCGACGACGTTCTCGTAGATGGACATGGTGGGGAAGGGGTTGGGCCGCTGGAAGACCATGCCGACCGTGCGGCGGACGGAGACGGGGTCCACGCCGGCGCCGTAGAGGTTCTCGTCGTCCAGCATCACCTTGCCCTCGACCCGGCCGCCCGGGGTGACCTCGTGCATGCGGTTGAGGGTGCGCAGGAAGGTGGACTTGCCGCAGCCGGAGGGGCCGATGAAGGCCGTCACCGAGCGGGGCTCGACGGTCATCGAGATGTCCTCGATGGCCTTGTGGGTGCCGTAGTAGGCGGTCAGGCCGCTGACGTCGATTCGCTTGGCCATGGGGATCACTACTTCTTTCGGGGAATCAACCGCGTCAGCGGCTCTTGGGGGCCTTCCAGCGGGCTATGCCGCGGGCCACCAGGTTGAGGATCATGACGAAGGCGATGAGGACGAGGGCTGCCGCCCACGCGCGGTCGTAGCTGGCCGCGTTGCCGGCCGCCCACTGCTCGTAGATGTAGTACGGCAGGGAGGACTGGGCGCCTTCGAAGGGGTTGTTGTTGATCAGCTGGGAGCCGAAGACCAGCAGGACGATCGGGGCGGACTCACCGGCGATGCGGGCGACCGACAGCATCAGGCCGGTGGCGATGCCGCCGATGGCGGTGGGCAGGACGACCTTGAGGATCGTGCGCCACTTCGGCACGCCGAGGGCGAGCGAGGCCTCGCGCAGCTCGTTCGGGACGAGCTTGAGCATCTCCTCGGTGGACCGGACGACCACCGGCATCATCAGGATCGCAAGAGCCATCGACCCGGCGAAGCCGGAGTAGCCGTTGTCCAGCATCAGGATCCAGAAGCTGAGGACGAACAGGCCGGCGACGATCGAGGGGATGCCCGTCATGACGTCGACGAAGAACGTCACGGCCTTGGCGAGCCGGCCGCGCCCGTACTCCACCAGGTAGACGGCCGTCAGCAGGCCGATGGGGGCCGCGATGGCGGTGGCGATGCCGACCTGCTCGAGGGTGCCGATGATGGCGTGGTAGACGCCGCCGCCGGGCTGGATGGTCAGGACGCCGGCCATGGAGTGGGAGAGGAAGTTGCCGTCGAGGACCTTGGTGCCGCGGCTGACCGTCTCCCAGATCAGCGAGACGAGCGGGACGACGGCGACGACGAAGCAGGTCCACACCAGGCTGGTGAAGAGGCGGTCCTTGGCCTGGCGCACGCCCTCGACGGCGGTCGCGAGGACGAAGGTGGCGGCTATGTAGAGCAGCGCGGCGATCAGGCCCCACTGGACGTGGCTGCCGAGCCCGGCTGCGGCGCCGACGCCGCAGCCGACGGCCAGCGAGGCGGCCGCGAGGCCCGCGGGGGCCCAGCGCGGAAGGCGGGGCTGCTGCAGGCGGTAGGAGGGCAGGACCGCGGAGGCGCTGCCGGGGACGGCGGGCTGGTCCATGATTACCTCGCTCATGCCGTGTACTCCTTGCGCCGCGCGATGATCATCCGGGCCGCGCCGTTGACCAGGAGGGTCAGCACGAACAGGACGAGGCCGGAGGCGATCAGGGCGTCCTTGCCCAGCTCACCGGACTCCTTGAAGCTGCTGGCGATGTTCTGCGCGAACGTTCCGCCGCCCGGGTCCAGCAGGCTCTTGCCGATCTCGAAGCTGGGGGAGAGGACGGTGGCGACGGCCATGGTCTCGCCGAGCGCCCGGCCGAGGCCGAGCATCGAGGCGCTGATGACGCCCGAGCGGCCGAAGGGCAGGACGGCCATCCGCACGACCTCCCAGCGCGTCGCGCCGAGGGCGAGCGCGGCTTCCTCGTTCATCCGCGGCGTCTGCCGGAAGACCTCACGGCTGACGCTGGTGACGATCGGCAGGATCATGATCGCGAGCAGGATGCCGATGGTGAACAGCGAGCGGGCGGCGCCGTCGTGGTACGCGAAGATGCCGGTCCAGCCGAAGTACTTGTCGAGCCAGCCGTACAGCCCGCTCAGGTGCGGCACCAGGAACAGGGCGCCCCACAGGCCGTAGACGATCGAGGGCACGGCGGCGAGCAGGTCGACGACGTACGACAGCGGCGCGGCGAGCCGGCGCGGCGCGTAGTGCGAGATGAACAGCGCGATGCCGATGGCCACGGGCACCGCGATGAGCATCGCGATCAGGGAGCTGACCACCGTGCCGAAGGCGAGGACGGCGATGCCGAAGACCGGCGGGGTGGAGTTGGCGCTCCACTCGAAGGTGGTGAAGAAGTTGCCCTTGTTGTGGGAGAGGGCGTTGGTGGCTCGGACGGTGAGGAAGACCGCGATGGCGGCCATGATCACCAGGAGCAGGATCCCGGAGCCCCGGGACAGGGCGAGGAAGATCCGGTCACCCGGGCGGGTGGCGGCCTTGGCCACCCGGGCGGGGGCGGGCGGGCTGGAGGTGGTGGCTGAGGATATGTCCATGGGGTTCTCCGGTCTGCGAGCCGGCTGCCGCGGTCCGTCCGGCTGAGTGCGGACGGACGAGCGGGCGGCGGCGCGGCTCCTGGCGCGGCGGTGCACCGGATGGTGCGGGCGCCCGGCCCCCGGCCCGCCCCCGGGACGGGGGCGGCTCGGGGCGCGGGCGACCCGCACCGGGGTCAGGAGAGGGTCGCGATGGTGTCGCGGACCTTCTTGGCGATCTCGGCGGGCAGCGGCGCGTAGCCGAGGCCCTTGAGGACCGACTGGCCGTCCTCGCTGGCGATGTAGGTCAGGAAGGACTTGGTGGCCGGCAGCGTCTCGGCCTTGTTGCCCTTGTCGCCCACGATCTCGTAGGTCACCAGGGTGATCGGGTAGGCGCCCTCGGCCTTGGTGGTGTAGTTCAGCTTCAGGGACAGGTCGGTGCCCGTGCCGACGATCTTCGCCTCGGCGATGGCCTTGGAGGCGTTGTCGGAGGTGGCCTCGACCGGGGCGGCGGCGCCCGTGTTCAGCTTCACCGTCTTGATGTTGTTGGCGGTGGCGTACGACAGCTCGAAGTACGAGATGGCGCCCTTGGTCTGGGCGACCTGGGAGGAGACGCCGGCGGAGCCGTCCGCGGACTGGCCGCCCTTGGCCTTCCACGCCTTGGCGGGGTCGTACGGCCAGGACTTCTCGGCGGCGGCCTTGAGGTACTTGGTGAAGTTGTCGGTGGTGCCCGACTCGTCGGAGCGGTGGAACGCCTGGATCTTCAGGTCCGGGAGCTTGGCGTCCTTGTTGAGCTTGGCGATCGCCGGGTCGTTCCACTTCTCGATCTTCGAGTCGAAGATCTGGGCGAGGGTGTCGGCGTCCAGGACGAGGTTGTCCACGCCCGGGACGTTGTAGCCGATCGCGATGGGGCCGCCGACCATGGGGAGGTTGATGCCCTGGCCGCCCTTGACGACCTCCTTGGACTTGGCCACCTCCTCCGGCTTCAGCGGCGAGTCGGAGCCGGCGAAGGCGGTCTTGCCCTGCAGGAACTCCTGGACGCCCGCGCCCGAGCCGGTGGGCTTGTAGTTGATCTGGGTGTCCTTGCAGGCCGCCATGTAGTTCTTGACCCACAGGTCCATGGCGTTCTTCTGCGCGGACGAGCCCGAGGCCAGCAGCTGCCCCTTGCCCTCGCACTTGATGTTGCCGGCGGCCTGGGTGGAGCCGGCGCCGCCGCCGTTGCCGCCGCCGCTGTTGTCGTCCGAGCCGCACGCCGTCAGCACCAGGGCGCCGGAGACGGCGATGGCGCCGAGGGCGACGGTGCGAAGCCGGTTCTTGCTCTGAAGCTTCACTTTCGGATGTTCCTTCCGGGAGCCGCCGCTTCACGGCGGCGTGCGAGAGGTGGCAGGCGCGACGGTCTGGGCCGCACCCTCTAGTCGGCGAAATTAGGCAGATGAGGTGAAGCGGTCGATGGAGCAGAGTGAACGGAGGGTGAACCTCACCCGTCAGGGTGGTGGATCGGCGGAAGGGTTGCTTCCGGTGGTGTGACGGGAGTGGTCTCCCGTGCAGTGTGACGCAGCCCTCTGTTGATTTCTGGCAGCTCGTGACACCATCCGAACCTTGCGTGACGGCATGTCGGGTACGGGGGCGGAGTCGCGGAGGTGTCGGTGGGGTCTCCTGGCGGGCGCAATGGTGGCGAGGGCCGAGGCACGGGTGGTGTGGACGGCGCGCACGGCGCGCGCCGGGGCGCACGAGGTGCGGAGCAAGGGCGTACGGGGCCGGCCGGCGGGGGTACCACCGGCCGTACGAGCGGGCGCACCGCGGGACGCGTGGGCCGGGTGGCCGTGGCCACCGCGCTCGTCTGCGCTGCGGGGCTGGCGGTACTGGCGGCGCCCGGCGTGACCTACGCGGCGCCCGTGCCGACCCCCGGGCCCACCCCTACGGCGGGCGCCTCCTCCCGGAGCCTCGAAGAGGTGCACAAGGAGGTCGAGGCCCTCTACCGCAAGGCCGAGGCCGCCACGGACGCCTACAACGCGGCGGGCGAGCAGCTGCGGCTGCAGGAGAAGTCGGTCGCCGACCTCACCGGGCGGGTCGCCGACGCGCAACAGCGGCTGGACCGGTTGCGGGCACAGACCGGCGCTCTGGCCCGTGCCCAGTACCGCAGCGGCGGGCTCGGCCCCGGCACCCGGCTGATGCTCAGCGGCGAGCCCCACACCTTCCTGAGCGGCGCGGCCCTTGCCCGCAGGGGCGAGCAGGCCACCAAGGGCCTGATCGAGCGGCTGACGGCCACGCGGGCCGAGCTCGACCGCTACGCCAAGGCGGCGGAGGAGCGCCGCAAGGCGCTCGACGGCGAGCGGAAGAAGAAGGAAGCCGCCAAGAAGGAGATCGAGGAGCAGCTGGAGGCGGCCAAGAAGCTGGAGTCGCAGCTGCAGGAGAAGGAGCGGGACCGGCTGCGGCAGCTGGAGGAGGAGCGGGCGCGCCAGGCGCAGGCCCAGTGGCTGGCCTCCACCGGTAAAGGTCTGATGAACCTACCGGGAAGCAACGCCGCGACCGGGGACGCCAAACGCGCGCTGGACTTCGCGACGGCGCAGATCGGCAAGAACTACGTCTGGGGCGCCGAGGGACCCGACACCTACGACTGCTCGGGCCTGACCCTCAAGGCGTGGGCGGCCGGCGGCCGGTCGATCCCGCGCACCTCGCAGGAGCAGTGGCGGCAGCTGCCGAAGGTCGACCTGAAGGACATGCGGCCGGGCGACCTGATCATCTACTTCGGCGACGCCAGCCACGTGGGGATGTACGTGGGTGACGGCACGATCGTCCACGCGCCGCGACCGGGCCGGCAGGTGACGCTGGCCGGGGCGGGGACCATGCCGATCCTCGGGGTCGTACGGCCGGGGTGAGGGCTCCGGCCGGGAGGCCGACGGGCACGGGAGGGGCGTGACGCCTTCGGGCGCACGCTCCTCCGTTCGAGTGGAGAAGGGACGTCAACTTCCCTACGGACCACGGCATATGACAGAGGCGGGTGGCTGCGTACCATTCCGTTCGACCGGGCTCTGGCGCTAGGGTCACGTTCGGTACTCGTCCGTGGGATCGGACCGGCGGCGAGGCGCTGTGCCTCGGGGGGTGGGGTGCCTCCAGCGACGGCTGGGGGAGGAAGGACCTAGTGATGCCCGTGCCCGTGCCGAGCCCGGCAGGACGGCCCCCCGCCGTGCCGACCGGTGAGGTCACCGGTGCCACCGCCGCTGCCGCCGACGCCCCCGAGGCCGCCGACGCCGACGGCGGGCTCACGCTGCTCGTGATCGAGGACGAGCCCGGCGGATCCCTCGCCGGGCGACACATGACGGCCATGACCGGTGCGGCCGAGGGGCCCGTACGCATCCGTACCGCCCGCAACCTCACCGAGGCGGAACGGTTGCTCACCGACGACGTGCAGTGCATCCTCCTCGACCTCGCGCTGCCGCCCGCCGGCCGCACCCCCGGCCGGCAACCCGACGAACTCGCCACCCTGCGGCAGGTCCTGCGGCTCGCTCCCGACCACGCCGTCCTCGCCCTCACCGCCGAGGCCGACGCCGAACGGGCGGCGGAAGCCGTGCGGGTCGGCGCCCAGGACTACCTCTTCCGCGACGAACTCGACGGACGGGTGCTCAACCGCGCCATCCGCTACGCCGTCGAACGCAAGCGCGCCGACTTCGCCCAGCGGCAGCTCACCGAGAGCCGGCTGCGCGCCCAGGAGAACGCCCGCCTGGAACGGGGCCTGCTGCCGCACCCCCTGCTGGCCGGATCCGGACTGCGCTTCGCCGCCCGCTACCGCCCCGGACGCAGCCGCGCCCTGCTCGGCGGCGACTTCTACGACAGCGTCCGCACGCCCGACGGCACCGTCCACGCGATGATCGGCGACGTGTGCGGGCACGGCCCGGACGAGGCGGCGCTGGGCGTGGAACTGCGCATAGCGTGGCGGGCCCTGACCCTCGCCGGACTGTGCGGCGACGACCTGCTCGCCACGCTCCAACAAGTACTTGAGCACGAGCGGGCGCACGACGAGGTCTTCGCGACGCTGTGCACGGTCGACATGGCCCCCGACGGGCGCACCGCCTCCCTGTGCCTGGCCGGGCACCCCGCGCCCTTGCTCGTCCGTCCCCGGCGGGCGCCGGTCCTGCTGCCGCAGGACGGCGGCGGCCCGGCGCTGGGCCTGCCGGCGTCCGCCCGCTGGCCGCACCAGGAGGTCGAACTGGGCCCCGCCTGGAGCCTGATGATGTACACCGACGGCCTGATCGAGGGCCGGGTGGGTGGCGGTGCGCGGCGCCTGGGACAGGAGGGGCTGATCGAGCTGGTGAGGCGTCGAATGAGACAGGGGCTGCGGGGAGAGGAGCTCCTGGAGGCGACCCTGGCGGAGGTCCGGGCCCTCAATGGGGGCGACTTGACCGACGATGTGGCCGTGATCCTGCTCGACCGGGGATGAACCGAGGAAGAGCCGGGGAAGAACGGGCGGTGATGGCCGGCGGCTGAGCGGCTCCCGGCTCAGCGGCCGCCGTTGAACGGCCCGTACGGACCGTCCGAGCTCGAACCGCGCCGCCGCCGCGGGCCGCCGCGGCCGGAAACCTGCCGCAGGGCGGGGCGCACGTCGACCATGTAGACGATCGTGGCGATCAGGCCGAGGATCGGCAGGAAGCTCATCACGCCGAAGAAGAAGTTCACGGCGCCGGCCAGGCCGAGGATGATCAGCCAGAAGCCCTTGGACTGCTTGTCGGCCGCGCGGTAGGCGTCATCGCGGTGCACGGCGGCGTCGATGAAGGCGACGATCGTGAAGGCGAGCAGGCCGATCGAGACCCAGGACAGGACCTCGCCGAAGGCTTCCACCAGCATTTCCGCTCACCTCTTGTCCGTGCCTGCGCAGCGTCCTCTGCCACCGTACCGGATGAACGATCCGGGCACGGCGTGCGTGCCCGGATCATTCGCGCCGTTGTTACGCCTTGTCTCTTTACGCCTCTTGGGCCTCTTACGCCTCGTCGCCGTTCTTGGCGTCGGCCTTCTTGGCGGCGGGCTTGCGGGTCGTGGTGGTGGAGCGGCGGGCGGCGGGCTTGGCCTCGGCCCCCTTGGGCTCGGCGGTGTCCGCGTCCGCGGCGGTGCCCGCGGCCGGAGCCGGGGCGGCCTCCGCCTGCGCGGTCTTGTCGCCCTTGTCCTGCTCGCTGTCGGGCTCGACGGCGACCGCGATCTCGGCGATCTCCTCGGCGGCCTCGCCGCGCCAGGCCTTCACGGCCGTGCGGCCGCGCTCGGCCATCTTCTCGAACGTCTCCCCGGCCTGCGCGGCCGCCGAGACGGCCTGGCCGACGCCCCGCAGAGCGAGGTCCTGGGCGGTCTGCTTGAGCTTCTTGGCGTCGGTGTCGATCGTCCCGACGAACCCGGCGACCTTGGTGGTCACCTGCGTGCCGACCTGCTTGGCCTGCTGGGTCACCCGCTCGCCCAGGGCCTTCGGGTCGGTGCTGCGCAGCTGCTCGATGCGGGCCGGGGCGTCGGCGACCAGCTGTCCCAGCTTCTCCGCGGCGAGGTCCGCGGTGCCGGCGGCGGCGTACACGGTGTCGGTGGCCGCCTTGCGGATGTCCTGTGTGATGGCCATGGCGTGGGATCTCCCGGATCAGCTCGAAGGTTTGCCGTGGTCGGGTGTGCTGTTGTCGTCCGCCCCGGCCGCCTTGTCGGCGGCGAGCGCGTTCTCCTTGCGGAACGCCTCGTAGATCTGGAGCAGCGCCTGCTTCTGCTGCTCGTTGATCGAGGGATCGGCGAGGATCACGCTGCGGACCTCCGCTTCCTCCCGTTCCCGCTCGTCGAGGATCCCGGCCTGCACGTACAGCGTCTCGGCGGAGATCCGCAGCGCCTTGGCCAGCTGCTGCAGGATCTCCGCACTCGGCCGGCGCAGGCCGCGCTCGATCTGGCTGAGGTACGGGTTGGACACTCCGGCGGCATCCGCGAGCTGTCGCAGGGTGAGCTGCGCGTTGCGCCGCTGCTCACGCAGGAACTCGCCGAGGTTGCCGACGTTGAGTGATGCCATGCGGACGATGCTGTCGCACATTGCTAACTTTTGCAAGCAAGCCGCTTGCAAAAGTGCACTGATCGAGCCACCGCCCGGTCGGTCCGGTGGCGGGCCCCGGTGTGCGGGTCAGTGGCGGACGTCGTCGACGTCCGTCGACCAGGCGATCTCCCGCTGGACCTCCAGATCCGCCAGGCGGCGGGCGAGGGCGGTGCGGGTGGTCTCGTAGGCATCGCTGCCGAGGACCAGGCGGAGGGGGGCCGGTTCGAGGTCGGCGCAGTCAAGGACGGCACGTGCCGTCTTGGCCGGATCGCTCAGCGGGCGTACGGCGCCGGAGGTCATGGTGCGGCGCAGCTCGGCGAGGGGCGTCCGCTCGTACGCGGCCAGGGGCACGGCCCGGTCGGCGGCGGGGGCGTCGGCCTGTTCGATCAGGGTGATGCGGATGCCGAAGGGCGCGACTTCCCGGGCGAGCGAGGCGAAGAAGCCTTCGACGCCGCGTGCGGCGGCGAGGCGCAGGCTCATCAGCGGCAGCGCGTCGTGGCCGCCGGTGCCGGTCACCTGCAGGATCCGGCCGCCGCCCTGTTCGCGCAGGTGGGGCAGGGCGGCGCGGGCGATCCGGACCGCGCCGAGAAGGCCGGTGTCGAGCTGGTGGCGCAGCTGCGCGTCCGTGATCTCCTCCGCTGCTCCGAGCAGGCCGGATCCGAGGGTGTTCACGACGACGTCGACGCGGCCGAGCGCGGCGCACGCCGCGTCGACCGTGCGGCGCACGGCGTCGGCGTCGGTGACGTCCAGGACCTGCGCCCACAGGCGGTCGCGGGCGTGGGCGACCGCGAGGTCGTCCAGCTCGGACGCGCGGAGGGCGGTGGCCGCCACCCGGTCGCCGCGGGCGAGCAGCAGCTCGGTGAGGTGGCGGCCGAGGCCGGAGGAGGCGCCGGTGACGAACCAGGACCTGGCTGTGGCGGTCACGTTCCCAGGGTGTCGGGGCCGTGGTGGGCGCCGCATCCGCCGTGGGCCGGCGGGGTGACGAAGTCCGGGGCGGGAGCCGGTCACATTCGCCGGCCGCGATCCGTCAATCCAGTGACGGGCGGAAAACCGGAGCGCGAGCGAGGGCGAGGGTGGTGGCGATGACGACGCTGCAGGCACGGATGCAGAACCCCGCGGTGGTCATTCCGGAGGCGATGACGCCGATTCTGGGGGTGCTGAAGGCGGCGAAGAAAGGGGGTGTCGACGAGCGGACGCTGGAGCTGGTCCACCTGCGCGTGAGCCAGATCAACGGATGCGGTTACTGCGTCGACGCCGGGGCCGTGAGCGCGAGGAAGGCGGGCGTGGGCCACGAGCAGCTGTTCGCGGTGGCCGCCTGGCGGGACGCGCCGTATTTCAGCGACGCCGAGCGTGCTGCGATGGCGCTCGCGGAGGCGGCCACGCGGCTGGCGGACCGGCCGGATCCGGTGCCGGACGAGGTGTGGCAGGAGGCTGCCGAGTACTACGACGAGCGGCAGCTCGCCTCCATAACGCTGTGGATAGCCCTCAGCAATTTCTTCAACCGCCTCAATGTCACGACCCGGCAGGTCGCCGGAAGGGCCTGGTAGAAAGCGATCATGGACGAACGTGATCTTCTCGCGGAACGGTTCGAGGCGAGCCGGGACCACCTGCGCGCGGTGGCCTACCGGATGCTCGGCTCCCTCAGTGAGGCCGAGGACGCCGTACAGGAGGCGTGGCTGCGGCTCAGTCGTTCCGACTCGGGTGCCATCGAGAATCTGGGCGGGTGGCTGACCACGGTCGTCAGCAGGGTGTGCCTGGACATATTGCGCTCCCGCACGGCCCGGGGCGAGGAGCCCATGGGCGTGCATGTGCCCGATCCGGTCGTCAGCCACATCGGGCACGAGGGTGGGGGCGGCACCGACCCGGAGCAGCAGGCCCTGCTGGCCGACTCCGTCGGCCTGGCACTGCTCGTCGTCCTCGACACGCTGGCACCGGCCGAGCGGCTCGCATTCGTCCTGCACGACATGTTCGGCGTCCCCTTCGAGGAGATCGCGCCCGTGGTGGAGCGGACGCCGGCCGCGGCCAGACAGCTCGCCAGCCGGGCCCGGCGGCGGGTGCGGGGCGCCGCGCCGACACCGGACGCCGACCTGGTGCTGCAGCGGGAGGTCGTCGACGCCTTCCTCGCCGCATCGCGCGACGGCGACTTCGACGCGCTCCTCACGGTGCTCGACCCGGACGTGGTGCTGCGCGCGGACGCCGGTGCCGTGGCGGTGGGCGCGGGGGCGTCCAAGCTGGTGCGGGGCGCGGCCGCGGTGGCCGGGCAGGCGCTCACCTTCCGGAAGTTCTCGCACGCCGCGCGGCCCGCGCTGGTCAATGGTGCCGCCGGCGTGGTCACGGAGGTCGAGGGCCGCCTGATGGCGGTCATGGGCTTCACGATCGCGGACGGCCGGATCGTCGAAATCGACATCCTGGCCGACCAGGACCGCCTGTTCGCGTATGCGCCCGGTCACGGCAGGTGAGAAAAGAGGGCGCGGAATGTGAGGCCGGGCATAGGGCCTGCGTCACATACGGTCCGGGGCCGTACCCGGGGAAGGCGCCGAATTGGCGGAGGAATAGGAAGCGCTTCACCGAGCGGGCACAGGAGGTACGGCGTCATGTAGTACGTCACATCATTGCGCGGGGTTTTCGCCGCCGCTAACAATTGCGGGGTCGCCACGGCGCCGTCGACCGACAAACGGCGCTTCTCTTATGCGCCGTGCAAGGCCGCAGCGACTTTCGCGATTGGAAGAGGTTCAGCTCAGATATGCGCTCCACCCACTCCGGCTATACCCGTCTGACCAAGGTCCACAAGTTCTCCGCCGCCGGCATCGCCGCGGCCGGCGCCGCCACCCTGGCGTTCGGTCTCGCCTCCCACGCCGTGGCCGCCGATGCCGCTTCGGTCAAGCCGGTCGCCTGGAGCGCCCAGTCCTTCGGTGAGACCCAGCAGGAGGAGCTGACCAAGGCCGCCGACGATGCGGCTGCCCAGGCGAAGACCGACGCCCAGGCCCGCGTCAAGGCCGAGGCCGACGCCGCCGCCAAGGCCAAGGCCGACCGCGAGCGCGCCGCCAAGGAGGCCGCCAGCCGTGCCGAGGCCCGCAAGGCCCTCAAGGCTGCCCCGGCCAAGCCCGCCGAGAAGCCTGCCGCCAAGCCGGCCGCCCCGGCCCCCAAGGTCTACGCGGACAACCTGGACGGCTGGATCCGCCAGTCCCTGGACATCATGAAGGCCAAGGGCATCCCGGGCTCGTACGAGGGCATCAAGCGCAATGTGATGCGTGAGTCCACGGGTAACCCGCATGCGATCAACGACTGGGACGTCAACGCCGTCAACGGTGTTCCGTCGAAGGGTCTGCTGCAGATCATCGACCCGACGTTCAAGGCGTACCACGTCGACGGCACCTCCTGGAACATCTGGGACCCGGTGGCCAATATCGTCGCGTCCTGCAATTACGCGGCCGACAAGTACGGCTCGATGGACAACGTCAATTCCGCTTACTGACCGGCGGTAGGACAAAGGGCGGCGGCACCCCGTGCGGGGTGCCGCCGTCCTTTACGTTATTCCGTGTTTCCGGTTTTCAGCGTTCGGTCGTGCCGCGGCGGCGCCGGGCCACGACGACCATTGCGGCACCCGCCGCCAGGGCGACCGTGGCGCCGGCGGCGGTCCACGGAACGCCGGAGCCGGTGCCCGTCTCGGCCATCTGCGAGCCACTGGCGGGCGTCGGGGAGGCGGAGGACGGTGCCGGAGCGGGCCCGGCCGTCGTACCCGTTCCGCCGGTCTTCGCCGCGGACGACGGCGCCGGCGACTGCGACGAAGGTTGCGACGGCGGCTGCGACGACGGTGCGGTGGGCTTCGCCGACGTACCGGCCTGGGCGCGCTCCTTGGCCGCCTTCTCTGCGGCCTCGTCCTTGGCCCGCGCCTCGTACTGGCCGGTCTCCAGGAAGCGCCGCGCGTCCTGCGGGGTGCCGCGCAGCGCCTTCCGGGCGGCTTCCTTCACCGCCGGGCCGCCGCCGCTCATGATCTGGCTGATCCGCAGGCGGTCGTCGATCACGCGGATCTCGTCGCGCCCGGTCGCCAGGAAGCGGGCGCGGTCCTCGGGGCTGCCGTCGAGCGCCTTGTTCGCGGCCTCGCGCACCGCCGGGCCGGTGTCCTTGTCCGACAGGAGCTTGAGGACGGCGAAGCGGTTGTCCTCATCGCGGGCCTTGTACTGGCCGGTCTCCAGGAAGGCGCGGACGTCCGCCGGGGAACCGCTGAGCGCCTTGTCGGCGGCGTTGCGCAGCCCGCGGCCCGTGTTCTTGTCGCTCAGCATCCTCAGGATCGCCGCGCGGTCGTCGTCCAGCGAGCTGCCGGCCACGGAGGACGTCGACGTGCTGCCGGCGGCCACGGCCGGAGCTGCGAACAGCACGGCCGGTATCACTGCACCAGCCGCCACCACGGCGGAAAGTCGGGCCAGCTTCACCTGCGTTGCACCTGCTTTTCCTTACAAGGCGTCAAAAAGGACGTTCGACAGCGTATGCCATCCTTGCCTGCGTGAATCGTGCGGTGGAGGACGCCAATCGCCGGATGCTGCGGGCCCGGGACGCCATGGACCGCGCCTACGCGCAGCCCCTGGACGTGCCCGCCCTGGCGCGCATCGCCCATGTCTCCGAGGCGCACTTCAGCCGCACCTTCCGTGCCACGTTCGGCGAGACGCCGCACCGCTATCTGCAACGGCGGCGCGTGGAGCGGGCGATGTGCCTGCTGCGCGAGACGGAGCGCAGCGTCACGGACATCTGCATGGAGGTCGGGTTCTCCAGCCTCGGCACGTTCAGCCGTACCTTCCGCGACATCGTGGGGCAATCGCCGCGCGAGTACCGCAAGCGGGCGGCGGCCGTGCGGGAGGTTCCCAGCTGTTTCGCCATGGCGTGGCTGCGACCTGCGGAAGCGCGCCCCGCATCGAGCAGTTCCGGATAAGTTTTCGGCCCGCCCGCCGCATACCGTTGGGCACATGTTCAACGCCATTACGCACTCGCAGATGTACGTCCTCGACCAGGACGAGGCCCTCGACTTCTACGTCGGCAAGCTGGGGTTGGAGGTCGTCGCGGACATCGACCTGGGCTTCATGCGCTGGCTGACCGTCGGGGTGCCCGGCGAGCCGGGCCGGGAGGTCCTGCTGGAGAAGCCGGGCGGCCCCCACATGTCCGAGGAGACCGCGGCGCAGGTCCGCGACCTGATCACCAAGGGTGCGATGGCGGGCTGGCTCATCCTCACGACCGGCGACTGCCGCAAGGCCTACGAGGAGCTGCTTGCCCGGGGCGTGGAGTTCACGCAGGAGCCGACGGAGCGGCCGTACGGCATCGACTGCGGGCTGCGCGACCCCTTCGGCAACAACATCCGCTTCACCCAGCCGAAGGTCTGACCCTCGGCGCTGCCACCCGTTAACCCTTTGCCGCCGCGCGTCGCCGGTGCTGCAGTGGCTCCATGAACATCAGCGAAGCCGATCTGCTCGCGCTCTTCGACCGCGAGATGCGCCGGGACGCCCGGCCCGAGGCGCCCGGGGACCGTGTGGAGCAGGACGGGCCCGTCGTACGGTACGTCGGCGCCGGCGCGCAGGGCTGGAACGGCGTCGTCTGGTCGGGCCTGGACGGGGCCGACGAGGCCGCCGTCGACGCCGTCGTCGCGGCGCAGGTGCGGTATTTCACGGCGCTGGACCGCGAGTTCGAGTGGAAGCTGTACGGCCACGACGGCCCGCCCGGGCTGGCCGCGCGGCTCCTGGCAGCGGGCTTCGTGCCCGAGGAGGAGGAGACGCTGATGGTCGCCGAGACCCCCGTCCACGGCGATCTGTCAGCGTCTCCCTCCCTGCCGCCCGGCGTCCGGCTGGAGCCGGTGACCGACGCCGCGGGCGTACGGCTCGTGGCGGCGGTGCACGAGCTGGCGTTCGGCCACAGCCGCTCGTCCGTCGTGCAGCAGCTGCTGGACGAGCTGGCGGCCGATCCGGAGGCGGTTCCCGCTCTCGTCGCCATGGCCGGCGACGAACCGGTCAGTGCGGCCCGTGTGCAGTTCCACCCGGGAACGAGCTTCGCGAGCCTGTGGTCAGGCGGCACCGTCCCGGGGTGGCGCGGCCGGGGCGTCTACCGGGCGCTGGTCGCCGCCCGCGCCCGTATGGCGGCCGAGCGCGGCTACCGCTTCCTGCAGGTGGATGCGTTGCCGTCGAGCCGGCCGATCCTGCAGCGGCTCGGTTTCGTGCCGCTCACGACGACCACGCCGTACGTGTACGGCGCGTCCGCCGCGTAGCGGCTTCGCCGCGCCCGGTGCCCCGTAAGGGGTGCGGCACGGCACTTCGTCTGCGGGCGCGTCGTGGCTTGTCGCGCAGTTCCCCGCGCCCCTGACGGGGCGCTGCATGATCCGTCGACCTAGGACCTGGCCGGAGGCGCGGCGTCGCGGTGCCCCGTAAGGCTTCGCCCGGGTCCCGGGGCTGCGCATCGGCTGCGGGCGCGTCGTGGCTTGTCGCGCCCACGCGGCGGCAGCCGCAGATCGATACTGCCCCGCGCCCCTTAGGGGCGACCTTACTTGCCGTAAGGGCGGGCCGCGCGGGCCTCGCGGAGGGAGATGGCCCACCAGGCGAGCTGGTCGAGCATCACCTTCGCCGCGCCGGCGGCCGCGGTGCCGGCCTCCTCGTCGAGGTGGAGGCCCGTCGTGTCCAGGCGGCCCCAGGGGCTGTGGAAGCTGACGGTTTCGCGGATGGTGACGGCGTGGAGCTCGGCGAAGACCGGGCGCAGGTGCTCGACCGCCCGCAGGCCGCCGGAGAGACCGCCGTAGGAGACGAAGGCGACGGGCTTGGCCTGCCACTGGGTGTAGTGCCAGTCGATGAGGTTCTTCAGCGGGGCCGGGTAGCTGTGGTTGTACTCGGGGGTGACGACGATGAAGGCGTCGGCCGCCGCGAGGCGCGGGGTGACGGCCGCGAGGACGGCGGCGTCCTGTGCGTCCGGTTCCTTCGACAGGTGGCCGGGCAGCGGGTGGTCGGCCAGGTCGATGACGTCCACCTGGACGTCGTCGCGCCCGGCGAGCTGCCGGCCGAGCCAGGCGGCGACGACGGGCCCGAAGCGGCCCTCGCGCGTCGAGGCGACGACGACGGCGAGCCGGTAGGGGGCGTCCGGGCGGTGGGCGGCGGGGGTCTCGGCGGCGGTCGGGGCGACGGTGGCGGACATGGCTGAGGGCCTCTTCTCAAGAGCAGGTCGGGGCTGTGGCGGGCCGTGGCCGGCGTCGTGCCGGCCGCTGGGAAGAAGCCTCCGACCTCAACCATGCTTGAGGTCAAGTGATCGCCCGGAAAAGGTCCGTCGCCCTGCGGCCGCGCCCGGACCGATCAGAACGAATCGGGACACCACGGGCGGCGTGCCGTCCGCAGCATGAGCTCCGCCCGCGCCACCGCGCCCGGTCGCTCCTCGTCGAGCCGTCCCAGCGCCGCCAGCCGTACCGCCGACTCGTCGCCCAGGTACAGCGCGCTCAGGGCGCCGAGGTCGAGCGCGATGTCGGCCGGACGGGCGGTGGGCGCGCACTGTGCCCCGTCCTCGTCCGCCTCCAGCAGGAACCGGCCGCCGGCGAGCCCCGAGGTGTCGCTCACCTCCAGGACGAGCGATCCCGGCACGGCGTACGCGCGGTGCCGCAGCAGGCCCGGTACGTCGAGCGGGCGCAGCCACAGGAAGTCGGCGTGGGTGGTGACGCGGGCCGCGCGGACGTCGGGCAGCAGCAGCGGCAGCAGGTCGTCCGGGGCGCGGTGGCCGGAGTCGACCGTCCAGGCCCAGTCGATGGACAACAGGAAGTGCCACAGGGCCCGTTCGGCGCGCGAGGAGACGGCGACGAGGTCGAGGACGGTGAGGGTGTTGCGGGGTCGCTTGGCGTCCCAGTCGTCGTCGGCCGTGTAGGCGACGAGCCCTTCCGGGGTGCCGTCGGGGGCGCGGTACAGGGCGGTGAACGGCTCCGTCCACGTCGTGCCCGGCCGCGGCAGCACACCGGTGTTGATCTGCCACCAGCGGTCCGCGCGGTCGACCACGCCGTGCCGCACGGTGCTCATGCGCGCGTGCAGGGCCGGCCCCAGGGCGCGCACGGTGTCGAGGTCGACCAGGTCGACGCGGCCGCCGTCCACGGGGCCCGCGTAGCGCCGGTCGAGGCCGGTGCGGGCGACCTCGACCTCCCAGCGCGTGGTCCAGGTGCCCGGGCCGAAGCCGTAGCGGCCGTAGATGGGCCACTCGGCGGCGATCAGCGTCGCGACGAGCTCCCCGCGGTCCTTGGCGGCGCGCAGATCGCGCTCGATCATGCGGCTGAGCAGCCCGCGCCGGCGGTGGGTGGGGGAGACGGTGACGCCGGAGACCGCGTCGGCCGCGACGCTGCGCCCGCCGGGGACGCTCAGGCGCTGCGGGAAGCTGCGGTACGTGGCGACGCAGCGGTCGCCGTCGAAGGCGCCCTGGGCGCGGGCGAGGTCCGTGCCCGCGGTGCGCAGGGCGACCTCCTCCTTGTCGCCTCCGGGCGGGCGCAGGAACCCGGTGTTCATCGCCCGGATCCAGCCGGGCAGGTCCGACTCGTCGATGGTGCGCACCTCAACGCTCATGAAGGAACGCTAGGCAGCAACGGGGCGGGCGCGCACCCCAATTCGGCCGAGGCCCGGGCAATCACGGGAGCAGGGTCACGGGAGCAGGTCGTCCACTTGGGCTTCCCCCTCGCGGTACCTGCGGGCGATCTCGGCACCGCAGTCGTCGGCCGTGCGCTGCAACCGCCGGCGCCGCACGGAGACCTGCCGCTCGTACGCCACCAGGCGGCGCATGCCGTCGCGCAGTTCCTGGTCGGTGCGGGCACCGAGGTCGGACAGCCCGACCTCGGAGAGCATGTCGTCGGCCAGTCGGCGGTACTCCTCGCCGTGCGGCGTGCCGAGCGTCACGTGGCGGGCGGAGGAGCGGTGGTCGGAGGGGCCGTCGGCGAGGATCTCCGGCAGGCGGTCGACCAGCAGCCGCTCGACGAGCGGTGAGCCCGGGGCGGCCCGCCGGCCCAGCTCCGCCCGCAGGATGTCGATGCGGCCCTGCAGCAGGCGGCGCACGTAGCTGAGGTCGGCCTCCTCCCGCTGGGACTCCCGGCGCAGGGCGCGCAGCTCGGACAGGCGCAGCTCGGTCGGTCGCCGGCCGGCGACGTCCGCCAGCCGGCCGGAGCGCTGGCTCGGGGGCCTGGCCTGCAAGCTGTCCACTGCCTTGAGGTCCTTGAAGCTTTTGTGGTCCCTGAGATCCCTGACGTCTCTGGTGTCGAGGTGGCTCCTGTTGTCGTGGGAGTCCTTGAGGTCCCGCAACTCGGCTGCCTCCAGCAGGGGGCCGTCCTCGGTGGGTGTGGTCATGCGGTTCCGTCCCCTCGGGCAGGCGGTGTGCGGCCGGATCGCCTTGCCGTTGCCCGCAAAAGGCACCGCCTGCACGCATCGTGCCATTCCGCGCGCCCCGGGCGCAGGGTCTCTCCGCCCGAACAGCCCTGAATGGGCGCAGGGCATCATGGTCCGTATGCGTGCAGTGGTGCAGAGGGTGAACGGTGCGAGCGTCACCGTGGACGGACAGGTGGTCGGCGAGATCCTCGGCGAGGGCCTGTGCGTGCTGGTCGGCGTGACGCACGAGGACACGCGGGAGCAGTGCGCGCGCCTGGCCCGCAAGCTGTGGAGCCTGCGGGTGCTGGCGGACGAGAAGTCGTGCTCCGACGTGGGGGCACCTTTGCTGGTGATCTCCCAGTTCACTCTCTACGGTGACGCCCGGAAGGGGCGGCGGCCGACGTGGAACGCGGCGGCGCCCGGAGAGGTTGCCGAGCCGCTCGTCGACGAGGTCGTCGCCCAGCTGCGCTCGCTCGGGGCGCGGGTGGAGACGGGGGTGTTCGGGGCGGACATGAAGGTGTCGCTGACGAACGACGGCCCGTTCACGGTGCTGCTGGAGGTCTAGGGCCGGACCGGCGGGCCTTCGCCGGGCTTCGTTCGGGCCTCGGGGCAGCGCGTTCGACTGCGGGCCGTCGGTGGCCGATCGCGCCCACGCGGCGGCAGCCGCATATCGGCACTGCCCCGCGCCCCTACGGGGCGCCGTGGGTTGGTGCAGTGCCCCGTCAGGGGCGCGGGGCAGTGTCGATCTGCGGCTTCGCCGCGCGGGCGCGACAAGCCACGACGCACCCGCAGGTCGCTGCCCGGTCCGCCGGACAGCCCCCGGCCCCTGTCTACGGCTCGACCACGACCTCCTGCGACGCCGCCGTGCCCTCGCCCACCAGGAGGGGGGCGTCCACGGGGACGTTGCGCTTGACCAGGGCCAGGGCGATCGGGCCCAGCTCGTGGTGGCGGGCCGACGTCGTGACGAAGCCCAGCTGACGGCCCTCGGGGCCGTCGGCGGCGAGACGGACGGGCGCGCCGTGACCCGGCAGGGTGACCTCGCTGCCGTCCAGGTGCAGGAAGACCAGCCGGCGCGGCGGCTTGCCCAGGTTGTGCACGCGCGCCACGGTCTCCTGGCCGCGGTAGCAGCCCTTCTGCAGGTGCACGGCCACCCCGATCAGCCCCAGCTCGTGGGGGATCGTGCGGTGGTCGGTCTCCCGCCCGACCCGCGGCCGGTGGGCCTCCACGCGCAGCGCCTCGTAGGCCAGCACGCCGGCGGCCGGGCCGTGGGCGGCGGCGAAGTCCGCGAGGCGCTCGCGGGGCAGGAACAGGTCACGGCCGTACGACGTCTCGCGCACGACGACGTCGTCCGGGACCTCGGCGATCGAGCCGGCCGGCAGGTGGACCACCGCGACGTCGGCCGTGCGGTCGGCCACCTCGACCTTGTAGAAGAACTTCATGCTCTCCAGGTAGGAGATCAGCGCCTCCTGCGTGCCCGGCTCGACGTGCATCCACGTCGTCGCGCCGTCGTCCACGAGGTACAGGGCGTGCTCGATGTGGCCGTGCGGGGAGAGGATCAGCGCCTGCGTCGCCTGCCCGGGCGGCAGCTCGCTGACGTGCTGGGTGACGAGCAGGTGCAGCCAGCTCAGCCGCTCCGGCCCGGTGACCGCGACGACGCCCCGGTGCGAGAGGTCGACGAAACCCCTTCCGTCCGCGAGCGCGCGCTGTTCGCGGAACGGGTCGCCGTAGTGCGCGGCGACACCTTCGTCCGGGCTCTCGGCGGCGACGGCGCCGGGCGACGACAGCAGCGGGCTGGGCGTGTGAGACAGCATGCCCCCAGCCTACGGGGCCCCGCCCTGCTCCTTCGAGGTGCAGCCGGAGCACCGGCCGAAGATCGCGAAGTGCTTCATGTCCGTCTCGAAACCGAACTCCTCGCGCAGCTTCGCGGTGAAGCCGGCGGCCACCGACAGGTCGGCCTCGATGACGTCCGTGCAGTCGCGGCAGACGAGGTGTATGTGGTCGTGCCGGTCGGCGAGGTGGTACGTCGGCGCGCCGTGACCGAGATGGGCGTGGCTGACCAGGCCCAGCTCCTCCAGCAGCTCCAGCGTCCGGTAGACGGTCGAGATGTTCACCCCGCCCGCGGTCCGGCGGACCTCGGTCAGGATGTCGTCCGGCGTCGCGTGTTCGAGCCGGTCGACCGCCTCCAGGACGAGCTGTCGCTGCGGGGTCAGCCGGTAGCCGCGCTTTCGGAGGTCGCTCTGCCAGTCGGTTTCCACCACGCCCCCAGTCTAGGCAGCCTCAGTGCTCGCGTACCCCCTTCAGGTAGCCGGCGAGCGCGGCGACGGCCGCAGGGTTGCGGGGGCTCTCGACGAGGTCGACGTAGTCCAGGACGAAGACGCGGTCGTTCCTGACGGCCGAGACGCCCGCCAGCGGCGGGTAGGACATGAGGAACTTCTTCTTCTGCTCCGCGCCGACGTCGCCGTAGTTGTTGATGACGATGACCTCGGGGTCGCGTTCGACCACGGTCTCCCAGCCGACCGTGACCCAGGTGTCCTTCAAGTCCTTCATCACGTGGTCGCCGCCCGCCTTCGTGATGATGTCGTGGGCGCCCGCGTAGGCGCCGGCGGTGACGGGCTTGTCGCGGCCGTCGTCGTAGAGAAAGACCCGCGGCGCCCGGCCGTCCTTCGGCACCTGTGCCTGGGCGTCGGCGACGCGCTTGCGGAAACCCGCCACGAGGGCGCGGGCGCGGTCCTCCACGTCGAAGATCTTCCCCAGCGTCTCCAGGTCCGTGTACAGGGCCTCCAGCGGCGGCATCACGCCGCGCGAGCCGCCGGTGCCGTTGTGGCAGGACTCGGTGAGCACGTACGAGCCCACGCCGAGCTGCTTCAGCCGCTCGGGGGTCAGGCCGTTGCCCTCGCCGAAGCCGTAGTTCCAGCCCGCGAAGACCAGGTCGGCCCGCGCGTCCAGCACCAGCTCCTTGTTGATCTCCTTGGTGGACAGCCGCTTCACCTTGGCGTAGCCGTCCTTCCACGGGACGTCGGCGTCCGGGCGGCTGGTGGTGTACGCGGGCGCCACGTAGCCCGCCATGCGGTCCTCCAGGCCGAGCGCGAACATGATCTCCGAGATGCCCACGTCATTGGTGACCACGCGCTGCGGTGCCTTGTCGTACGTGGTCTTCACGCCGCAGTTCTCGATGGTGACCGGGTAGTGGCCCGAGGAGCGGCCTGCGGCCTGTTTGTCGCCGGAAGCGTCCGAAACCTTCGCGCCGCAACTCGTCAGGGTGATCACGCAGAGCAGGGCCAGGGAGAGGCGGGCAGGGCGGCGAGTACGCATGCGGTCCTAACGGGAAGCTAACGGGGGAGGCGGTCGAAGAGCAGCTGCGGAACACCGGAGACCGGGTGCGGCACCCGGTGCGCACGCACGCCGAAGACCTCCGCGAGCAGCTCGGCGGTCAGTACGGAGTGCGGCGGCCCGGAGGCCACGACGCGGCCGGCGGCGATGACGTACAGCACGTCGCAGTGGGTCGCGGCGAGGTTCAGGTCGTGCAGCGCCGCCAGCACGGTCGGGCCGGAGTCGCGCACCAGCGCCAGCACCTCCAGCTGCTGCGAGATGTCCAGGTGGTTCGTCGGCTCGTCCAGCACCAGCACCTTCGGCTCCTGGGCCAGCGCCCGGGCGATCAGCACCCGCTGCTTCTCACCGCCCGACAACGACAGGAAGCCGCGGTCGGCCAGGTGGGCGGCGCCCACGCGGGCCAGGGCGGCGGTGCAGGCTTCGGCGTCCGCGGACGTCGCGCGGGCCGCGGCCCGCTGGTGCGGCAGGCGGCCCATGGCCACCACCTCGGCGGCGGTGAAGTCGAACTCGCCGCCGGCCGCGTCCTGCGGGAGGGCGGCCAATCGCTGCGCGGCCTCGCGGGCGGTGAGGGCGTGCGCGTCGTCGCCGCCCAGCAGGATGCGGCCGGCGGAGGGGCGCAGGGCGCGGTAGACGCAGCGGAGGAGGGTGGACTTGCCGCTGCCGTTGGGCCCTACCAGGCCCACGAATTGGCCGCTGTTCGCCCGGAGGGCGACGTCCTTCAGGAGGTTCACGCCTGCGGCGTCTGCGGCGAGGTTTTCTATGTCGAGCCGCATCACGGCGTGCCCCCTCGGGTGCGGGTCCGGGGGTGGTTTGTGCCCACCCGTTCCGCCCTGCGGAACGATTGCCCACAACGGGGCATCACGCACCCCCGAAGACGTAGCCGTGGCGGCGCATCAGGGCCACGAAGCAGGGGACGCCGATCAGGGCCGTGATGACGCCCACCGGGAGTTCGACCGGTGCCAGGAGGAGGCGGGAGACCACGTCCACCCAGACCAGCAGGACGGCGCCCAGTAGGGGGGCCACGGTCAGGACGCGGCGGTGGTCGGCGCCCACGAGCATGCGGGCCACGTGCGGGACCATCAGGCCGACGAAGCCGATCGCGCCGCTGACGGCGACGACGGCGCCGGTGACGGCCGCGGTGACCACGAACAGCAGGCGGCGCAGCCGGTCGGGGTCCACGCCCAGGGTGGTCGCGGTCTCGTCGCCCATGGCCAGCGCGTTCAGGCTGCGGCCCCACCACAGCAGGCAGCCGGTGCCGGCGGCCACCACCGCGGCCGCGATGGGTACGGAGGCCCAGGAGGCGCCGCCGAGGCTGCCCAGCAGCCACATCATGGCCGAGCGGGCCGCCTCGCCGCGTTCGGCGCTGAAGACCATGAGGGTGGTGACGGCGGAGAAGCCGTAGTACATGGCGCTGCCGGTCAGGACGAGCCGCAGCGGGGTCAGGCCCTGGCGGGTGCGGGCCACGGCGTACACCAGGGCCATGGAGATCAGGGCGGCGGTGAAGGCGGCGCCGGAGAGGGCCCAGACGCCCAGCGAGCCGAGGGCGCCGAAGATGAGCACGGCGTTGGCGCCGACGGCGGCGCCGGAGGAGATGCCGAGGACGAACGGGTCGGCGAGGGCGTTGCGGACCATGGCCTGCACGGCCACGCCCACGGCCGACAGCCCGGCGCCGACCACGGCGGCCAGCAGGGCGCGGGGGAGGCGCAGCTCCCAGACGACGTTGTAGGCGGGCAGCTCGTCGGTGGTGATGGTGCCGCCGGTCAGCCCGGCGTGCAGGTAGCGCAGGGTGCGGCCCCAGCCGATGCCGGCGGCGCCGAGGGCCGTGCAGCACAGCAGCGACACGAGGAGGGCGGCGGCGAGCCCGGCGATCAGGGGTGGCAGCGGCAGCCGGCGGGCCGCCGTGCGGGTGCGGGCGGCCGGGGCGGCGGCCGGGAGGTCGGTCGACACGGGACGGGCGTACGCCTTCGCCTCGGGCCGTGTGCTGGGCGTACGCGCGGCCGTGCGGCCATGCGTACGAACGGGGTCTGACCCTCGCAGTCCACGGCGAGTCGGGCAGGGAGCAGGCGCGCCGCGGGCGATCGGGCTCGCGGCAGGCCCCGTGCAGGGCCTGCCGCCTACCGTTGCGGGTCAGCGCCGGAATTCGACCGGACTTCCCCCGCGGCGTACCGGGTGGTGCTGAGGGTGGTGCGGGTTATTCGCCCTCGGGCTTGTAGGGCGTGCCGTCGGGGTTGAAGAAGGCGACGCCGTCGGGCATGTCGTCGGGCAGGTTGCGCGCCCAGGCCTGCAGGTCGTCGGCCTGCGGGACCTTCTTCAGCTGGGCCGACATGTACGGGCGCAGCGGCACCTCGGGGGTGGCCTTCTCGCCGACCCACATCAGGTCGCCCTTGACGTAGCCGTACAGACGCTTGCCGCCCGAGTACGGGCCGGAGGCGGCGGTGCGGGCGACGGCGTCGGTGGCGATGTCGATCTGCGGCTTCTGGTCGGCCAGCTCGCCGTACCAGACCTCGACGATGCCGGAGTCGCGGATCATGACGATCTCGACCTTGCGGTCCTTGTCGATGCGCCAGTAGCCGCTCTCGGTCTCCAGCGGCTTGACGGGCTTGCCGTCGGCGTCGAGCACCCAGGAGTGCGAGACGTACTCGAGGAAGTCACGCCCGTCGTGGCTGAAGACGACCTCCTGCCCGAAGTTGCACTGCTCGGCACCGGGGAAGTCGGCGACGCCCGCGCCTTCCCACTTGCCGAGGAGGAAGACCAGGGGGACGAGGCTGGGGTGGAGGTCGGACGGAATCTCGATCATGAGCTCAGGCGATCTGTCGTGGGTGCGGACAAAGGGGTCAGCGCTGGCCCTGGTACAGCTTCTTCCAGGTCAGGCCCATAAAGGCGAGTACGCCGACGGCGACCAGTACCAGCAG
The DNA here is from genome assembly GCF_039532865.1 of Streptomyces luteosporeus. Lineage (NCBI taxonomy): Bacteria > Bacillati > Actinomycetota > Actinomycetes > Kitasatosporales > Streptomycetaceae > Streptomyces > Streptomyces luteosporeus. Next base: position 49,598 of record NZ_BAAASL010000001.1, read on the forward strand.
GGTGGTGAAGAAGCCTTCAAGCACGAGCGCGCTCCTCGGTCGGAGTGGGTGGTACGTGTACGTGTGCGTAGCGGGGACGAGTCTAGTCCGCCGGGTGCGGCGGGGCGCTGTGAGGTTGATCGTGGGGTTCCGCGCGTCCCGCGCCCTACAGTGGCCGCATGCCGAAGAAGCTGGTGATCAAGGTGACGGCGGGCGCGGACGCGCCCGAGCGGTGCTCGCAGGCGTTCACGGTGGCGGCGGTGGCCGTGGCCAGCGGCGTCGAGGTGTCGCTGTGGCTGACGGGCGAGTCGTCGTGGTTCGCGCTGCCGGGGCGGGCGGCGGAGTTCGAGCTGCCGCACGCGGCGCCGCTGCCGGAGCTGATCGAGGGGATCAAGGCGGGCGGCGGGATGATCACGCTGTGCACGCAGTGCGCGGCGCGGCGGGGCATCGAGGAGAAGGACCTCATCGAGGGCGCGCGCATCGCCGGCGCGCAGGTCTTCGTGAGCGAGGCGATGGCGGACGGCGTCCAGGCCCTCGTCTACTGAGCGCCCTCGTCCACTGATACCGAGCCGGGAGCTAGCGCTTCCCGTCCAGTTCGTCCCACCACTTGTCCGACTCCGGGTCGCCCGACGGGTCGTCCCACCAGCGGTCGTCGGGGCCCCGGCGGTTGGCGACGATGGCGGCCACCGGCGGGATGACCATGGCGAACAGGCACAGCCCCACGGCCGCCGGCACCGACCACAGGCGCACCACGGCCCACGCCAGGACGAACAGGAAGATGCAGGTGCCCATCATGGCGAAGTAGACGTGCCTGCGCCGCGCGTACACACTCTCACCGTACGACCGGAAGCCGCGCGGCGCGAAGGGCCGCACCCCCCATCGTGGCGTCCAACCCCTGGGGTGCGGCCCTTCGCCGTTTCGGTACCGCCTCGTGGCGTCCCGCATCGCCTCAGACGGCGATGGCGACCTCCGCCAGCGCGCCCTTCTCCTTGACGACGACGGTGCGCTCCGCCGTGGCGCCGGGCACGAGGGCGCGTACGGTCCAGGTGCCCTCGGCCGCGTAGAAGCGGAACTGCCCGGTCGCCGAGGTGGGGACCTCGGCGGTGAACTCGCCGGTGGCGTCCAGCAGGCGCACGTAACCGGCCACCGGCTCGCCGTCGCGGGTCACCGAGCCCTGGATCGTGGTCTCACCGGGCTTGACCGCCGAGGCGTCGGGGCCGCCGGCCTTCGCTCCACACATGTTGTCGATTCCTTTCGGTTGCCGCGGTCGGCGTGGGGCCTCAGTTGGAGCCGAGCTCGATCGGCACGCCGACGAGGGAGCCGTACTCCGTCCAGGAGCCGTCGTAGTTGCGGACGTTGGGCTGGCCGAGCAGCTCGTGCAGCACGAACCAGGTGTGCGCCGAGCGCTCGCCGATGCGGCAGTAGGCGATGGTGTCCTTGGCGAGGTCGACGCCCTCGGCCTCGTAGAGCGCCTTCAGCTCCTCGTCGGACTTGAAGGTGCCGTCGTCGTTGGCCGCCTTGGACCAGGGGATGTTGCGCGCGGTCGGCACGTGGCCGGGGCGCTGCGACTGCTCCTGCGGCAGGTGCGCCGGGGCGAGCAGCTTGCCGCTGAACTCGTCGGGGGAGCGCACGTCGACGAGGTTGAGCGTGCCGATGGCGGCCACGACGTCGTCGCGGAAGGCGCGGATGGAGGCGTCCTGGGGCTTGGCCTTGTAGTCCGTGCGGGGCCGCTGGGGCACCTCGGCGACCAGGTCGCGGGAGTCGAGCTCCCACTTCTTGCGGCCGCCGTCGAGGAGGCGGACGTCCTGGTGGCCGTAGAGCTTGAAGTACCAGTAGGCGTAGGAGGCGAACCAGTTGTTGTTGCCGCCGTAGAGGACGACGGTGTCGTCGTTGGCGATGCCCTTCTCGGACAGCAGCTTCTCGAAGCCGGCCTGGTCGACGAAGTCGCGGCGGACGGGGTCCTGCAGGTCGCTCTTCCAGTCGATCCGGATGGCGGTCTTGATGTGGTTCTTGTCGTAGGCGGACGTGTCCTCGTCGACCTCGACGATGACGGTCTTGGGGTCGCCTGCGTCGATGCGGGCCTGTACCCAGTCGGCGTCCACCAGGACGTCACTGCGGCTCATGCTGTTCTCCTCCGGGGCGATGGGGGTACCCCCGGGCCGGTGCGGGGCCATGGGGGAGGAGCGCGGCGGCAGGGCGCGGCGCCGCGCGAAGGGTGGAGCGGAGTGCTCGCGTTGATGCGGGGAGAGGGCGGCCGGGGTGTCCGGCCGTTAAGGGAGCCGGCGAGCGGTTCCCGTCAGACATGGCGACAGAGCATGGCGGCAACGCGGCACAGGTCCACTGCCCGCCGCTTCGTGAGATCTGCCTGTCGCCTCATGGGGACGATCGTAGGGAGGCGTCGGGAGCCCTGTCACCGGGCAGTCGAATACTGAGACGCAGAATTCCGGATAGTGGGACGGGCGGTGCGCCGGGGCGCTCGCGCGGGCCCCTTCCGGCCCTTCCGTACCGGCCGGTAGTCCACACGGGCTGAGCGGCGGACTCGTCCGTCTCGCCCAGCGGGACGGCGCGGACGTCGCTCAGCCCGCCAGGTTGACGTCGGTGCCGGTGAGGGTGATGTCGACGCCGGTGGGCGTGGTGACGACCTTGTCGAGCTTGATGCCGCGGGGCAGGCCGGTGATCTTCCGGTCGAAGTCCGTCTTCTCGCGGATCTTCTGCTCCATGCCGGGGATGCGGGCGCCCTCGGCGGGGACCTCGTTCGCGCGCACCCGGATCGTGTCGCCGCCGGTGACGGTGACCGTGGAGGTCACGCTGCGCTGCACGGGCTGGCCGGCGACGGTCGCCTTGCCGGTCACCTTGACCTGGTTGCCGCCGGCACCGCCCTGGCCGCCGTAGGCGACGGTGACGTCGGGGTCGTTGGCGGCCTTGGTCAGCTCCTCGTACGTCAGGTGGGCCGTGCCGGTGGCGCGGCCGGCGACGGCGGAGGAGAAGCTGCTGTTGATACGGACGTCGTGCAGCCGGGCGTCGAAGCCGCTGACCTTGACCGACTGGGTGCCGGTGCCGGCCGTGACGCCGTCGAGCTTCACGTCGACCTCGTCGAGCCGCGAGTTCGCGACCTGGGTGAGGAAGGGGAAGCCCTTGATGGAGACCTCGGGCGTGCCGGAGAGGTTCTGGCTGCTGCGTATCTTGTCGGCGACCTGGTTCTCGGCGAACCACACGGCCGCCCGGTCGCCGGCCACGAAGAGCGCTCCGAGGACGACGGCGACGATCAGAAGTGTCCGAATGGCACGCATCGGCTGCGGATCCCCCACGTTCGGTCGGTCGGGCTCGGCCCGGCCAGGCCCCCTGGCCTGCCGGTCGAGCCTAACCGGACCGAACGTACAAATGACCGACCCCGGCGTAACCGGTCTGTAACCGCTGCCGGGGCCGGTCCTGCCGGGGCCTGCGTCAGCCGAGCACCCGGCCCAGGACGTAGACCACCGGCGCCGCCACCGTCAGGGGCAGGGCCACGCCGGCGGTCATGTGGACGAACCGCGAGGGGTAGTCGTAGCTGGCCACCCGCAGTCCGACCAGGGCGCACACGCCCGCGGCCGCGCCCAGCAGGGCGGCGGAGGCGCCCATGCCGGTCAGCTGGCCGGCGGCCACGCCCGCGCCCGCCGCGGCGACGAGGGCGACGACGGGGGAGAGCAGCGAGGGCAGCGGCAGGGCCCGGGCCAGGGCCGCCGCGGCCACGCCGAGCGCGCCCGCGACCACGGCGTCGGGCTCGGCCGCCAGCAGGCCGCCCGCGACGACCGCGAGGGCCGCGGAGGCGGTGGCCGCCGTCAGGCCGTACAGCCGCTCGTCGGGCGAGGCGTGGCTGCGCAGCTGCAGGACGATGACCAGCAGGATCCACACGCCGAGCGTGCCCAGCAGCACCGTCGGGGCGTGTCCTTCGCCCGCCGCCAGCAGCCCGGCGTCGGCGACGACGCCGCCGAGGAAGGCGAGCGCGATGCCCTGCCGGGCGGGCCACATGCCGTTCAGCCGGAACCAGCCCGCCGCGGTCACCGCCTGCAGCAGCACCACCGGCACGGCCAGCACGGGCCGGGCCAGCGGGGCGGCCAGCGCCAGCAGCGCGGCCAGGACGGAGGTCAGCAGTGCGGGCTGCAGGCCCGGCGGCAGGATCTGCGGCCGGCCCTCGGCCCGGGCCTTCTCCGCCGCGGTCAGCGGCCGCTCGGGCTCGGCCTCGGCGACCGCGACGGCCGCCGCGGGGGCGTATGCCTCGGGGGCGTACGCCTCGGGCCCGCCGTGGGCCTGCGGCCCGCCGTACGGCTCCGGGTGCGGCAGGGACGCCGGGGGCAGCGGCGCCGAGGCGGCGGCCTGCTCGTGGGCGGCCTCCTGCCGGGCCCACTCGGCGGCGCCCCGGGCGCCGCCGGCCGGCCAGGGGGAGCCGAAGGAGGAGTCGTACGACGCGGCATAGGGGGCGGCCTGAGGGGCAGCGTTCCCGGCATTCCCAGCATTTCCAGCATTCCCGGCGTTCTCCGGTGCGGGCTCCTGCTGCCAGGCGCGGGCGTCCCAGGTCTGGGTCTGCCAGGTCTGGGTCACCGGCTCGTCGTGCCGGTCGTGCTCCTCGTGCCCGGGCTGCGGCCACTGGGCGGCCGGCTGCTGCCCGTACGCCGGCTGCTGCCCGTAGCCGTAGTCGTCCTGCCCGCCGTACGAGGGCCGGTGCGCATCGGCACCCGTGTCGTACGCCGGGTAGGGCCCGGTTCCGTACGGCGGGTACGGCTCGGCGGGCCGCTGCGGGTCGTAGGGGTGGTGATGTTGTTCGCTCATGCTGTCGGGGTCACCCTCCTGCGAAGGGCGGGAGCACCTCGACCGTGCCGCCCTCGGTCAGTCGCACCGTCGCGTGGTCGCGCGTGCCGACGGGATTGCCGTCCACGAGGAACGAGCAGCGCGCGAGCACGCGCGCGAACTCGGGCCGCCCCGTGTGCCGGTGCCTGGCCGCGTCCAGCACCTGGGCCAACGTGTGGCCGGTGCAGGGTTCCTCGGCGGTGCCGGCGGCGGCCTTGGCCGCGGCCCAGTACCGGATCGTGCCGGACGGCGCGTCCGGCGGTCCCGGCTGGGCCGGCAACGCCTCCGGCGGCGCCGGTCGTGCCGTGTGTGTCGTCGCCACGGCGACCCCTTTCCTTTTCTGCCGCCTCCATGATGACGGGTGTCGTGGCGCCGGCCGTCCCCAGCCGGTAAAGGGCAGGCCGTTCGGAGTGGCGCTCGCATAGGCTGCTTGTGTGTTGGTGCGACTTCTTCGGTCCTATTTGCGGCCTTATTCCAGAGCGATAGCGCTGATCGTGCTGCTTCAGCTCGTCCAGACCCTCGCCACGCTTTATCTCCCCAATCTCAACGCGGACATCATCGACAAAGGCGTCGTGAAGGGCGACACCGGTTACATCCTGACCACCGGTGGCCTCATGCTCGCCGTGACCCTGGCGCAGATCGTCTGCGCGATCGGCGCCGTCTACTACGGCGCCCGCACGTCCATGGCCGTCGGCCGGGACCTGCGCGCGGCGGTCTTCGACCGGGTGCAGTCCTTCTCGGCGCGCGAAATGGGGCAGTTCGGGGCCCCGTCACTGATCACCCGGACCACCAATGACGTCCAGCAGGTGCAGATGCTGACCCTGATGGCGTTCACCCTCATGGTCTCGGCACCGATCATGTGCGTCGGCGGCGTGGTGCTCGCCATCGAGCAGGACGTGCCGCTCTCGGCGCTGCTGCTGGTGATCGTCCCCGTCCTGGCCGCCATCGTGGGGCTGATCGTCTGGCGCATGCGGCCGATCTTCCGCGGCGTCCAGGAGCGCATCGACACGGTCAACCGGGTGCTGCGCGAGCAGATCACCGGCATTCGGGTCATTCGCGCCTTCGTACGGGACGAGCACGAGCGGAAACGATTCACGGGCGCCAACACCGAGCTGATGGACGTCTCGCTGCGTGCCGGCCGGCTGATGTCGCTGATGTTCCCGTCCGTGATGCTCGTCGTGAACCTCTCCTCCGTCGCCGTCGTGTGGTTCGGCGGACACCGCATCGCGGACGGCGGCATGGAGATCGGTGCGCTGACGGCGTTCCTCAGCTACCTCATGCAGATCCTGATGGCCATCATGATGGCCACCTTCATGTTCATGATGGTGCCGCGCGCCGAGGTCTGCGCCGAGCGCGTCCAGGAGGTCCTGGCCACCGACTCCAGCGTGGTGCCCCCCGTCGCACCGGTCACCGAGCTGCGCCGCCACGGCCACCTGGAGCTGCGCGGCGTCGCCTTCGGCTACCCCGGCGCCGAGGAGCCCGTCCTCAAGGACGTCTCCCTCGTCGCCCGCCCCGGCGAGATCACCGCCGTGATCGGCTCCACCGGCAGCGGCAAGTCGACGCTGCTCGGGCTCATACCCCGGCTGTTCGACGCCACGGCGGGCACGGTGTACGTCGACGGCGTGGACGTGCGCGAGCTCGACCCGGTCGTGATGAGCGAGGCCGTGGGCCTCGTCCCGCAGAAGCCGTACCTCTTCTCCGGCACCGTCGCCTCCAACCTGCGCTACGGGCGTCCCGACGCCACCGACGAGGAGCTGTGGCAGGCGCTGGAGACCGCGCAGGCCCGCGAGTTCGTCGAGGCCCTGGACGGCGGCCTGGAGGCCCCGATCGCCCAGGGCGGCACCAACGTCTCCGGCGGTCAGCGCCAGCGCCTGGCGATCGCCCGGGCCCTGGTGCGCAAGCCCGGGATCTACCTCTTCGACGACTCCTTCTCCGCCCTCGACTACGCCACCGACGCCCGGCTGCGCGCCGCGCTGGCGCGCGAGACGGAAGAGGCGACCGTGGTGATCGTCGCCCAGCGGGTGTCGACCATCCGCGACGCCGACCGCATCGTGGTCCTCGACGGCGGCCGGGTCGTCGGCACCGGCACCCACACCGAACTCATGGCGACGAACGAGACCTACCGGGAGATCGTGCTCTCCCAGCTCACCGAGGAGGAGGCGGCGTGACGTCCCTCGAGAAACCCACGCCCCCCGCAGCCGCCGGCGGCGGCGAGGACGGCGGCAAACCGGCCGCCCCCGCCGCCCCGGCCCGCAGAGGCCCGGCCCCGGCCACCGGCATGGCCCGCTTCATGGGCGGCCAGCCCACCGAGAAGTCCATGAACTTCGGCCCCTCGGCCCGCCGGCTGCTGGGGCAGCTGCGGCCCGAGCGGGGCATCATCTACGTCGCGCTGGCGCTCGGCGTGGCCAGCGTGGCGCTGGCCGTCGTCGGCCCCAAGATCCTGGGCCGGGCCACCGACCTGCTCTTCGCCGGCGTCGTCGGCGCGCAGATGCCCGCCGGCAGCACCAAGGCCGAGGTCCTGGCGCACATGCGGCAGCAGGGCAACGACAAGATCGCCGACGTGCTCTCCGCCGTCGACTTCACGCCCGGCCAGGGCATCGACTTCGGCGCGGTCGGCACCGTCCTGCTGTGGGTGGCGCTGATCTACCTCGGCTCCTCCCTCTTCGGGCTCGTGCAGGCGCGCATCGCCACCACCGTGGTGCAGCGGGCCGTCTTCCGGCTGCGCCAGCAGGTGGAGGAGAAGCTGGGCCGGCTGCCGCTGAGCTACTTCGACAAGCAGCAGCGCGGCGAGGTGCTCTCCCGCGCCACCAACGACATCGACAACATCGCCCAGACGCTCCAGCAGACCCTCAGCCAGATCATCGCCTCCCTGCTGACGATCGTCGGCGTGCTGGCGATGATGTTCTGGATCTCCTGGCTGCTGGCGCTGGTCGCGCTGGTCACCGTGCCGGTGTCGATCCTGGTCGCCACCAGGATCGGCAAGCGGGCGCAGCCGCAGTTCGTCGCGCAGTGGAAGTCCACGGGCAAGCTCAACGCCCACATCGAGGAGATGTACACCGGCCACTCGCTGGTGAAGGTCTTCGGCCGCCAGAAGGAGTCCGCGGAGGCCTTCCGCAAGGAGAACGAGAACCTCTACGAGGCCGGCTTCAAGGCACAGTTCATCTCCGGCATCATCCAGCCGGCGATGATGTTCATCGGCAACCTGAACTACGTCCTGGTCGCCGTCGTCGGCGGTCTGCGGGTGGCCACCGGCGCGCTGTCCATCGGTGACGTCCAGGCGTTCGTGCAGTACTCGCGGCAGTTCAGCCAGCCGCTCACCCAGGTGGCCTCCATGGCCAACCTCGTCCAGTCGGGCGTGGCCTCCGCCGAGCGGGTCTTCGAGCTGCTCGACGCCGAGGAGCAGCGCCCGGACGCGGCGGACGCGCCCGTGGTGGGCCCCGTGCGCGGCGAGGTCGTCTTCGAGGAGGTCTCCTTCCGCTACGAGCCGGACAGGCCCCTCATCGAGGACCTCTCGCTGACCGTGCGCCCCGGCCAGACCGTGGCCATCGTCGGCCCCACCGGCGCCGGCAAGACCACCCTGGTCAACCTGCTCATGCGCTTCTACGAGGTGGGCGGCGGCCGCATCACCCTCGACGGCACCGACATCGCCGCGATGTCCCGCGAGGAGCTGCGCTCCCACATCGGCATGGTGCTGCAGGACACCTGGCTCTTCGGCGGCACCATCGCCGAGAACATCGCCTACGGGGCGCCCGAGGGCACCTCCATGGACAAGATCGTGGAGGCGGCGAGGGCCACCCACGTCGACCGCTTCGTGCGCACGCTGCCCGACGGCTACGAGACGGTGATCGACGAGGAGGGCTCCAACGTCAGCGTCGGCGAGAAGCAGCTGATCACGATCGCCCGGGCGTTCCTCGCCGAGCCGGAGATCCTCGTCCTCGACGAGGCGACGAGCTCGGTCGACACCCGTACGGAGGTACTCATCCAGCAGGCGATGGGCCGCCTGCGGGCGGGCCGGACGAGCTTCGTGATCGCGCACCGGCTCTCCACCATCCGGGACGCGGACGTGATCCTGGTGATGGAGTCCGGGCGGATCGTGGAGCAGGGCACCCACGAGTCGCTGCTGGCCGCGGACGGCGCGTACGCCCGTCTGTACGACGCGCAGTTCGCGCAGCCGGTCGCGGAAGCCTGACGGAGCCTTGACGGGATTCCGGGGGCTTCGCGCCCCCGGGACCCCGGTCGAGGCGGCAGACTGGTTGCGGGGTGCGGCCGGCGACCGGCGGCCGGCGGCCGTCAAGGGTGCGCGGCGACGACCACTCGAAGTGACCGACGAAACACAAGGTCGTGCAAAGTCATCCGGACCCCGGAAAGTCTCGTGGGTTATTCTGCTGCGCAGGAAGGATCCGGGCAGCGTGGCCCCCGGGTCCTTTTGTGCATTCGGACGACGAGCAGTGCCCCCCACCGTCCTCGCAGGGACCGAGGAGGAACCGACGCAATGGGCGAGCGAAGCGCACGAGAGACGAGCAAGCGCGAGAGCGACACGACGACGACCGGAGCGGGTGGCGGCCGATGAGTTCCCTGCTGCTGCTGACGAACGCGCTCCAGCCGTCCACCGAGGTGCTGCCCGCGCTGGGGCTGCTGCTGCACAGCGTGCGCGTGGCCCCCGCCGAGGGGCCGGCCCTGGTGGAGACCCCCGGCGCCGACGTCATACTGATCGACGGCCGGCGCGACCTGCCCCACGTGCGCAGCCTGTGCCAGCTGCTGCGCTCCACCGGACCGGGCTGCCCGCTGCTCCTCGTGGTCACCGAGGGCGGCTTGGCCGCCGTCACCGCCGACTGGGGCGTGGACGACGTGCTGCTCGACACCGCCGGCCCCGCCGAGGTCGAGGCCCGGCTGCGGCTGGCGATGGGCCGCCAGCAGATCTCCACGGACGACAGCCCCATGGAGATCCGCACCGGCGACCTCTCCGTCGACGAGGCCACCTACAGCGCCAAGCTCAAGGGCCGGGTCCTGGACCTGACCTTCAAGGAGTTCGAGCTGCTGAAGTACCTCGCCCAGCACCCGGGCCGGGTCTTCACCCGCGCCCAGCTGCTGCAAGAGGTCTGGGGCTACGACTACTTCGGCGGCACCCGCACGGTCGACGTGCACGTGCGGCGGCTGCGGGCCAAGCTCGGGCCCGAGCACGAGTCGCTGATCGGCACCGTGCGCAACGTCGGCTACCGCTTCGTCCTGCCGGAGAAGCCCGAGAAACCGGAGAAGGCGGCGAAGGCGGCGAAGGCGGACGACCCCGGGACGCCCGCGAAGACGGAGGGCGCCCCGAAGGAGCGGGACGCCGGCCGGCAGCGTGGGGCGGAACACACCCAGGGCGCCGGATCCGAGGCCGCTCGCCCGGTGAAACGGTAGGTGGACCCGCGTAGACTGCCGCGCGTGGCCAAGGTGACGCGGGACGATGTGGCACGGCTTGCGGGAACGTCTACCGCGGTCGTCAGCTACGTCATCAACAATGGACCGCGCCCGGTGGCACCGGCGACGCGGGAGCGGGTGCTGGCCGCGATCAAGGAGCTGGGCTACCGGCCCGACCGGGTCGCCCAGGCCATGGCCTCCCGCCGCACCGACCTCATAGGCCTGATCGTCCCGGACGCGCGGCAGCCCTTCTTCGCCGAGATGGCGCACGCGGTCGAGCAGGCCGCGGCCGAGCGCGGCAAGATGGTCCTCGTCGGGAACTCCGACTACCTCGACGAGCGCGAAGTGCACTACCTGCGTGCCTTCTTGGGCATGCGGGTCTCCGGTCTCATCCTGATCAGCCAGGGCCCCAGCGAGACCGCCGCCCTGGAGATCGACGCCTGGGACGCCCGCGTGGTCCTGATGCACCGCAGGCCCGACGCGATCGACGACGTCGCCGTCGTCACCGACGACGTCGGCGGCGCCCAGCTCGCCACCCGGCACCTGCTGGAGCACGGCCACCCCTACGTGGCCTGCCTCGGCGGCACCGAGGAGACCCCGACCATCGGCGACCCCGTCACCGACCACGTCGAGGGCTGGCGCCGTGCCATGCGCGAGGCCGGCCTCGGCACCGAGGGCCGCCTCTTCCCGGCGCCCTACAACCGCTACGACGCCTACAAGGTCGCCCTGCAGCTGCTGGCCGGCCCCGACCGGCCGCCGGCGCTGCTGTGCGCCACCGACGACCAGGCCATCGGCGTGCTGCGGGCGGCCCGCGAGCTGGACATCGACGTGCCGGGGGAGCTGGCGGTGGCCGGCTTCGACGACGTCAAGGAGGCGGCGCTGACCGACCCGCCCCTGACCACGGTGGCCTCCGACCGGCAGGCGATGGCCCGCTCGGCCGTCGACCTCGTCCTCGACGACGGCCTGCGGGTGGCCGGCTCGCGCCGGGAGCGCCTGAAGCAGTTCCCCTCCCGCCTGGTGATCCGCCGCAGCTGCGGCTGCGGCTGACCCGGCCGCGGCCTACCCGGCCCGGTTCTTCGGCGGATCTCAGCGCCTCCTCAGACTGTTCTCATCCGGGCGGAGCACAGTCATGGGCATGGACGAGCACACGAACCCGCAGCAGTACCCGGCGCCCCCCGCGAACCCGCCGTACGCGGGCTTCGACCCCGCGCCCCAGCCCCACCGCCGCCCGAAGGGCCGGCGCCCCGGTGCGCTGCTCGCCGCCTGCGCGCTCGTCGCCGCCGTCGTCGGCGGCGGCTCCGCCGCCCTCGTGGGCGAGCTGACCGGCGGCGGAACCGGCAGCGCCGCCCACTCCACGCCCGTGCAGAACGCCTCCCTCAAGGGCAGCGGCGTCTCGGCCGTCGCCTCCGCCGTCAGCCCCAGCATCGTGGAGATCAAGGCCAGCACCGGTGCGGGACAGTCCACCGGCTCGGGCGTGATCATCACCGGTGACGGCGAGGTCGTCACCAACAACCACGTCGTCGCGGGCGCCGACACCGTCCAGGTCTCGCTCAAGGACGGCAGCACGAAGACCGGCACCGTCGTCGGCACCGACCCCGGCAAGGACCTGGCGCTGGTCAAGCTCAAGGACGCCAAGGGCCTCAAGGCCGCCACCCTCGGCGACTCCAGCAGGCTCGTCGTCGGCGACCAGGTCGTGGCCATCGGCTCCCCGGAGGGCCTGACCGGCACCGTGACCAGCGGCATCGTCTCCGCCCTCAACCGCGACGTGACCGTCTCCAAGGAACAGGGCCGCGGCCAGGGCCAGCGGCAGCAGCAGCGCGGGCTGCCGCAGTGGCCGTTCGAGTTCGGCGGCAACCAGTACAACGGCGACACCGGCTCCGACAAGACCACGTACAAGGCCATCCAGACGGACGCCGCCCTCAACCCCGGCAACTCCGGCGGCGCGCTGATCAACATGAACGGCGAGATCATCGGCATCAACTCGGCCATGTACGCCCCCGGCGGGCAGGGCGGCGGCTCCGGCGAATCCGCCGGCAGCGTCGGCCTCGGCTTCGCCATCCCCGTCAACACCCTCAAGGCCGACCTGGCGAAGCTGCGGGCGGGCGGCACCAACGCCTGAACGCCCCGCCACCCGGTCGCGTGGCAGGCTGGGAGCGCTGCCGACCACCGCTGCCGCAACCGCCGCCGACCGATCGAATCCATGAGGTACCGCAGATGAGCCCCGCCGAGCACGGCGAGACGCCCGCCCGCATCCTGATCGTGGACGACGAGCCCGCCGTCCGCGAGGCCCTGCGCCGCAGCCTGGCCTTCGAGGGCTACGCCACCGAGACGGCCGTCGACGGGCTGGACGCCGTGGAGAAGGTCGCCGCGTACGACCCCGAGCTGATCGTGCTCGACGTGCTGATGCCGCGCATGGACGGCCTGACCGCCGCCCGCCGCCTGCGCGCCTCCGGGGTGCGGGTGCCCATCCTGATGCTCACCGCCCGCGACACGGTCGGCGACCGGGTCACCGGCCTGGACGCCGGCGCCGACGACTACCTGGTCAAGCCGTTCGAGCTCGACGAGCTGCTGGCCCGCATCCGCGCCCTGCTGCGCCGCAGCTCGTACGCGGCCCCCGCCGCCCCGGCGGCCGCCGAGGAGCAGACGCTCTCCTTCGCCGACCTGACCATGAACCTCGCCACCCGCGAGGTCACCCGCGGCAGCCGGCGCGTGGAACTGACGCGCACGGAGTTCACCCTGCTGGAGCTGTTCCTGGCCCACCCGCGGCAGGTGCTCACCCGGGAGCAGATCCTGAAGTCCGTGTGGGGCTTCGCCTTCGAGCCGTCCTCGAACTCCCTGGACGTGTACGTGATGTACCTGCGGCGCAAGACCGAGGCCGGGGGCGAGCCGCGGCTGGTGCACACCGTCCGCGGAGTGGGGTACGTCCTGCGCAGCGGCGGCACCGGCAGCGGCGGCGCCGAATGAAACGGCTGATCCACCGGTTCCGTGTGCTGCCCCTGCGCTCCCGGCTCGCCCTGCTGACGGCCGCCGCCGTCGCCGTGGCCGTCGCCCTGGCGGCCGGCGCCTGCTGGGTCGTCACCAAGGAGCAGCTCGGCCACCAGCGGGACACCACCCTGTCCAACCAGCAGGTCGACGAGCGGGCCGTCCTGCAGCTCGTGCGCAGCTGCGGCACCAACCCCTCCGGCCTGCCGCCGGCCCCCGGCTCGTACACCATCCAGGTCGTCACGGCGAACGGCCTGGTGTGCACCACGCCCGGCAAACCCGCGATCAAGGTCGTCGGGGCCGACCTGGCCGTCGCCGCCGGACAGGCCGGCGAGGTCCTGCACGACGCCGTGGCCACCGACGGCCAGCGGATGCGCGTGGCGACCTACCGCTTCCCCAACCAGCAGGTCCTGCCCAACACCGCCGTCTCCATCGCCCAGCCGCTCAGCGACGTCGACAAACCCCTGGGCTCCCTGGCCGTCGTACTCGTGCTCACCGCCGGCGTGGGCGTCGTCCTCGCGGCGACCGCCGGCCTGTGGATCGCCCGCGCCGCCCTGCGCCCGGTCGACCGGCTCACCGGCGCCGTCGAACACATCGCCCGCACCCAGGACCTCGCCGTCCGCATCCCCGTGGAGGGGGACGACGAGATCGCGCGCCTGTCCAGCTCCTTCAACGCCATGACCGCCGCCCTGGCCTCCTCCCGCGACCGCCAGCAGCAGCTGATCGCCGACGCCGGACACGAGCTGCGCACCCCGCTCACCTCCCTGCGCACCAACATCGACCTGCTCGCCCGCAGCGAGGAGACCGGCCGGGCCATCCCGGCCGACGACCGCAAGGAGCTCCTCGCCAGCGTCCGCGCCCAGATGGCCGAGCTCGCCGCGCTCATCGGCGACCTGCAGGAACTCTCCCGGCCCGACGGGCCCGAGGGCAGCGGCCCCCTGCAGGTCGTGCCCCTCCACGAGGCGGTCGACCGCGCCCTGACCCGCGCCCGCCTGCGGGCCGCCGGCGCCGGGCTCACCATCGACGCGCACGTCGACCCGTGGTACGTGCGCGCCGAGGCGGGCGCGCTGGAGCGCGCAGTGGTCAACCTGCTCGACAACGCGGTCAAGTTCAGCCCGTCCGGCGGCGTGATCGAGGTACGGCTCGCGGACGGCGAACTGACCGTCCGCGACCACGGACCGGGCATCCCCGCCGACGAACTCCCGCACGTCTTCGACCGCTTCTGGCGCTCGCCCTCGGCCCGCAGCCTGCCCGGCAGCGGCCTGGGCCTGTCCATCGTCGCCCGCACGGTGCAGCAGGCGGGCGGCGAGGTCACGCTGCGCCCGGCGGACGGCGGCGGCACGGTGGCAACCGTGCGGCTGCCGGGAGCGGCGGTGGAGCCGCCGCCGCTTTAGCGGACGGGGCAGCGCCCCGAAGGGGCGCGGGGCCATGTTGATCTGCGGCTCCGCCGCGCGGGCGCGATCGGCCACCGACGGCCCGCAGCCGACGTGCCGTCCCGGTACTCCGTCGCAGGCGCGTCGTGGCTTGTCGCGCAGTTCCCCGCGCCCCTATGGGGCGCTGCCTTACGAGGTGCTGCCGGAGGATCCCACCGGCAGCGCGGCTGCCGACAGGTCTGCGCGGATGCCGTCGCGCTCCACCGTCACCGCCTGCAGGCGCAGGTCGTACTCCTTCGCCTGCGCAGGCAGCTGGAAGGACAGCGACAGCCGGTCGGCGAGCTCCGGCGGCTGCAGCTCCGACAGTGCAGTGAGCAGCTTCGGATCGACGCCCAGCTTCTCCAGCAGCCACGGGTGCTCGGCGAGGACGTCGACGAAGTTCAGCCGCATCAGCTCCTCGACGAACCGGGGCGTGCCCGCCACCTCGTGCAGGCGCTCCTCGCTGCGCAACGCCTGCGCCGCCACCGACGCCGGCACGCCCAGCCGCTCCGCGATCGCGGGAACGGACAGCAGCGCCTTCACCCGCGCCACATCCTTGCTGATGCGCTCGGCGGCCTCGCGGTGCAGCACCAGGCGCTTGTCCGTACCGCCGGGGTGGTAGGTCGCGACGCGGGGAATGTCCAGGCTCATGCCGTCGATCTCGGTGGCGATCCCGTCGTCGCCGGTACGGCGCAGGTGCGCCCGGGCCCGTACGACGAGCTCCTGGCCGGCCACGGCCAGCCGGCCTCTGGCGCCGATCGCGTTGCCGCCGAGGTCGCTGAACTTCACTTGTGAAGCGCCCAGTTCGCGGTTCATGTCGTCGAACGCGAGCAGGACGTTGCCCTCCAAGCGCCCGATGACCGCGCCGCGGACGTCCGCGGGCAGGTCACCGTGCAGCCGGATGTCACGGGCACTGGCGTGAACCCGGGCGAGCGAGACGCGGTCGGCGGCGACGTGCGGCACGGTGACGTCCACCTGGCGCAGACGCTTGCCCACCACCTGGGTCAGGAACGGAAATCCGCGGATATCGACCTGCGGCTGCGCCTGCAGGTGCAACGCCTTCTGCAATTGCTGCTGCGCCTTCTTCTCCGCGTACATCGCCGCACATCGGTCGGCCAGCAGAAGGATGGCGACGCCGGCGAGCGCGGCGAACAGCAGCTTCGTCGCCGTACGGTACGGCCTGCCGGCAGGGCGGTGGCGCGTGGGCCGCCTGCCCCGCTTGCGGTGCGGACGCGGGCCGCCGCGGCGGTGGTTGGGGGGAGACGACGGCTCGTCTGCGGCGACGATGCGGGCGGGTGTGATGCGCGTGTCAGGGGGGACGGAAGATATGCGTGTGGGGGTGCGCATCACCTCATCCCACCACGCGGGGACCCCTCGAACGCAAGCCCTACCGCCAGTAGTGACGCATTATTGGCGGCCGACCTCGCACCACAACATCTTCCCGGGCACCCCCGGGAACGCCCTCCCCGCCGACCAACTGCCCCACGCCTCGGCCAGCCTGCGCACGATCAGCAGCCCCCTGCCGCCCGCCGCCTCGACGTCCACGGCCGGAACCCTCCCCTTGCCCAGCCGCACGGGCCGCGCGAACGGCTCGGGGATGTCCGGGTTCGTGTCCCACACGCTGATCCGCACGCACTCCGCCCCGACCCGGCGGAGCCGGATCTCGGCGGGTCCGTCGGAGTGCAGGTACGTGTTCGCCACGAGCTCGCTGGCGACCAGCTCGGTGACGTCGGCCAGGTGCGTCAGACCGTGGCTCTGAACGACCGCGCGCAGGGTGACCCGCGCGACGTGCGCGGAGCGCGGGTCATGCGGAAGGGTGAGCGAGTAGGACCAGCAGTCTTCCGGCGATACGGTTGCCATGAGTGGCTCCTTGGCGGAGAGGTCGTCGTCGCGGCGCCGCGCGGTGTCATTGCCGCCCGTGCGGTGGGGCGGTGCGCTTCCGTTCGCGGCGGGGCTGCGACTCGGGAAGTGGCCTGGCTCACACCGTAGGCCCCTGGATGGCCTATATTCCACTCGCCTGTCGAAATACGGGCCAACGCCCCTCGTGTGGGTGACGATTGGGATCGGGAGGATGCCTGTGGCTTCAGCGGCGAGTCCAACGCTGCGCCAGCGGCGGCTGGGCGCGGAACTGCGCAAGCTCCGCGAAAGAGCAGGTCTGTCCACGTCGGCAGCAGCCGCGCTGCTCGGCGTCAACCAATCGCGAATCAGCAACATCGAGGCGGGCCGCTACGCGGTGAGCGCCGAACGGGTGCGGGCGCTGGCGCGCAACTACACCTGCGGCGACCGCGACCTGATCGAGGTCCTGGCAGGCATGACCGGAGGCCGCACCCGGGGGTGGTGGGAGGAGTACCGCGAGATCCTGGGTGCCGGGCTGCTGGACCTCGCCGAACTGGAGCATCACGCAAAGGCGTTGCGGGTGGCGGGCATCATGCACATCCCCGGCTTGCTCCAGACCGCTGCTCACGCGCGCGCCATGTTCAGCGCCGCCGTACCTCCGTTCGAACAGTACGAGGTCGAGCACCACGTGTCGTTCCGGATCACACGGCAGGCGGTCCTGGACCGGGCGCGATCGATGAACCTGACCGCGATTCTCCACGAGTCCGCGTTGCGCATGGGGTACGGGGGCCGGTCGACATCGCGTGCTCAGCTGCGCTATCTCATCGAGACGAGCGAGAGGGAGAACATCACCACACTGGTCCTTCCGCTCGGCAGCGGCGTATTCCCCGGCTCGGGGCAGCCGATCGTCTATGCCTGCGGTTCAGTGCCACAGCTTGACACCGTCGAGCTCGACTCGGAGCACGGCTGCGAGTTCCTCGATGCAGAAGCGCAATTGGAGCGCTACCGCGTCGTGCTGGACCGCATGGAGGCATGCGCCCTTAAGCCGGACGAGTCACGTGATCTCATCCATCGGATCGAATGCGAGCTGTGAGGGGTGTCGCGATGTCCGCCTTCTTGTGGCAGAAGTCGTCGTACAGCCACCAAGGTGCCAACTGTTTGAACATAGCTGCCTCGAATGACGGAACGTTGCGCTTACGGGAGAGCGACACCCCGGATGTCGTCCTGGCGCCGGCCGCACGCAGCCTCGGCGCGCTGCTGCGCGCCATCAAGTCCGGCTGGCCGTTGCCAGTCCCCTGAGACGCGATGGAGGTCCCTGGTGCCCGACTACCTGTGGCAGAAGTCGACTTACTGTGGCGAGGCATCGAACTGTCTGAACATCGCTGCCTCGGGCGACGGCAGTCCGCGCTTACGGGAGAGTGACACCCCGGACGTGGTGCTCGCGCTCGGGGCGCACAGCCTTGGTGCGCTGTTGCGTGCCATAAAGTCCGGCTGGCCGCCGCCGGTGCGGTGAAGCGGGTGCGGATGGGTGGGTTTGGTGGTGGAGTGTGCGCTGCGCCGCTGCGCGGCTTGGGGGGCGGAGGGCCGGGCTGCGCCCTGGGGGCCCACCCGCTGCGCGGCTGGAAGGGCGAGCCCGGGAGTGTGTGGGTGCGCGGAATCGGTTGCCTGGTGCAGTGAGGGTCGCCGCTGCGCGGCTTGAGGGGGTTGCCCCATGGTGGCGGCGTTTCCCTTTCTTGTGGGGTGGCTGCTCCGCTTCGCTGCGCTGTCAGGATGCCCGTACTGGGGTCGGGTGCCGTCTTGGTGGCGGAAACCCTCACGGGGGGTGCCGCCACGGTGAGGGGTAACGCGGTCAAGCCGCGCAGCGGCGGGCTTCACTGCGATCCCGGGGTGACCTCCGCCGTGCGGGGCTAGCCGTTCAGCCGCGCAGCGGCGCAGCTTCGCTTCATCACCCGCCCCGGTGCGGGGCACCGCTCCCGTGCGGGGTGTGCGCTTCCAGCCGCGCAGCGGGTGGGCCTCCGAGGGCGCAGCCCGGCCCTCCGCGCCCCAAGCCGCGCAGCGGCGCAGTTTCGCTTCGTCACCCGCCCCGGTGCGGGGCACCGCTCCCTTTCCGGGTGCGCGCTTCCAGCCGCGTAGCGGGTGGGCCGCCCAGGGCGCAGCCCGGCCCTCCGCCCCCCAAGCCGCGCAGCGGCGCAGCGCACACTCCGCCACCAGACCCACCGGGCCGCACCGCACCCGCGCCGCGCCACAGCGTCAACGCATCCAGATCGTCGACGTCGCCACGACCCGCGCCTTCTTCGGCTGCTCGGGGTTGCCGTAGCGGACCTCGAAGCGGGGGTGGGTGCGGGTGAACTCGCTGTCGACGATGCGGACCTGGGACGCCTTCTTCACCGTGCGGGTGGCGATGTCGCCGTCGAGGAAGAAGCCGAAGTCGCCCTTGGCCGGGGCGTAGACGAAGAACTCGCCGCCCGCGTAGCGCTTGCGGGCCACCTCGTCCGTCAGGACCAGCGACCAGTAGCCGACGCAGTGGCCCGCCGGGCACATGAAGCGGTACTCCGCGCGCAGTCCGTCGAGGTCCATGACGCTGAACGGGTTGTCGTCGCCCTGGGTGGCCTTCGCCGCGGCGACGGCAGGGGCGGCCGCCGTGGCAGCCGTCGCGGCCTGGGTCGCGGTCAGGGCGAGGGCGGCGGCCGCGACGGCGGTGGTGAGGGCGCGGAGGGCGGGGCGGCGTATCAAGGGGATCTCCAATCCGGCGGATGCGTGATCGCGCTGTAACCATGCGTGATCTTGGTGCGTGTCCGCCGGGCCCGCAACGCCGCGGGCAGAAAACCGGCCAACCGGGTGTCAGAGGACGTCCGGCAGGGGGTTCCGGGAGTTCACGAGCTGGACGCCCAGCGCCGACGCTTCGACGGTTTCGTTCCCGTGCGCGGTCGCGAGCCCGCCCGCGACGTTGGCGTCCACGTCCGCCTCCGCCGGGGCGGCGAGGGCCGCGCCCAGGCCGCACAGCAGAAGTGTTGCGGCGAGCGTGGTCATGGCGCGACGGTATGCGGCCTTCATCGTGAACTTCCCTTCCACGGCAGCCATTCCGCATCCCTCCTTACCGTCGGGCGGCTCCGCCCATGCCCGCCGTGCTCCCGCGCGCCCCCTGGTGCGCGCGGGAGCGGGGCGATCGGTTACTTCACGATCGGTTACTTCACGATCGTGATGCGGTCGGCCGCCGGCGGTGCCAGCGGGGCGGTCTTCGAGGAGTGGGCCGTCAGGTAGGCGACGAAGGCGTCGAGGTCGGAGAGGCCGACGCGCTTGTTCGTGCCGTCCTTGAAGACCGGGAAGCCGTCACCGCCGCCCATCAGGAACTCGTTGGCGGCGACGTGGTAGACCTTGCCGGGCTCGATCGGGGCCCCGTTGAGCTTGACCGAGGAGGCGACGATGCGGTCCGCGCCTTTCTTCGTCAGGTCCAGCGTGTAGGTCAGGCCCTTGCTGACCTGCAGGATCTTCGGCTGGGCCTCGTTCGGGCCGCTGACCTGCTGCTGCAGGGCGGCGATGACCTGGGCGCCGGTGAGGTCCTTGACCTGCATCATGTTGGTGAACGGCTGGACGGTGAACGCCTCGCCGTAGGTCACCACGCCGTCGCCCTCGCCGCCGGAGGCCTTGTAGGCGAGGTCGGAGCGGATGCCGCCGGGGTTCATGAAGGCGATCTGGGCGCCGCCCTTGTCAGCGGGGGCGAGGGCTTCGAGCTGGGCGTCGGTGATGACGTCGCCGAGGGGCTGCTCGTACGCCTCGGAACCGCGGCCGTTGATGTCGGCGGAGATGTAGCCGACCGGCTTGTTGGCGACCGGGGCGGCCAGGGCCTTCCAGCGGTCGATGAGCGCGGTCATGTCCGCGGCCTTGGGCTGGTTGCGGTCGACGACGTGGTTGCCGGTGCGCGGGTTCTTCGCCTCGGAGGCGTACGCGGGGGCGGCGGTCTTGACCGGCTTGCGGACGATGTCCTTGGTGTGGCGGTCGTAGGTCAGCGTGGTGTCGGTGTACAGGCGGCCGAAGGAGGCGGCCGAGGTCACCGTGCGGGGCGCGCCGGAGGGGTCGGGGATGGTGCACGCGTAGGCCTGGTGGGTGTGGCCCGTGACGAGGGCGTCGACCTTCGGCGTGACCTTCTTGGCGATGTCGACGATGGCGCCGGAGATGCCGGCGCCCGCACCCGGGGTGTCGCAGTTGTAGTTGTACGACCCGGAGGCCGGCATGCCGCCCTCGTGGATGAGCGCGACGATGGACTTCACGCCCTGGCGGTCGAGCTCCTTGGCGTACTTGTTGATCGTCTCGACCTCGTCGGCGAACTTCAGGCCCTTGACGCCCTCGGCGGTGACGACGTTGGGGGTGTCCTTCGTGGTGACGCCGATGAAGCCGACCTTCACGCCCTTGTGCTGCCAGATGGTGTAGGGCTTGAGGATGGGCTTGCCGGTCTTCTCGTCGGTGACGTTGGCGGCGAGGTAGGGGAAGTCCGCGCCCTGGAACTTCTTGCCCTTCTCGTAGCAGCCCTCCTTCGGGTGGCAGCCGCCGCGCTGCATGCGGGTCAGCTCGGTGCGGCCCTCGTCGAACTCGTGGTTGCCGACGGAGGTGACGTCGAGCTTCAGCTTGTTGAGCGCCTCGATGGTGGGCTCGTCGTGGAAGAGCCCGGACATCAGCGGGCTGGCGCCGATCATGTCGCCGGCCGCGGCGGTGATGGAGTACTCGTGGCCCTTGCGCGCGGTACGCAGGGAGTTGGCCAGGTACTCCACACCGCCCGCGGGTATGACCTTCTTCGTGCCGTCGGCCTCGGTCTCGGTGACGGTGCCGGAGGATCCCTGCGGCGGTTCGAGGTTGCCGTGCAGGTCGTTGAAGGACAGCAGCTGGACGTCCACCGTGCGGCCGTGGTCGTGGCGCGCGGACGCCGCCCCGGCGGGGGCGGCGGTGGACAGGACACCGGCGGTGGCGGCGAGCGCGGCTGCTGCGGTGGTCAGCCGTCGTGCGAGGCGCTTTCTCGGCGGCGTCGCGTGCATGTGTTCCCCTTTGTGCAGTTATGCCGTGGGTGTGCAGTGGGTGGATCGGAAGTGGTCGGCGGCAGCCTACGGTCAACGCGCGTAGCCGCACAGGAGGGGCGGAATGACGAAAGGGTTACGCCGCTTGACCGGAAGAGCGGTGCTGTGGCCTATTGAGGGCCGCAGAATTACTTAGGCAAGGCTTTCCTTGCCGCCTGTGCACCGCCTGTACGACAAGGAACACAGCCACCGTGACCACCCCGGCCACCCCCACCGCCGTCCCCTCCCCTCCGGTGGCCCCGGCCCTGCGCGCCCTCGCCGCGAGCCTGGGCGTGTGCGCGCTGTGGGCCGCAGCGGTGTGGACCGCGGTGCACCTGCGGGCGGATCCGCTCCTGCACGACGTGGCGCTGTTCGTGCACCTCGCCTGCCTGGTCGTCGGCTTCGGGGCCGTGCTGACCGTGGACTGGCTGGGGCTGCTGTGGCTGGCGGGGAAGCGGCCGCTCGGCGAGGTGCTGCGTACGTCGGCGGCCGTCCACGTCCCCATCTGGCTGGGGCTGGCGGGGCTCGTGGGCAGCGGCGTGCTGCTCCAGCCGTCCCTCTCGGCGCCCCTGACCCAGGTCAAGCTCGCCCTCGTCCTGCTCGTCGCGCTCAACGGGATCCACGCCCACGTCCTGCAGGAGAGGCTGACCGCCACGGCGGCGGCCGGCCGGGCGCTGCTCGTGCGCTGCGGCGTCACCGTCCTGGTCTCCCAGCTCGGTTGGTGGGGCGCCACCCTGATCGGCTTCCTCAACAGCCGCCGCTGACCGGGCCTCCGCGGGTGCCCGTCGTAGGCTCGCACCATGAGCGACGTGGTGAATGACGCGAGCGGGCAGCGGCGCATCGAGGTGCTGGAGGAGCTCCCGGCCGAACAGGTGGCGCAGGTGCGACGGCTGATCGCCGACGCGGCCGCCCTGGACGGGCAGCCGGCCGTCTCGGAGCAGGGGCGCCTGCAACTGGAGGGTCGGCGCGCGGGCGTACGGCACGTCCTGCTGCACGAGCGCGACGGCGAGCAGCGGCTGCTGGGGTACGGCCAGCTGGAGGAGGGCGACCCCGTGGAGGCGCCGGCGGGCGAGTTCGTGGTGCATCCCGACCACCGGGGGCGCGGGCACGGCCGCGTACTGGGCGGTGCGCTGCTCGCCGAGTCCGGCAAGCGGCTGCGGGTGTGGGCGCACGGGGGCCACCCGGCGGCGCGGCACCTGGCCCAGGTGCTGGGCCTGAGCCTGTTCCGCGAACTGCGGCAGATGCGCCGCCCGCTGGGCGACCTGCAGCTGGGGGAGCCGGTGCTGCCGGACGGTGTGAGCCTGCGGACGTTCCGGCCGGGCGCCGACGACGCGGCGTGGCTGGCGGTGAACGCGGAGGCGTTCGCGCACCACCCCGAGCAGGGGGCGCTCACCCAGCGGGACCTGGACGACCGCAAGGCGCAGCCCTGGTTCGACCCGGAGGGCTTCTTCCTCGCCGAGAAGGGCGGGGAGATCGTGGGCTTCCACTGGACGAAGGTGCACGAGGAGGAACACCCAGGAGAAGGCGGCCTCGGCGAGGTGTACGTCCTCGGCGTCCGGCCCGGGGCGCAGGGCGGCGGGCTCGGCAAGGCCCTTACGGCCGTGGGCCTGCGCCACTTGGCAGGCCGGGGCCTGCCGACGGCGATGCTGTACGTGGACGCGGACAATGCGGCGGCCGTGCGGGTGTACGAGGGGCTGGGGTTCGTGACGCACGAGGTGGACCTGATGTACCGCACTGAGGCGTAGCGCCTAGCGCCCCGTAGGGGCGCGGGGAACTGCGCGACAAGCCACGACGCGCCCGCAGGTGGAGTGCCGTGCGTCGGCTGCGGGCCGTGGGTGGCTGATCGCGCAGTTCCCCGCGCCCCTGCGGGGCGCCCCGGCCGGGGCGCGGATTGACACGGCCCGCGCCCCTCCCGCACCCTTTCACTAGTCAATTAGTGAAAGGGTTGAACGCGTGGTCGAGTTCCGCATCGACCGGCGCAGTGGAGTCGCCACGTACCTGCAGATCGTTCAGCAGGTCAAGCAGGCCCTGCGGCTCGGGCTGCTCGCGCCGGGGGACAAGCTGCCCACGGCCAAGGAGGTCGTCGCGGCCACCGCCATCAACCCCAACACCGTCCTGAAGGCCTACCGCGAGCTGGACCGCGAGGGCCTGGTCGAGGCGCGCCCCGGGCTGGGCACGTTCGTGCGGCGGTCCCTGGCCCGGCCGGGTGCTGCCGCCGACTCGCCGCTGCGCGCCGAGCTGGCCGACTGGACGGCACGGGCCCGTGCGGCCGGGCTGGACCGGGAGGACGTGGCGGCCCTGCTCACGTCCGTTCTGGAGGAGACGTTCCACGACGTGCGGGAGGGGACCGCGTGACCGACCTGACCGACCTGACCTTCGCGCCCGGCAGGACCGCCCTGGAGGCGGTCGGTCTCGGGGCGCGCCACCGCCGGCACCGCTGGGCGCTGCGCGAGTGCAGCTTCCGGGTGCCCGCCGGGCGCGTGTGCGCCCTCGTCGGGCCCAACGGGGCCGGCAAGTCCACGCTGCTGTCGCTGGCGGCCGGGCTGATGCGCCCGGCCGAGGGACGGCTGCGGGTGTTCGGCGGCGAGGCGGGCGGGGCCGGGGTGCGCCCCCGGGTCGCGTACGTCGCGCAGGACAAGCCGCTCTACCCCGACTTCACGGTGGCCGACACGCTGCGGATGGGCCGGCACCTCAATCCCGGCCGCTGGGACGCGGCCGGCGCCGAGCGGATCGTGCGCGGCGGCGACCTGTCGCCCGGCGCCCGGGTGGGGACGCTCTCCGGCGGCCAGCGCACCCGGCTCGCGCTCGCGCTGGCCCTGGGCAAGCGGCCCGAACTGCTGCTGCTCGACGAGCCGATGAGCGACCTCGACCCGCTGGTGCGCCACGAGATGACGGCCCTGCTGATGGCCGAGGCGGCCGAGCGCGGCACGACCGTCGTCATCGCCTCGCACATCCTCGCCGAGCTGGAGGAGGTGTGCGACTACCTGCTGCTGGTGGCCGGGGGCCGGGTGCGCCTGGCCGGCGAGGTGGAGGACCTGATCTCCGCGCACCGGCTGGTGGTGGGGCGCCACGAGGAGGCGGGCACGCCGCGCGCGTTCGCCCCGCACACGGTGGTGGAGTCGCGCACGACGGGCCGTCAGCTGACCGCGCTGCTGCGGACGGACGGTCCGGTGGCCGGTGCCTGGCAGGTGAGCGAGCCGACCCTGGAGGAGCTGCTCCTGGCCCACCTGCGCTCGCCCGGGGCGCCGCCGCTGCTCGCGCCGAGCGCGGAGCCGCGTACGCCCTCGTACCGCACGGCAACGGGACGCAAGGAGGCGGCGTGATGACGATGACCATCGAAGCGACGACAGCCGAGGAAGGAACGTTCCTGCAGTCGGCGGGGCGCACCCGCGGCGCCGCCTGGCTCGTCCTGCGGCAGCACCGCGTCGCCGCCTGGTCGGCCCTCGGCCTGCTGGCCGTGCTCGTGGGGGCGCTGGTGTGGCTGCGTTCCGGGATCACCGGCTACACGGGCGGCCACGAGGTGACCGGGCCCGGGAACGACGCCTTCCGGCACCTCAACGACACCTACGGCGACCCGCTGCACTACATCGGCCGGTTCCTGGAGTACCTTCCGCTGCTCGTCGGCGCGTTCGTCGCGGGCCCCGTGATCGGCCGGGAGCTGGAGAGCGGGACGTACCGGGTGGCCTGGACGCAGTCGCTGTCGCCCATGCGGTGGTTCGCGGCCAAGCTCGCCCTGCCGGCCGCGGCCCTCCTGGCCGGCGTCTCCGTGCTGTCGGCCACCTACGCCTGGACCTGGCGCAGCCTGCCCCTGGAACACCTGCCGGGCCAGTGGTGGTGGCGCAACACCGACATGCTCGGCCCCGTACCCGTCGCCCACGCCCTGCTCGGGCTCGCGGTGGGCGCCCTGGCCGGCCTGCTGGTGCGGCGGGCGCTGCCCGCCCTGGGCGTGACGATCCTCGCCCTCCCGGTGCTGCTGCTGCCGGTCCAGTGGCTGCGCGACCGCATGGTCGCCCCGGCGACCGAGCTCTCCCGGGACATGCCGGGCCTGATCAGGGGCAACAGCGACTGGATCGTCGGCCGCGGCATGGTCGACGCCTCCGGCGGCCACCTCCCCGAGCCGGACTGCGGCATCGGCGTGCGGCCCGAGGACTGCCTCGCGCAGCACCATGCGGTCGGCTGGTACCTGGAGTACCATCCCGGCTCCCACATGCAGCCCCTGCTGTGGGCCGAGGCGGGCGTGTGCACGGCCCTGGCGCTGCTGGTGGCCGGCGCGGCCGTGTGGGTCATGCGCCGCACCCACCCCTGAGGCCCTGGGACGGGGGCGCGGGAGCCGGAGATCCCCTGGATGCCATGTGGACGTTACCCGTGCTTAAACCACGGTTGCGAGCCTGGGCGAATGCAGCCCGCCCCGACCCGCGCCCCAGGGCGGCGGCTCCGCGCCGCCCCCGCCCCGGCCCCGGACGCGCCCGACCGGCCCGAGGCGCGGAACAATGAAGGTATGAGCCAGCCGTCGAGGATTCCGGCCCCGGACACCACGACCGACTCGGTGGGCTTCATCGCCGCCCACCGGCCGAACGCGGCCGTCGTCGCCGGCGTGCCGCAGGTGGGGGCCGATCTCGACGCCTTCGGGATCAAGGAGCTGGAGGCCGCCGGCGACGACGGCGCCGAGCCGCTGCCCGAGGGCCGCTTCCTGGACCGCGAGCGCAGCTGGCTCGCCTTCAACGAACGGGTGCTGGAGCTCGCCGAGGACCCGGCCACCCCCCTGCTGGAACGCGCCAACTTCCTGGCGATCTTCGCCAGCAACCTCGACGAGTTCTTCATGGTGCGCGTCGCCGGTCTCAAGCGCCGCATCGCCACCGGCGTGGCCACCCGCTCCGCCTCCGGGCTGCAACCGCGCGAGGTGCTGGAGCTGATCTGGACCCGCTCGCGCGAGCTCATGGCCCGGCACGCCGCCTGCTTCCAGCAGGACGTCGCCCCCGAGCTCGCCGACCAGGGCATCCACCTCATCCGCTGGCCCGAGCTGACCGACAAGGAGCAGGGCCGGCTCTTCACCCTCTTCCGGCAGCAGATCTTCCCCGTCCTCACGCCGCTGGCGGTCGACCCCGCGCACCCCTTCCCGTACATCTCCGGGCTCTCGCTCAACCTCGCCGTCGTCGTGCGCAACCCCGTCAGCGGCCACGACCACTTCGCACGCGTGAAGGTGCCGCCGCTGCTGCCGCGCTTCCTGGAGGCCTCCCCGCAGCGGTTCGTGCCGCTGGAGGACGTCATCGCGGCCCACCTGGAGGAGCTCTTCCCCGGCATGGAGGTGCTCGCGCACCACATGTTCCGGGTCACGCGCAACGAGGACCTGGAGGTCGAGGAGGACGACGCCGAGAACCTGCTGCAGGCGCTGGAGAAGGAGCTCATGCGCCGCCGCTTCGGCCCGCCCGTGCGCCTGGAGGTCGAGGAGACCATCGACCCCTACGTCCTCGACCTGCTGGTGCGCGAGCTGAAGATCTCCGACGCCGAGGTCTACCCGCTGCCCGGCCCGCTCGACCTGACCGCGCTGTTCACCATCGGCTCCCTGGACCGGCCGGAGCTGAAGTACCCCAAGTTCGTCGCCGGCACCCACCGCGACCTCGCCGAGGTGGAGTCCGCCTCCCCGCCCGACATCTTCGCCGCCCTGCGCGAGCGCGACGTGCTGCTGCACCACCCGTACGACTCCTTCTCCACCTCCGTACAGGCGTTCCTGGAACAGGCCGCCGCCGACCCGGACGTCCTGGCCATCAAGCAGACGCTCTACCGCACCTCCGGCGACTCGCCCATCGTCGACGCCCTCATAGACGCCGCCGAATCCGGCAAGCAGGTGCTCGTCCTCGTCGAGATCAAGGCCCGCTTCGACGAGCAGGCCAACATCAAATGGGCCCGCAAGCTCGAAGAGGCCGGCTGCCACGTCGTCTACGGCCTCGTGGGCCTCAAGACCCACTGCAAGCTCTCCCTCGTCGTCCGGCAGGAGGGCGACACCCTGCGCCGCTACTCGCACGTCGGCACCGGCAACTACCACCCCAAGACCGCCCGCCTCTACGAGGACTTCGGCCTGCTGACCGCCGACGCACAGGTCGGCGCCGACCTGTCCGACCTGTTCAACCGGCTCTCCGGCTACTCGCGCCGCGAGACCTACCGGCGCCTGCTCGTCGCCCCCCGCTCCCTGCGCGACGGGCTGATCCAGCGCATCGCCAGAGAAGTCGCCCACCACCGCGCCGGCCGGCCCGCCTCCATCCGCATCAAGGTCAACTCCATGGTCGACGAGGCCGTCATCGACGCCCTCTACCGCGCCTCGCGCGCCGGCGTCCCCGTCGACATCTGGGTACGCGGCATCTGCGCCCTGCGCCCCGGCGTCCCCGGACTGTCCGAGAACATCCGCGTGCGCAGCGTCCTCGGCCGCTTCCTCGAACACTCCCGCGTCTTCGCCTTCGCCAACGCCGGCGACACCGAAGTCTGGCTCGGCAGCGCCGACATGATGCACCGCAACCTCGACCGGCGCATCGAGGCCCTGGTCCGCGTCACCGACCCCGCCCACCGGGCCTCGCTGGGCAAGCTGCTGGAACTCGGCGTCTCCGACCACACCGCCTCCTGGCACCTGGGCCCCGACGGCGAATGGACGCGGCACGCCACCGACACCGACGGCCGGCCGCTGCGCAGCGTGCAGGAGATCCTCATCGACGCACGGAGGCGCCGGCGTGGCTCAGCTACCTCATGAAGCACCGGCGCCACTCGCAGCAGGCACGGACATGACCACGAGCGCGGGGGAGGTCCTCGCCGGCTACCTGCACGCCCAGGCCGTGGAATTCCTGCGCAGCCTGCGCCTGCACGCCGACAGCGGCGCCGACGCCGAGGACGCCGGCGAAGCCGCCCGCCTGCTGCGGCGCTCCGCCCGGCGCATCGCCGGCACCCTGCACGTCTACCGGCCCCTGACCGACCCCACCTGGACCGACCAGCTGCGCGGCGAACTCGGCTGGCTCTGCGACGTCATCGGCCGCGAACACGCCCACGCGGCACGGCTCGCCCGGCTGCGCGGCGCGCTGCACCGGCTCGCCGGCGCGGGCGGCCCCGCCACCGTCGGCGCCGCCCGCGCCGGGGCGCTGCTCGACCGGCAGCTCACCCTCGCCCGCACCCGCGCCCACTCCGCCGCCCTCCAGGCACTCGGCTCCGCCCGCTTCCACGCCGTCGCCGACGCGGTCGCCGTCCTCGCCTCCGAGGTGCCGCTCGACCCCCACGCCCGCGAGACGCCCGCCGCGGCGGCCCTGCCGCGCCTGGCCGACCAGGCGCACCGGCGCCTGACCGACGCCGTCGAGGCCCTGCCGCTCGCCACCGCCGGCCGCCCCTACAACGCCGAAGCCCTCGTGCACGGCCTCGTCGCCACCGCCGCCGCGGACGCACCGCCCGCCGAGACCCGGCAGGACGCGCCCTGGCACCAGGTACGGCGCCTGGTGCGGCTGCGGCGGTACGCGCAGGAAGTCCTCGACGAACAGGAACAGACCGAGGCCGAACCCTCGCTGTCCGTACGGCTGCTCGGCGCCGGCCAGGCCCTCGACCGGCACCGCGACGCCGCCGACGCCGCGGCGGCCGCGGCGGCCGCCGCCCGTACGCCGCGCATCGCCCCCGCCACGGCGTACGCGCTCGGCGTCCTGCACGCCGACCAGCGGCACGAGGTGGAAGCCGCACGCTACGCCTTCGGGCGCATGTGGCAGAGGATCGTGCCGTGACGCCGCCGTCTGCGCACGTGGTGCGGGCGGCGGGGTGCGTGCTGTGGCGGCGCGCCGCGCCGGGGCTCGGGCCGGTCGAGCTCGCCTTGGTGCACCGGCCGAAGTACGACGACTGGTCGCTGCCCAAGGGCAAGCTCAAGCGCGGCGAGGACGCGCTGAGCGGTGCGGTGCGGGAAGTACTGGAAGAGACCGGGATGCGGTGCGAGCCGGGGGCCCGGCTGCCGGTGTCCCGCTACCTGGTCGACGGGCGGCCCAAGGAAGTCCACTGGTGGGCGGCGGAAGCGGTGGGGGGCCGCTTCGTGCCCAGCCGCGAGGTCGACCGGCTGCTGTGGCTGGTGCCGGAGGCTGCGCGGTGGCGGCTGACGCACGACCGGGACCGGCCGCTGGTGGATGCGGTGCTGCGCGTGCTGGGGCTGTGAGGCCCTGAGGGTTGCCGCGGGGTGGTGCGGCCGGTGGGCCGGTTTGTGCCCACCCGTCCCGCCCAGCGGGACGATTGCCCACAAACCGGCGCGCGCGGCAGCGCTACGGCGTCGGCGCCAGGGACTGCCAGGTCAGCGTGAGTTCGCCCTGGCGCCAGCGCGTGGGGCCGTCCACGATCGGCCAGTCGGCCCGCAAGGCGGTCGCCGTGCGGATCCAGCGTTGGCGGGCGCTGAGCGCGCCGTACGGGGCCGCCGCCGCCCACGCGCGGTCGAAGTCGCGCAGGAAGGCGTGCACCGCCTCCCCCGGCACGTTGCGGTGGATGAGCGCCTTCGGCAGGCGTTCGGCCAGGTCGGAGGGGGTGCCGAGGGATCCGAGGCGGGCCGCGAAGGTGATCGTGCGGGGTCCTTCCGGGCCGAGGGCCACCCATACGTGCCGGCGCCCGATCTCGTCGCACGTGCCCTCGACGAGCAGTCCGTCCGGTGCGAGCCGCCCGCACAGCCGTTGCCAGACGGCGGTGACCTCGTCCTCGTCGTACTGCCGCAGCACGTTGGCCGCGCGGATGAGGAGGGCGCGCCGGCCGGCGGGCAGGGGTACTTCGAAGCCGCCGTGGGCGAAGGCGAGGCCGTCGCGTTCGTACGGCTTGGCCGCGGCGACGCGGGCGGGGTCGATCTCGATGCCGACGACTTCCGCGTCGGGGCGGACGGTGCGCAGCCGTCCGAGCAGTTCGACGGCGGTCCAAGGGGCGGCGCCGTAGCCGAGGTCGACGGCGACGGGGTCGGTGCTGCGCCGCAGTGCCGGGGCGTGGGCGGCGGTGATCCAGCGGTCCATGCGGCGCAGCCGGTTGGGGTTGGTGGTGCCGCGGGTGGCGGAGCCGACGGGGCGGGCGGGCCTAGGCACGGCGGGCCCCGTCGTCGTCCCAGGCGCGGGTGTCGGAGACGTTCGCGGCGGCCTGGCGGCCGGCCTCGGCGGCGTCGCCGGCGCGCAGGGCGGTGAGCAGGGTCTCGTGGCCGACGGGGTCGGCGCCCTGGAAGCCGGGGGTGGCCCAGGCGCCGGCCATGGCGGTGCGCAGGGGGCCGGCGAGGTTGCGGTAGAGCTCGGCGAGCAGGGGGTTGCCGGAGGCGTCGGCGACGCCGCAGTGGAAGGCCCAGTCGGCCTCGACCCAGGCTTCGAAGTCGCCGGCGTGCCAGGCGGCGGCGCGTCGTTCGAGGGTGTGGTGGAGCGTGTCGAGGGCGCTCTCGTCGGCCCGTACGGCGGCGAGGCGGGCGGCCTGGGCGTCGAGGCCCTCGCGGACTTCGAGGAGCTGGCCGAGGTCGCTGTCGCCGTAGAGGCGGGCGACGGCGCCGGACAGTTCGCTCTTGGCGCGTACGTAGGTGCCGTCGCCGCGCCGGACCTCCAGCAGCCCGGTGTGGGCGAGGGCGCGCACGGCTTCGCGGACGGTGCCGCGGGCGACCTGGAGCTGGCGCATCAGTTCGGGTTCGGGCGGGATGCGGGTGCCGACGGGCCAGTCGCCGGAGGCGATGCGGGCCCGGATGCGGTGGATGACCTCGTCGGAGAGGGCGGGGCGGCGCACCGGTTCGAGGGCCGGTTCCTTGCTCATGCGGTCACCGTACCGCCCGGTCGGCGGCGACATTGCACGTTGGACATCAAACGTCGGACGTCTTACCTTCGTGTCATGATTTCGCTCGCCAGTGCGAGGGCGCTCGTCGCGGTCCTCCTCATCGCCCTCAATCTGCGCCTGGGCATCAGCAGCGCCGCCGCCCTCCTCGACGCGCTGCGCTCGACCGTGGGCCTGTCGCCGTTCGGCGCGGCCCTGCTGCCCGCCCTGCCGACCCTGTGCTTCGCCGCCGCAGGTGCCACCGCCGCGACCCTGACGCGGCGCCTGGGCACCGACCGCACGGTGCACGCCGCCCTCGCCGCCCTGGCCGCCGGGCTCGCCGTACGGGCCGTACCGCACCCGGCTGCGCTGCTGGGCGGCACCGTCCTCGGCATGTGCGGGCTCGCCCTGTGCAACGTCCTGCTGCCCACCCTCGTGCGCACCCGCTTCCCCCACCGCATCGGGCTGGTCACCGGCCTGTACACCACCGCCCTCGCCCTGGGTGCCGCCGTCGCCTCCGCCGCGGCCGTCCCGCTGGCGCGCGCCGCCGGTTCGCCGTCCCTGGGCCTGGCCGCCTGGGCGCTGCCCGCCGTCCTCGCCGCGGCGGTGTGGGCGGGCGCGCCCCGGCAGGGCGCCGCGCGGCCGGCCCGGCAACGGGCGAGCCTGCGCTCCGTGGCCCGGACGCGGCTGGGCGTCCTGGTCACCGCCTACTTCGGGCTGCAGGCGCTGAACGCCTACGCCATCACCGGCTGGCTGCCCTCCCTGCTGGCCGACCACGGGATGCCGCAGGAGCGGGCGGGCGTCGTCCTCGCCGTCACGCAGGCCGTCGGCATCCCCGTCTCCTTCGCCGTGCTGGCCACGACCGGGGGTGCCGCGGGGCCGCGGCGGCCGGGCACGGCGTTCGTCGCGGTGTCGGCGGCGATGCTGGCGGGCTTCGCCGGGCTGCTGGCGGCGCCCGTCGCGCTGCCGGTGCTGTGGGCGGTGCTGGTGGGGATCGGGCTGTCGTCGTTCCCGCTGGTCCTGGCCGTCATCGCGCGCAGCGGCGGCGACGCCGCGCAGACGACGGCCCTGTCCACGCTGGCCCAGTCCGCCGGCTACCTGCTGGCGACCGGCGGGCCGCTGGCGTTCGGGCTGCTGCACGACGCCACCGGCGGCTGGCGGGCGCCCATGCTCCTGCTGCTGGTGACGGCGGCCGCCCAGCTGGTCGCCGGCGTTGCGCTCGCCCGCCATCGATCGGGAGGCGGCGAGCCGCTTACGTCACTCTTTGGTAAACCGGAAATGGAGACCCGCCTTCGGGACGTTGCCACCAGTCGACGGGGCGAGTAGCCGCAGGGAGGAAGAACCCCGCGGCGGACGGAGGAACAGACGGTGAGCCAGTACGCAGCCAGGCTCGGTGCGCGGCGCGGACGTACGCTCGGTTCCTTCGCCAAGCCGCCACTGCGCCGCCTCGGCGCCCGGCGTCCGCGGCGGGTGGCCATGCTGAGCGTGCACACCTCGCCCCTGCACCAGCCCGGTACGGGCGACGCGGGCGGCATGAACGTGTACATCGTCGAGCTCGCCAAGCGGCTCGCCGACCAGGGCATCGAGGTCGAGGTCTTCACCCGCGCCACCACCGCGGCCCTGCCGCCCACCGTGGAACTGGCGCCCGGCGTGCTCGTCCGGCACATCGACGCCGGGCCGTACGAGGGGCTGGCCAAGGAGGAGCTGCCCGCCCAGCTGTGCGCCTTCACCCATGGCGTGATGCAGGCGTGGGCCGGTCACCGGCCCGGCTACTACGACCTCGTCCACTCCCACTACTGGCTCTCCGGCCATGTCGGCTGGCTCGCCGCCCAGCGCTGGGGCGTCCCGCTCGTCCACGCCATGCACACCATGGCCAAGGTCAAGAACGCCGCCCTGGCCGAGGGCGACACCCCCGAACCCGCCGCCCGCGTGATCGGCGAGACCCAGATCGTGCGCGCCGCGGACCGGCTGATCGCCAACACCGAGGGCGAGGCCGGCGAGCTGATCCACCACTACGACGCCGATCCCGCGAAGGTCGCCGTCGTGCACCCCGGTGTGAACCTCGAACGCTTCCGTCCCGTCCCGGGCGGCCGGGCCGCCGCCCGCGAGCGCCTGGGGCTGCCCGCCGACGCCCTCGTCCCGCTGTTCGCCGGCCGCATCCAGCCGCTGAAGGCCCCCGACGTCCTGCTGCGGGCGGTGGCCGAGCTGCTGGACCGGGCGCCGGGGCTGCGCCGCCGGATCGTCGTGCCCGTCGTCGGCGGGCCCAGCGGCAGCGGCCTGGCCAAGCCGGAGGGCCTGCAGAAGCTCGCGGCCCGGCTCGGCATCGCCGACGTCGTCCGCTTCCACCCGCCGGTCGGCCAGGACAGCCTCGCCGACTGGTACCGGGCCGCCTCCGTCCTCGTCATGCCGTCCTACAGCGAGTCCTTCGGGCTGGTGGCCGTCGAGGCCCAGGCGTGCGGCACCCCGGTGGTCGCGGCCGCGGTCGGCGGCCTGCCGGTGGCCGTCGCGGACGGCCGCAGCGGCATCCTCGTCGAGGGCCACGACCCGGCCGACTACGCCAGTGCGCTCGCCCGGTTCGCCGACGACCCGCAGCTGAGCGAGCGCATGGGGCAGGCCGCGGCCCGCCACGCGCAGTCCTTCGGCTGGGACGCGGCGGCCGCCGCCACGGCCGAGGTGTACACCGCGGCGATGGGCGAGGGCAGGCGTCGCCTACGCTCGGCACATGTCTGATCGGACCACGCCCGCAGCGAAGGCCGTCATCGAGCGCACGCTGCGCGAGGCGGACCTGGAGTGGGAGAGCCCCGCCGACGGCACGTACGTCGTCAAGCTCCCCGGTACGCGCAAGCTGTCGACGACCGTCTCGCTGAAGGTCGGCAGGCACTCCCTGTCCGTCAACGCCTTCGTCGTGCGCTGCCCCGACGAGAACCACGCGGCCGTGCACCGGTGGCTGCTGGAGCGCAACACCAGGCTGTACGGGGTGGCCTACGCGATCGACCACCTCGGCGACGTCTACCTGGTGGGCCGGCTGCCGCTGGCGGCGGTGACCCCCGAGGAGATCGACCGGATCCTGGGGACCGTCCTGGAGCACGCGGACGGCAGCTTCAACACGCTGCTGGAAATGGGGTTCGCCGAGGCGATCCGCAAGGAGTACGCGTGGCGCACGGCGCGCGGGGAGTCCACGCGCAACCTGGAGGCGTTCTCCCGCCTGACGCGGGACGAGCCGTCGTCAGGCTGACGCGGCCTTCGTCTTCGTATCCGCCTTCGTCTCCGGCCGGGTGGCCGGCTCCGGAACAGTGGTGTCCTCCGCCGGCAGGCCGCACATCAGGAGCCAGTACCCGGCGGCGGCGAGCGCGCCGACCGCCGCGCAGACCGCCCACAGCACCTCCGCCCCCCAGTGGTCGATCAGCGTGCCGCCCACCAGCGGGGCGACCAGCGCGGCCACCGACCACGACAGCGAGTAGACGCCCTGGTAGCGCCCGCGTCCCTGGGCGGGGGAGAGCCGCACGACGAGGCTCATCTGGGTCGGCGAGTTGATGATCTCGGCGAACGTCCAGACGACGACGGTCAGCATGTAGAAGCCGATCGAGCCGGCGAAGGCGGTCAGTCCGAAGCCGCAGCCGGCGAGCAGCGCCGAGACGGTCAGCAGCCGGCGCGGGTCGCCGTGCTCGATGAACCGGGTGAGAGGGATCTGCAGGGCCACGATCAGTACGCCGTTGACCGCGATGACCGCGCCGTAGTCGCCGGGGGAGAAGCCGTCGGCGCCCATGGCCACCGGCAGGGCGACCGAGTGCTGCATGAAGACGAAGGCCATCAGGAAGGACAGCCCGACCACCCCCATGAACCGGCCGTCGCGCAGCACGGTGCCCAGGCTGACCGGGCGCTCGTCCGGCGTGCCGGCGGCGTCGGCGGCGGTCTGCTCGGGCCGGGACTCGGGCAGCTTCCAGAACACCAGCAGGGCGCAGACGAGGGTCAGCGCGGCTTCGCCGAGGAAGCCGATGAGGTAGCTGTAGGAGGCGACGACGCCGGCGGCCAGCGAGGAGAAGGCGAAGCCGAGGTTGATGGCCCAGTAGTTGAGCGTGAAGGCGCGGACGCGGTCCTCGGGCGGGACGATGTCGGCCATCATCGCCTGCACCGCCGGGCGGGAGGCGTTGGAGGCCATGCCGACGAGGAAGGCGACGGCGGCGATGGCCAGCGGGTGCTGCACGAAGCCGAGCAGGGCGACGGAGGCGGCGGTGGACAGCTGGGCCACCAGCAGCGTGGGGCGCCGGCCGAGCCGGTCGGCCATCACGCCGGCGACGAGGGAGGAGATCACCCCGCCGAGGCCGTGCAGGGCGGCGACCAGGCCGGCGTACGAGGCGGAGTAGCCGCGGTCGATCGTCAGGTAGAGGGACAGGAAGGTCGCGACGAAGGCGCCCAGCCGGTTGATCAGGGTCGAGGTCCACAGCCACCAGAACTGCCGCGGCAGCCCCGACACGCTTTCGCGAGCGGCCCTTCCGATACGTGCTACCGACATTCCCGCGCCCCCGATGTAAGTGGTGCCAACAGGGATCGCACGCTACTGAAATGATCGTGTCCACGCCATTCAATTGACGATCGGCGTCAAACGTCCGGGGCGCGAGGCGCTCGGCCCGTCGATTACGCTCAAGGGCATGGCCGACGCACCGTACAAGCTGATCCTCCTCCGCCACGGCGAGAGCGAGTGGAACGCGAAGAACCTGTTCACCGGCTGGGTGGACGTCAACCTCAACGAGAAGGGCGAGAAGGAGGCACTCCGCGGCGGTGAGCTGCTGAAGGACGCCGGCCTGCTGCCCGACGTGGTCCACACCTCCCTGCAGAAGCGCGCCATTCGCACCGCGCAGATCGCCCTGGAGGCCGCCGACCGCCACTGGATCCCCGTCCACCGCTCCTGGCGGCTGAACGAGCGCCACTACGGCGCGCTGCAGGGCAAGGACAAGGCCCAGACCCTGGCGGAGTTCGGCGAGGAGCAGTTCATGCTCTGGCGCCGCTCCTACGACACCCCGCCGCCGGCCCTCGAGGACGGCTCGGAGTTCTCGCAGAGCGACGACCCGCGCTACGCGTCCATCCCCGGCGAGCTGCGCCCGCGCACCGAGTGCCTCAAGGACGTCGTCACCCGCATGCTGCCGTACTGGTACGACGGCATCGTCCCGGACCTGATCGCCGGCCGCACCGTCCTGGTCGCCGCGCACGGCAACTCGCTGCGCGCCCTGGTCAAGCACCTGGACGGCATCTCCGACGCCGACATCGCGGGCCTGAACATCCCCACCGGCATTCCGCTGGCCTACGAGCTCGACGCCGACTTCCGCCCGGTCACCCCCGGTGGCCGCTACCTCGACCCGGAGGCCGCCAAGGCCGCCATCGAGGCCGTGAAGAACCAGGGCAAGAAGAAGTAGCAGCCCGCACGCCCGGGCACGCGGCCACCGGTGGAT
Source organism: Streptomyces luteosporeus (assembly GCF_039532865.1). NCBI lineage: Bacteria > Bacillati > Actinomycetota > Actinomycetes > Kitasatosporales > Streptomycetaceae > Streptomyces > Streptomyces luteosporeus. Next base: position 86,282 of record NZ_BAAASL010000001.1, read on the forward strand.
CCCTGCGGGATCACCGGTGGCCGAGCTCGTGCAGCAGGTAGCCGGCGCGTACCCGGGTGCGGGCGCCCAGGCGGTTCATGATCTCGGTGATGTGCCGCTGGCAGGTCCGCACCGACATGCCCATGCGGCGGGCGATGGCCTTGTCGTCCTCCCCGGCGATCAGCAGCCGGACGATGTCGGACTTCACGGCGTCGGAGGCGGCGACGGCCGGGCCGCGGCCCAGCTTCGCCGGGAAGGGCGTGGCCTGCGGCCACAGCCGTTCGAAGGTGCCGGTCATGAAGTCGACGGTGCTCGGGTCCCGGACGAGCACCGCGCCGCGCGGGTCGTCGCGCAGCGGGACGACGGCGGTGCTGCGGTCGACGACCAGGACCGGTTCGATCCGGTCGCCCACGGTGCGCACCTCGGCGCCCAGGGCGGTCACCCGCTCGACGCGGGCGACCACCGGCAGGCTGAACTGCGCGGTGTGCTGGCAGATGACCCGAAGCCGCACGCCGCGCGCGAGCGCCGCCTCGACGCGCTCGGGGCACTCCCACGGCACGTCCTCCTGCCGCGCCCCGCCCGGCCGGGCGACGAGGATCTCCCGGGCCGCCCGGTCGATCAGGTGCTCGATGCGGCCGCGGACGTCCGCCGGGCCGGTGATGATCTCCGTGCTCTCCCCGCGCAGCCGGTGCACGATCCCGTCGTGGTACAGCTCGGAGAGGGCCGAGAGCTCGCCGCGCACCTGCGCCAGCGCCTCCTGCAGTGCGGCGACCTTCCGTGCGGCGGGCTCCAGGACGTGCAGCTCGGCGCTGTCCGGGGAGATGGCGGTCAGCCGGGTGGGCTCGCCCTCCGCCCATCGCAGCAGGCGCAGCCGCAGCAGGACCCGGACGGATTCCGCGACGGCGTCCTCCGGGCGGCCGGTCAAGTGCACCAGCTCGCCCAGCGAGACGCTCGTGGTGCGCGTGGTGTGCTCGTAGATCTCCACGGCGCCCGGGTCCAGGGGCGCGAGCGCCGCGAGCTGCTGAAGGTCCATCCTGGGCAGCATCACGTCGATGTCCTGCGGGTTGGTCGTCACCCCTGTCCCTCCTGCCGTGTCCTCTGGCCGGCGGGCTACCAGCGCCTGGTCTCGCCGATGAAGTCCGGGATCTCGACGGCGGTCCCCCGGCGGCGGGCCTCGTGCAGGACGTGGTGGCCGACGGCGAGGTCGAGGATGCCCAGACCGAACGGCGAGAAGACGGTGGGCTTGTCGGGGTCGAGGGTGACGTTCCCCTGGAGCAGCGCGCCGAGGGTGCCGGTGATGAAGTCGCGGCCACCGGTGAGCTGTTCGGCCAGGTGGGGCGAGGTCTGCGCCTTGAGGCAGTGCTCGACGTCGTCGACGACGTTGTTGCTGCGCAGCAGCAGTTCGGGGGCCAGGTCGCGCAGGGAGACGTTCAGCAGGACCTGCCCGGGCCGCAGCGCGGTGTCCGCGGGCACGTAGGGCGTCGCCGCGGTGGTGGCGAAGACCACCAGGTCGCGGGCGAGGACCTCGTCGAGCGTGCCGGCGGTGGCGGGTGCGCCCATGCGGGCCGTCGCGTGGGCGGTCAGGTGGCCGGCGCTGGTGGGGTCCAGGTCGTGCACCAGCACGTCCGCGACCTTCACGCCGCGGGCGTGGAGGTAGTCGACGATGGTGCGGGCGATGACGCCGGCGCCCACGACACCGAGCCGTACGGGCCCGGTCGTGGTGAGCAGTTCGGCCGCGGCGACGGCGGCGGAGGCGGCGGTGCGCACCGCGCTGATGCCCGCCGCCTCCAGGCAGGCGACCGGGTAGCCGGTGGCGTAGTCGTTGATCAGCAGCGTCGCCGAGGCGCGCGGCAGCCCCTGCAGGGTGTTGTCGGGGAAGCTGGCGATCCACTTCATGCCGATGGCGTCCACGTCGCCGCCGAGGTACGAGGGCAGGGCGATGACGCGGGCGTTGGGCTTGTCCGGGAAGCGCAGGAAGTAGCTGTCGGGGTTCACCGAGAGCCCTTGTTCGTGGGCGACGTAGGTGTCGGCGACGATGCGCAGGACGTCCTGGTGGGCGTCGGCGAGGATTGCGGAGACGGCTGCGCCGGGCACGACGGAGAAGTCGGACATGGGGCTCATTTCCTTGTCGGATGCTGCTTTATCGGCTGCTGGTGGCGGTGGGGCCGAGACCGGCCAGTTCGGGGATGCCCGTGTAGCGCTCGGCGACCCAGGCGTCGGAGTAGACGGTGTCGATGTACTTGTCGCCCATGTCCGGGGAGATGACGGCCACCCGGGAGCCGGGGGCCAGCGTGGGCGCGAGCTGCTGCACGGCGGCGAGCACGGTTCCGGTGGAGCCGCCCACCAGCAGGCCGTACGTCTCGGCGACGCGCCGGCACATCGCCACCGTGTCGGGCTCCGCGACGAGCAGCTTCTCGAAGCCGCCGCCGTCGGTGAACAGCTCGGGCCGCCGGCTGGTGCCGAGGCCGGGGATGAAGCGGGGCGCGGCGGGGCCGCCGAAGGTGACCGAGCCGACGGCGTCCACGGCGACGACCCGGGTGCCGGGGCTGTGCTCGGCGAAGTACTCGACGCAACCCATCAGCGTGCCCGTGGTGCCGGCCCCGACGAACAGCGCGTCCACCGTGCCCAGCCCCTTGTGGACGGAGGCGGCGGTCCGGTCGCGGTGGGCGCGTACGCCGGCGGGGTTGGCGTACTGGTTGAGCCAGACGAGCGTGGGGTCCTCGGCGAGGCGGCGGTGGATGTAGGTGATCCGGGTGTTCAGGAAGCCGCCCTGCGCGTCCCGGGTGGTCACCTCGACCACCTCGGTGCTCAGGCTGCGCATGACGCGCAGCGAGTGGCGGGAGGCGTTCGGGTCCGTCACCACCGTCAGCGGGTAGCCCTTGGCCGCGCACACCACGGACAGGGCGACGCCGAGGTTGCCCGACGAGGACTCGATGACGGGGGAGCCGGGGCGCAGGGTGCCGTCCCGTTCCATCGACTCGACGAGGGCGACGGCGGTCTTGAGCTTCACGGAGCCGGCGGGGTTGAGCCCCTCCAGTTTCAGGAACACCTCCCCGGCGGACAGGAAGCCGGGCAGCCGGAGGAACACGTCGTCGAGGACGACGTCGGAGGCCTTCTCGTAGATCACTGCGACGGCCCCTCTCCGGTGCCGGGGCCTCCGGCACCGAGGCGTTCGGTGAGCACGGCCGCGATCGCGCCGAGGGGTTCGGGAGCGAGCATCTCCAGGTGCCGGCAGTCGACGACGTGCTCCTCGATGCGGCCGGTCACGTACGGCTTCCACGATGCGGCCAGGGAGGACGCCTGCGGTGCGTCGCGCCCCGCGGCGAAGAACAGCACGTCCCCGTCGTAGGGCTCCGCGGGCGGCTCCAGGCCGATGCGGGCCTCGTTGCGGAAGGTGTCGTACACCGCCCGGAGCGTGTCCTCCTCCAGGCCGCCGAGCGGCCCGGCCGCCGGGCCCGCCGCATCGAGGGCCCGCCGCAGCCCGGCGAGCGTCGGCGGACCCTCCCCGAGCGCCCCGCGGTCGAGGTCCGCCTCGTGCACCAGGTGGGAGACGAACTCCTCCTCGCCGGGCACCCGCACGTCCGTGGCGGACGGCTCGGAGTCCAGGATCGCCAGCAGGGCGACCTCGTGGCCGAGCCCCCGCAGCCGCACCGCCACCTCGTGGGCGATGCGCCCGCCCCACGACCAGCCCAGCAGGTGGAAGGGGCCCTCCGCCTGGACGGTGAGGATCTGCGCCACGTAGTCCGCGGCCATCTCCCCGGTCGTGGCGGGCGCGCGACGGGGCCGGGTGAGGGCGCGTGCCTGCAGGCCGTACACGGGCCGTTCGGGCTCCAGCAGCCCCACCAGCCGGGCGTACGGCCAGGCCAGGCCGCTGGCCGGGTGGACGCAGAACAGCGGGGGCCGCACGCCGGTGCGGCGCAGCGGCAGCAGGACGCCCAGGCCCGCCGCGCGGTCCTCGGTGCCCAGCCGGGCGGCCAGGGCGGCGACCGTCGGGGCCTCGAAGAGCAGCCGCACCGGCAGCCGCACCCCCAGCTCCGTACGGACCCGGGTCGCCACTCGGGTGGCCAGCAGCGAGTGGCCGCCGAGCTGGAAGAAGTCGTCGTCGACGCCGACGGACGGCACGCCGAGCACGTCGGCGAAGACGCCGCACAGCACCTTCTCCCGCTCCGTGGCGGGCGGGCGTCCCGCGCCCGCGGCCGGCAGCTGCGGCTCCGGCAGCTGCTGGCGGTCGACCTTGCCGTTGTCGCTCAGCGGCAGGGCGGCCAGGGGCACCAGCACCGAGGGCACCATGGCCGGGGTGAGGACGCCGGTGAGCAGCGCCGCCACCTCGTCCGCCACGGCGTCGCCGGTGTAGTAGCCGACCAAGCGATTGTGCCCGGCGGCGTCCACACGGACGACCACGACGGCGTCCCGGACGCCGTCCACCGCGCGCAGGGCCGTCTCCACCTCGGCGAGCTCGATGCGCTGACCGCGGATCTTGACCTGGTGGTCGTTGCGGCCGAGGAACTCCAGCTGCCCGTCCGGCCGGTACCGCGCCTGGTCCCCGGTCCGGTACAGCCGCGCGCCGGGCCGCTGCGAGAACGGGTCCGGCACGAACGCGTCCGCCGTCTTCGCGGCGTCCCCGAGGTAGCCGTAGCCGACGCCGGTGCCGCCCACGTACAGCTCGCCGACGGCGCCCAGCGGGACCGGCCGCATCGCCTCGTCCAGCACGTACAGCCGCGTGTTGCGGATGACGCGACCGATCGGCACGCGCTGCCCGGCCCCGGGCGCGGTCCGCGGGGTCAGCCACGCGTGCGTGACGTCGTCCGAACACTCCGTCGGACCATAGGCGTTGACCAGCGGGACGTGCGGGTAGCGGGCGAACCAGCGGGCGCACAGGTCGGGCGGCAGCGCCTCGCCGGTGACCATCAGCCAGCGCAGCGCGGGCAGTTCCGGCGCGTCCCCGGTGACGTCCCAGCTGTCGAGGGCGGTGCGCAGCAGCGAGGGCACCACCTCGACGCCGGTGAGCCGCTCGGTGGCGACCATGCCGAACAGCAGGTCCGGGTCGGCCGCCAGGTCGTCGCCGGCGACGCGGGTGCGCCCGCCGGCGACGAAGGCGGCCAGCATCTGCCACACCGAGATGTCGAAGCTCAGGGGCGCGTTCTGCAGCACGCTGTCGTCGGCGGTCAGGCCGAGGTCCTCCACCTTGGCGAGCAGGTGGTTGACCATGCCGCGGCGGTGCACCATCGCGCCCTTGGGGCGGCCGGTGGTCCCGGAGGTGAACAGGACGTACGCCAGGTCGTCCGGTTGCCCGACGGGCGCGGCCAGCGCGTCCAAGGGATCGCACTCCTCGCCGAGCGAGAGCACCGCCACCGTGCCGGTGCCCGCCGCGGCGGCGAGCTCCCCGGCCCGTTCGGCCTGCGCGGGGTCGGCGAGGACGACGCGCGCGCCGCTGCGGGCGAGCATGCCGGCGTTGCGGGCGACGGGGCCGGTGGGGTCCAGCGGGAGGTACGCGGCGCCCGCGCCGAGGATGCCGAGCAGGGCGACGGGCACGGCCACCGAGCGGGCCGCGCACACGGCCACCACGGTGCCCGGCCCGGCCCCGGCGGCGGTCAGCCGGCGGGAGAGCGCGGAGGCCCGGCCCGCCAGGGTGGCGTAGTCGAGCTCCGTGCGGCCGTCGAGGAGCGCGGTCGCCCGCGGCCGCTCGGCGGCGATCCGCTGGACGTGGGCGACCAGGTCGTCGAGGCCGGTGTCGCGCTCGCTGCGGTTGAACTCCGTGAGCAGCAGGGTGCGTTCGGCCTCGCCGAGGACGTCCAGCCGGCTCACCGGCAGGGAGGGGTCCGCCGCGACCTGCCGCAGCACCCCTAGCAGGCGCTCGACGAGAGCGCGCGCGGTCGCCGGGTCGAACAGCTCGGTGCTGTAGTCGAGCCGGCCGGCCACCCCGGCCGGGCCCGAGGCGTCCGTGCGGGCGGTGAGTTCGAAGGACAGGTCGAAGGGGACGGCGGTGGCGCCGACGGGCAGCACCGCGGCGGCAAGCCCGGGGAAGGCGAGCTCTTCGGCAGCGTTCTCCATGACGCCCAGCTCGACCTGGAACAGCGGGTTGCGGCCGGGCACGCGGGGCGGGCCCAGCACCTCCACCAGCCGCTCGAACGGCACGTCCTGGTGGGCGTACGCCGCGAGGTCGCCCTCGCGCACCCGCTCCAGCAGGTCGGCGAAGGCCGGGTCGCCGGAGACGTCGGTGCGCAGCACCAGCGAGTTCACGAAGAAGCCGACCAGGTCGTCCAACGCCTCGTCGGCGCGCCCGGCGACCGGGGCCCCGATCGGCACGTCGGACCCGGCGCCGAGCCGGTACAGCAGGGCCGCCAGCGCGGCCTGGACCACCATGAACAGGCTGGCCCGCCGCTCGGCGGCCAGCGCGCCCAGGGCGGCGTGCAGCTCGGCGTCCACCGTGAACAGCTCGACGCCGCCCCGGTGGGTGCCGGCCGCCGGGCGCGGCCGGTCGGCCGGCAGGGCCAGCTCCTCGGGCAGACCGGCCAGGGCCGAGCGCCAATAGTCCACCTGCCGGGCCATCAGGCTGCCGGGCGTCTCCTCGGAACCGGTCGTCTCCAGCTGCCAGGCGGCGTAGTCGGCGTACTGCACGGGCAGCGGCTCCCAGCCGGGTGCCGTGCCGCGCAGGCGCGCCGCGTAGGCCCGGGACAGGTCCCGGCCCAGCGGGCCCATCGACCAGCCGTCCGCGGCGATGTGATGCACCACGAGCAGCAGGACGTGCGCCTGCTCGGCGAGCGCGAACAGCGTCGCGCGCAGCGGAGGGTCGACCTGCAGCCGGAACGGCCGGGAGACCTCCGCCAGCAGCGCCTCGTCCAGGCCCGCCTCGTTGGCCTCGCGCACCACGAGGGCGGGCGCGGCCTCTTCGGCGGGCAGCACGTGCTGGTACGGCTCGCCGTCGCGCTCCGGGTAGACGGTGCGCAGCACCTCGTGCCGCTCCACGACGTCGGCGAGGGCGCGTTCGAGGGCGGCGCGGTCCAGCTCCCCGTCCAGCCGCACGGCCAGCGGGATCTTGTAGGGCGAGTGCTCGGGGTCCATCGTGTCGAGGAACCACAGCCTGCGCTGCCCGGACGAGGCCGGCGCAGCAGCGCCGCGCGGCCGCGGCCGCAGCGGCGGGCGGGCGGCCGGGGCGCCGCCCAGGCGGCCGGCGAGGCCGGCGACGGTGGGCGCCTCGAAGACGGTGCGGACCGGGAGTTCGACCTCCAGGACGGTGCGCACCCGGGAGGCCAGGCGCATGGCCAGCAGCGAGTTGCCGCCGAGGTCGAAGAAGCTGTCGTCGATGCCGATCCGCTCGCCGCCGAGCGTCTCGGCGAAGAGCCCGCACAGGGTCTTCTCCAGCTCGGTGCGCGGCGCCCGGCCGGATGCCTGCCCGCCCAGCTCGGGTGCCGGCAGACCGGCGCGGTCCAGCTTGCCGTTCGGGGTCAGCGGGAGCTCGTTCAGCAGGACGACGGCGACCGGCACCATGTAGTCCGGCAGGCGCTGCGCCGCGTGGGCGCGCAGCTCCGCGGCGAGGGCGCCGGTGCCGGGGTCCGCCGCCGGGACCGCGTAGGCGACCAGCTGCTTGCCGCCGCCCGCGGTGTCGCGGGCGACGACGGCGGTCTGCGCCACGGCGGGGTGCTGCCGCAGCACCGCCTCGATTTCGCCGAGCTCCACCCGGAAGCCGCGGATCTTGACCTGCTCGTCGGCGCGGCCGACGTACTCGATCTCCCCGTTGGGCAGCCAGCGGGCCAGGTCGCCGGTGCGGTACATCCGCTCGCCCGCGGCGAACGGGCAGGGCAGGAACCGGTCGGCGGTCAGCCCCGGCCGGCCCAGGTAGCCCCGGGACACGCCGGCGCCCGCGATGTACAGCTCGCCGACGACCCCCACCGGGACGGGCGCCAGGCCCGCGTCCAGCACGTACGCCCGGCCGTTGCGCACCGGCCGGCCGATGTTCTGCCCGCTGGTGCCGCGCAGGCGCTGCGGGCTCGTCGCGTCGGCGGTGCACTCGGTCGGGCCGTAGCAGTTGTACGTCTCCATGTCGGGCACTGCGCCGGTCTCGGCCAGCAGCGCCTCGCCGATGGCCTCGCCGCCCATGACGAGCACCGCGGGCCGGCGGCCCTCCAGCAGCCCGGCCAGCAGCAGTTGCTCGGCGAAGGAGGGGGTGACGTCCACGACGTCGATGCGGTGCTCGTCGACGAAGCGCACGAACGCCGCCGGGTCGTACCGGCACTCCTCGTCGACCAGGTGCAGCTCGTGCCCGTCCAGCATCCACAGCATCCCGGCCACCGATGCGTCGAAGGAGATCGACGAGGCCAGCGCCATGCGCAGCCGCTCGGCGCCGGCCCCCCGGGCGGCGGGCCCGAAGTAGGCGGCGCGGTGGTTGTGGAAGAGGTTGACGGCGTTGCGGTGCTCGACCACCACGCCCTTGGGGACGCCGGTCGAGCCGGAGGTGTAGATGACGTAGGCGGCGTGCGCCGGGTCGAGCGGGGCGGCCCGCTCGGCGTCGGTGAGGTTCGTCCCCGGGTGGGCGGCGGCCGCCTGCGCGACCTGCGGGTCGTCCAGGAGGAGCAGTTCGGTGCCCTCCGGCAGGGCCGCGGCGTGCTCGGCGGAGGTGACGACCAGCACGGGCGCCGCGTCGGTCACCAGGTGGGCGATGCGGGACGCGGGGTAGTCCGGGTCGACGGGCACGTACGCGGCGCCGGCCTTCTGGATCGCCAGGACGGCGGCCATCATGCCGGGGGAGTGCCGCAGCGAGAGGCCGACCAGCCGCTCGGGGCCCGCGCCGCGGGCGACCAGCACCCGGGCCAGCCGGTTGGCCCGCTCGTTGAGCTCGGCGAAGGTCAGCGCCTCGCCGGCGAACACGGTGGCCACGGCGTCAGGTGTGCGGGCCGCCTGCTCCTCGAACAGCTCCGGCAGCGTGGTGGCGGGCACCGGGTGCGCGGTGTCGTTCCACTCCACCAGGACGCGGTGCCGCTCGGCCGGGCCCAGCAGGTCGACGGAGGACAGCGGGCGGGCGGGGTCCTCGGCGAACGCCCCGAGCAGCCGCACCAGCCAGTCCAGGACGCGTTCGGCGCTCTGCGCGTCGAACGCGTCGGTGCGGTACTCCAGCCGCAGCCGCAGGTCGGCGCCGGGGAGCACGGTCAGGCTGAGCGGGTAGTGGGTGGCGTCGATGTCGTACGCGTCGACGATCCGCACGTCCCCGCTCGCGTCCCGGGCCCGCTCGGGGTAGTTCTGGAACACCATCAGGGTGTCGAACAGGGGGCCGCATCCGACGAGTTGCTGGATCTCGGTCAGGCCGAGGTTGTGGTGCGGCAGCAGGTCCGCCTGCTCGTCCTGCAGGCCGCGCAGCAGCTCGGCCAGCGGGGCGGTGGGATCGACGCGCAGGTGGGCCGGCAGGGTGTTGATCAGCAGGCCGATGATCCGGTCGACGCCTTCGACCGCCTCCGGGCGGCTGGAGACGGTGACGCCGAAGAGCACGTCGTCGCGGCCGGTGAGGCGGGAGAGCACCGTCCCCCACGCGCCCTGGACGACGGTGTTCAGGGTGAGCCTGCTGCCGCGCGCCCGGGCGGTCAGCGCCGCCGTCACCTCCTCGCCCAGGCCCCTCTCCAGGGTGCGGGGCGGTGTGGTCTGCGGTCCGGTCGCCGCGGGGGCGACCAGGGTGGGGCCCTCCACGCCCGCGAGCGAGCGCCGCCAGGCGTCGCGCGCGACGTCGCGGTCCTGGGCGGCCAGCCAGCGCAGGTAGTTCTCGTACGGCACGACCGGGGGCAGGCCTGCGGCGTCCCCCTGCTGCCGGTAGAGGGTGAGCAGCTCGTCGAGCAGCGGCGGGATGGACCAGCCGTCCAGCAGGATGTGGTGGTGGGTCATCACCAGGCGCCAGCGCGTGGCGGCGCGCCGGATGAGCGTGAACCGCAGCAGCGGCGGCCTGGCCAGGTCGAAGGGGACCGCCCGGTCCTCGGCCATGAGCCGGTCGAGCTCGGCCTCGCGTGCGTCCTCCGGCAGCCCGGACAGGTCGAACTCGCGTAACGGCACGTCCACCGTGGGCGGGATCAGCTGCACCGGAGTGCCCTGCTTCTTCGCCGTACGGAAGCACGCGCGCAGGTTGGCGTGGCGCTCCGTCAGGGCGCGGACGGCGCCTTCCAGGACCGGCGTCTCGACGTGTCCCTCGAGCTCGACCACCATCTGCGGCACGTAGACACCGGCACCGGCGGCCTGCTGGTCGAACAGGGAGAGGAACAGCATCCCCTCCTGCAGCGGGGCCAGCGGCAGGATGGCCGGCTTCCGGCTGTCAGAGCTCATCTGTCCATTCCCCTGTGAGATCGTCGATGTCGTCCTGGCTCAGCTCCAGCAGCGGCGCGCCACCGGTGGCGCCGTCCCCGGTCGCACCGGCCGGCTCCGGCTCCGGCGCCGGTGCGAGGAGCCCGGCCAGCGCCTCGGCCCGCTGGTGGGTGAACACGTCCTTGGGGGAGAGCACCCAGCCCGCCTCGCGGACCTTCGCCGCGAGCCGGATGGCCAGCACGCTGTCGCCGCCCAGGTCGAAGAACGCGTCGTCGGGGCCGACCCGGTCCAGCCCCAGGACCTCGGCGAACAGGCCGCACAACAGCTCCTCGCCGGGGGTGCGCGGCGCCCGCGCGGAGACGGTGGCGGACAGGTCGGGCGCGGGCAGGGCGGCGCGGTCCAGCTTCCCGTTGCGGTTCAGGGGGAACGCGTCCAGGACGACGACCGCGCTGGGCACGAGGTGGTCGGGCAGCGTCCCGGCCAGGTGGCGGCGCAGCGCGGCGGGTTCCGGTGCGGCCCCCTCCCGGGGGACGACGTACGCGACCAGGCGCTTGCCGCCCGGCTGGTCCTCGCGGGCGACGACCACGCTGCCGGCGACGCCGGGGTGGGCGCCGAGCGCGGCCTCGACCTCGCCGGGCTCGATGCGGAAGCCGCGGATCTTGACCTGCTCGTCGATCCGGCCCCGGAACTCGAGGTTCCCGTCCGCCTGCCACACGGCGAGGTCGCCCGTGCGGTACATCCGTTCGCCGGGCGCCCCGAAGGGGCAGGGCACGAACCGCTCGGCCGTCAGCCCGGGTTGGCGCAGGTAGCCCCGGGCCAGTCCGGCGCCGGCGAGGAACAGCTCGCCCTCCCGGCCGACCGGCACCGGCTGCAGGTCCTCGTCGAGCACGTACGCCCGCATGTTCACCACGGGCCGGCCGATCGGCGGGACGGCGGTGCCCTCGGTGACCTCCGTGGCCACCGCGTCCACGGTGGCCTCGGTGGGGCCGTAGGCGTTGAACATCCGCCGCCCGGGGGCCCATTGGTCCACGAGCTTGCCGGAGCACACGTCACCGGCGGTGGCGATGGTCCGCAAGCTGGGGTACGCGGCGGGCGGCAGGGCGGCGAGCACCTGGGGCGGGATGGTCACGTGGGTGGCGCCGGAGCGGTCGATCAGGGCGCCCAGCTCCTCCCCGGACAGGCAGTGCCCCGGGCGGACGACGAGGGCCGAGCCGGAGGCCAGCGCCATCAGCATGTCGCCGACCGAGCAGTCGAAGCTGAACGAGGCGAACTGCAGCACGCCGTCGCCCTCGGTGATCCCGAAGCGCTCGATGTGGTCGACCGCCAGGCTCGCCAGACCGGCGTGCGTCACCACCACGCCCTTGGGCCGGCCCGTCGAACCGGAGGTGTGGATGACGTACGCCGCGTGGTCCGCGTCGAGCGGGGCGAGCCGTTCGGCGTCGGTCAGGTCGCCGGCGCCCTGCGCGGCGATCAGCGCGGCGACGTCCGGGTCGTCGAGGACGATCCGCCCGGGACCCTCCGGCAGCCCGTCCGCCACGGCGGCGGTGGTCAGGACGAGGTGGGGCGCCGCGGACGCCAGCAGCGCGGCGATACGGGCCGGCGGGTACTCCGGGTCGACCGGCACCCAGGCCGCACCGGCCTTCGCCACCGCCAGGTTGGCGACGAGCGTCCCCGCGGAGCGGGGCGTCGCCACGGCCACCAGGTGCTCGGGCCCGGCGCCGCGGGCCACCAGGAACCGCGCCAGCCGGTTGGCGCGCTCGTTGAGCTCCCGGTAGGTCAGGGCCGTGCGGTCGTGCACGACGGCCGTACGGTCGGGGACGCGCCGGACCTGCGTTTCGAACAGCTCCGGAAGGGTCGTGCGCAGCCCCTCGCGGGCGGTGTCGTTCCATTCCGCCCGGACGGCCGCGGGCTCGGTGGCGGACATCGTGTTCACGTGTGCGATTCCCCCGCTGTGGTGTGGTCCCCCGGCGCTCGGCGCCGGATCGTCAGCGCGCGCCGGCGCACCATTCCAGGACGGCCATCGCCGCGTACATCTTGTTCTCGGACTGGTCGAAGGCCAGGCTCTTCGGACCGTCCAGCACCTCGGCGGTGACGTCCTCGCCCCGGTGGGCGGGCAGGTCGTGCAGGAACACGGCGTCGGGGCTCGCGTCCCACAGCGCGGTGGTCACCTGGAACGGCGCGAAGACCGCGCGCCAGTTCGGGTCCGCCTTGCTGGTGCCCGTCGTCTGCCACCGGGTCGTGTAGATCACGTCGAAGCCGGCCGGCGCGGTGTCCATGGAGTGCAGTTCGCTCACCTGCGCCCCGCTGGCCGCCGCGTTCGCCAGCGCCTGCCGCAGCGTCGCGGGCGCCAGGCCGTAGCCGGGCGGCGTCCGCAGCTCCAGCCGGACGCCCTTGAAGCGGCTGAGCGTCAGCGCCAGGGCGGCGGCGGTGTTGTTGCCCTCGCCCACGTAACAGACCCGCAGGCCCTCCAGGGCGCCGAAGCGGCACAGCAGGGTGGTCAGGTCGGCGATGGCCTGGGTCGGGTGCTCGTCTGCGGTCATCGCGTTGATCACCGCCATCCGCGACTGCGCGGCGAACGCCCGCAGGTCGGCCGGGTCGCCCGCGCTGCGCACCACGAGCAGGTCCAGCATCCGGGAGAGCACCTCGGCGGTGTCCTCCAGGGTCTCCCCGCTGTTGGTCTGCAGGTCGTCGGGGCCGTAGGAGATGAGCTTCGCGCCGAGCCGGAGGGCCGCGGCGGAGAAGGACGTACGGGTGCGGGTCGACGTCTTCAGGAAGAGGACGCCGGCGACCAGCCCGGAGAGCTGGTCCCCCGAACGGACGGAGCCACGGGAGAACGCGGCACCCCGCTCGACGAGGGAGCGCAGATCGGAGTCGGTCAGGTCCCTCGTGGAGATCAGATGACGCACGGCGGGGCTGCTCACAATGTCCTTTCACGACAGGACGCCGGAAGGCGGCGCTCCCGTCACTCGTGTCGCTGTCGACTCCGCGGCCGTGCGCAGGCCAGGGCCCGGGGCGCACGCTGCGGGGTCGGGCGGTGCGGGGTCGGGCGGTGTTTGATCAGGCGGTGTTTGATCAGACGGTGCGGGGTCGGGCGGTGCCGTACGGGGCAGTGCCGCATCAAGAGGTGGACGCCGCGGTGCGGCGGCGCAGGCTCGCCGGGCGCATGTCGGTCCACACGGTGTCGATGTGGGCCAGGCACTCCTGCTTGGGGCCCTCGAAGCCCTCGGCCCGCCAGCCCGCCGGAAGGTCGCCGTCCGCGGGCCAGACGGAGTACTGCTCCTCGTCGTTGATCACCACGCGAAAACGCCGGTCGTCGTTCATGGGGCTCCCCCGAGCGGAAGGCGGGCGGTCCCGGAGCGGGGGCCCGCTGGATCTCGTCGTGCGATGACCGGCGAACGCCGGTGCAGGACTTGCTCGTTGTGCTGAGGAAACGGGGTGTGGCGCGGCACGGAACGCCGGACGTGCCGCCACTGTGGCCGGGCCGGCGTCGCTGCCGCCGCGCCAGGTTGCCACGCTGTTACACGGCCTCGATATGACGCGGATCACACGTCGATCGGGTGTGTCGCGCTTGAGTGCGACTCGATGGCCGGAATCCGCTGCATCTACCGGGTATTTCTCCGCCGGAGTGCTGCTCTCCGGCCAACTCCCTTGCGTGCAAAGGAATTCGGGAGAACGGCCGGAACGAAACGCCGGTCCCGCGGGGGCCGTCCGGTCAGCGGTTCTCCGCCGCCGGCCGGAAAGGGCAGGTCCACCCCGGTTCGGCCGTGCGCCCCGAGTACTGCCGGGCCTCCGACGACAGGCCGAACTCGTCCAGATTCGGATTGACCGACTGCTGCAGGCGCATCTCCCGCTGGCGGATGCGGCGCTGGAGGCCGCTGTATACACCGTTCTGCTTCAACCGCTCGAACTGGTGGTGCGAGTTGAAGGCCAGGGCGGTGAGCGGGGAGCGGCGCGTGATCCGCGAGGCCCGGTCGTGCATGCCGACGACGAAGAAGGGGTGTCCGGCGACGCTGAAGGCGAAGCGCGGGGACTCCGGGTCGGGGTCCGCGTCCGGGGCCCACGCGTACCGCTGCCGGTCGATCGCGTGGAGATCCGACAGCTGTTGCCACAGGGTGGCCTCGAACTGCTCCTCGGAGAGCCCGGCCGGCCCGTCGAAGACGGCAATGAAGGTGGCGAAGTTCTCGTCCGTACCGAGCTGTTCAGTAACGTAGTCCTCAAGTGCCCCGTGCAGCACGGCAGTCGTCTCCGTCGTACCCATGGGGCCGAGTGCCGCGTAGGTGATCAAGTCCCTGCGCAGGGCGGCCTTTCCCGCCAGGCAGCTGAACCGGTCACTGCGTAACCAGTCGCCGATCCGCGCGCGGATCTCGTCCTCTCGTTGACCGAGGTGCTCGGACACGCCAGTCTCCCCCTGTGGTCATGACGGTGTATGCCGCCATGGTGTGCGCGTATCGCCATGCGACCGGCTGCATGCATTCCTCGGGATGTGCCGCGACGAGATCGGTCGAGTGAGCAAAGCCCGCCAAGTGGTGTATATGTGGCGTCGGTTCGCCCAACTGCCGTACAGAGGGAATCGCATGAAACTTCTCGTCGCGCCGGACGCCCGCGACCTGGGCCTGCACCACTCCCGCGCCTGGCGGCTGACCGCCAGCGCCCCGCTGCTCGGCGGCGAGGGGCTCACCGCCGAGCAGGTGGCCGCCGCGTACGACGCACAGGCCCCGCTGCCCGAGGGATACCGCAAGCTCCTCGCGGGCCTCGGCCACCCCGAGGTCGTCCCGGCCGGCGAACGCCTGCAGACCCTGGTCGCCACGCGCGGCTGGCGCTCCCACGGCGCCGTCGTCGACGCGGTGAGCGTGGCGACGCTGCGGCACGGCGCCGGAATCGGCCTGCACCGGCTGCTGCCCGAGGACGGCGGCCGCGACCTCGTCGTCACCCGCGCCACCGGCGCCGAACGGATCGTGCCGGCCTTCTCCTCCCGCTCCAAGCCCGTCCCGGCGGGCGACCTGATCTACGGCGTGCCGGGCGCCGGCGGGCACCTGGAGCCCTTCGCCTGGCTGGGCCGCCGCGACTGCGACTCCGCCGAACGCCAGGTCGGCGAGGGCGACCACGAGGCGCTCCTCGTCGTCCTCGGCTGCCCCGGCGAGGACGCGGAGCACACGGAGGAGATCGGCGCGACGGTCGCCGGGGTCCTCGCCTCGGTGCGGCCCGACATCACCGTTACGGTCTTGCCGCACGCGGCCGGTTAGGCGGCGCCCCGTCAGGGGCGCGGGGAACTGCGCGACAAGCCACGACGCGCCCGCAGGTGAGGTGCTGTGCCCGGGCCCGGGGCGGCGTGTTCGACTGCGGGCCGTCGGTGGCCGATCGCGCAGTTCCCCGCGCCCCTACGGGGCGCGTCCGTACCGCGCCTTGTGCGGCTCCGTGGGCTGTGCCTATCTTTCTGTCCGTCATACAGGGCCGCGGAGAGGCCTGCCGATCAGCCTTTGCGACCTCCGGCCGGGTGTGGGCCGGGTGGCCGCCGACGTCGTCGGCGGAGGGTGACGGGCGGGGTCGACGAGCGATCCCCCTCCCCGGGTCCCGGACCGGCCGTACGCGCGCGTGAGCCCGTCGGCGTCGTCCGGCGTACCCCAGCCCACCCCCGGACACCTCGCCGTGCGCGCGCCCGACCGGCGCACCGCCGAGCACCCGCGCCCGCGCGGCCCGAAGGAGCATCGTGTTAAAGGACCTGATCCCGCCCCCCGGCCCGCCGCGCGGCCTGGCCCTGGCCCAGCTGGTGTGCCGCATGGGGGACGGGGCCTACAACATCTGTGCGGCGCTGTTCTTCACCCGGATCGTCGGGCTGTCCCCGTTCCAGATGAGCCTCGGCCTGACCATCGGCTGGTCGGCGGCGCTCGTGCTGAGCGTGCCGCTGGGACACCTGGCCGACCGCATGGGCCCCCGGGGCACGGCGGTGGTGCTGTTCGTGTGCTCGGCCCTGTCCGTCGCCTCCTTCACCTTCATCACCTCCTTCGTGCCGTTCGTCATCGCCTCCTGCGCGTACGCGGTGAGCCAGCGCGGCGGCTCGGCGGCCGAACAGGCCCTGCTCGCGGGGCTGGTGCCCAAGGAGCAGGTCACGCGCGTACGGGCGTACGTCCAGTCCAGCTTCAACGCGGGCATGACGATCGGCGCGGGCCTCGGCGGCCTCGTGCTGCTCTTCGACCGGCGCGGGGCGTACTACGCGGCGTTCGTGCTGAACGCCCTTGCCTTCCTCGTCGCCGCGTTCGTCCTCAGCAGGCTGCCGGCCGTGCCGCCCGTGCCCGTGGCCCCCCGGGCCGGTGCCGGGGCGACGGCGAAGCCGGGCGGCACCTCGGTCTTCCGGGACGGCCCGTACGTCCTCATCAGCGTGCTGAACACCGTCCTGCTGCTGTACGTCCCGCTGGTCAGCGTCGCCCTGCCGCTGTGGATCAGCGAGCACACCTCGGCCCCGGTGTCCCTGCTGTCCGTGATGCTGATGCTCAACACCGTGGTGGTGGCCCTCTTCCAGGTCCGGGTCTCGGACGGCGTCAAGGACCTCGCCTCCGCCGCGCGCTACCTGCTGCTCGGCAGCGTCCTGCTGGGCGCGGCGTGCCTGGCGTTCGCCTTCTCCGCCGCCGGGGACTCCGCCTGGGCGGCGGGCCTGCTGCTCGTCCTCGCGGCCGGGCTGATGGTCGCGGGCGAGATGATGCAGGCCGCCGGGGAGTGGGAGGTCAGCTTCGGTCTCGCCCCGAAGGGCAAGACCGGCCAGTACCAGGCGTTCTTCGGCAACGGCATCACCGTCGCCGAGATGCTCGGCCCGCTGGCCCTGACGGGCCTCATCGTCTACTGGGGCGCTCCCGGCTGGATCTTCCTGGGCGTGCTGTTCGTCGTGACGTCGGCCGCGATGGCGCCCGTCATCCGCTGGGGCGGCCGGCGGCGCGCCGAGCTCGACCGGCTGGAAGCGGGCCCCGAGCCGGCCGAGCCGACCGAGCCGGCTGCCGCCGACCGGGTGTGACTTCCCGGCGGACGCAGTGGGGCCCCCGCCTTGTCGGGCGGGGGCCCTTTGCGCTGGGTGTGAGTGACGTACGGAGCGAGAGACCTTCAGACGTCTCTCAGCTGCAGCTGCCGCCGCACTGGCAGGAGCCGCCGTTCTGGCAGCCGCACGAGCACCCGGGTCCACACTGACAGCCGCTCATTCGGAATCCTCCTCGAAGGGTGTCTGCCTTCCCCCTCAGTCAACGGCGGCCCACTGCGACCGTCAATGCCCATCACGTACGTACGTGCGGGCACCGGGGGCGCGAAGGAGCATGACGGAGCACGCGCGGCGCCGGCGCGCGCCGCGCGGGAGGGTCACGACGCTTCGAGGGTGCCCTGCTGGCCGACCGGCTGGGTGAGCTCGTCGGCGTGCTCACCGGTCACCAGGTACACCACGCGCTTGGCCACCGAGACCGCGTGGTCCGCGAAGCGCTCGTAGTAGCGGCCCAGCAGGGTGACGTCGACCGCCGTCTCGATGCCGTGCCGCCAGCGGTCGTCCATCAGGTGCTGGAAGAGCGCGCGGTGCAGCAGGTCCATCGCGTCGTCGTCGTGCTCCAGCTGCAGCGCGAGGTCCACGTCCTTGGTGATGATCACCTCGCCCGCCTTGGCCATCAGCCGCTGCGCGAGCTGGCCCATCTCCAGGATCGTCGCGTGCAGGTCACGCGGGACCGCCGACTCCGGGAAGCGCAGCCGGGCCAGCTTGGCCACGTGCTGGGCCAGGTCGCCCGAGCGCTCCAGGTCCGCGCTCATGCGCAGCGACGTGACGACGATCCGCAGGTCGGTGGCCACCGGCTGCTGGCGGGCCAGCAGGGCGATCGCCCGGGCCTCCAGGTCCCGCTGCAGGTCGTCGACCTTGGCGTCCGCCGCGATGACGGACTCCGCCAGCTTCAGGTCCGCGTCGAGGATCGCCGTGGTGGCGCGCCCGATCGCGGAGCCCACCAGCCGGGCCATCTCGACCAGGCCCTCGCCGATCGAATCCAGCTCCTCGTGGTACGCGTCCCGCATCTGTCGACCTTCTCTCGCTCGTGTACTGCCGTGACCGCCGGGAACCGCATCCGGTGCCCCTCGGACGGCCAACGCTCCCCACGGTCCGGCCGCAACGCGACGGCTGCCGTCCCCCGGAGTGAACCACTTCTGACCTGAAGGTGAACTCTCGGCAACGTGTGTTCGAGACGCCCCCCATTCGGCTGTGGGAGGGACCTTTCGGCCGCATAACCTGGAGACATGAACCTGGACGCGGCCGTCGCCGCAGCGGCAGCGATCGCCGGAGTGTGCACCGGTGTCATCGCCATGCTGGCGTTCCGCTGGAGCGAGCGCGACCAGGCCAGGCCCACCCGCACCTCCCTGCACACGGACGCCGTCCTGCCGCCCGGCGTGGACACCGTCCTGTCCGTCCTGCGCTCCTCCGCCGTCGTCCTCGACGAGGCCGACACCGTGGTCAAGGCCAGCTCCGCCGCCTACGCCCTCGGGCTGGTGCGCGGCGGCAAGCTCGCCGTCGAGCCGATGCTGCAGATGGCCCGCGACACGCGCCGGGACGGCGAGATACGCCAGGTCGAGCTCGACCTGCCGCGCCGCGGCACCGGCCGCGGCGACGCGCTGGCGGTCTCCGCGCGCGTCGCCCCGCTCGGCTCCCGGCTCGTCCTGCTCCTCGTCGAGGACCTCACCGAGGCCCGGCGCATCGAGGCCGTCCGCCGCGACTTCGTCGCCAACGTCAGCCACGAGCTCAAGACCCCGGTCGGCGCGCTGTCGCTGCTGTCGGAGGCCGTCATGGACGCGAGCGACGACCCCGAGGCCGTCACCCGCTTCGCCGGCCGCATGCAGATCGAGGCCACCCGCCTGACCAACCTCGTCCAGGAGCTCATCGACCTCTCCCGGGTCCAGAACGACGACCCCCTGGAGGACGCCGAGCCCGTACGCGTCGACGAACTCGTCGCCGAGGCCATCGACCGCTGCCGCCACCAGGCCGGCACCAAGCAGATCACCATGGCCACCGGGGGCGCCGCCGGCCTGTACGTCTGGGGCAACCGCGGCCAGCTCGCGGCCGCCCTGGGAAACCTTGTCGAGAACGCCGTCAACTACAGCCCCGCCCGCACCCGCGTCGGCATCGCCGCCCGCAAGGTGGCCGCCCCCGGCGGCGACCTGATCGAGATCGCTGTCACCGACCAGGGCATCGGCATCTCCGAGAAGGACCGCGAACGCGTCTTCGAGCGCTTCTACCGCGTCGACCCCGCCCGCTCCCGTGCCACCGGCGGCACGGGCCTGGGCCTGTCGATCGTCAAGCACGTCGTCGCCTCCCACGGCGGCGAGGTGACCGTCTGGAGCGCCGAGGGCCAGGGCTCCACGTTCACCCTGCGCCTGCCGGAGGCCGGTGCGAGCCGCGACCGCGACCGCGAGCGGGCGGGCCAGGGCACCCGGGCCACGCGCGAGCGCAACCGCCCGCTCATCGGCCCCGACGCGGCGGACTTCGTCGACGACGCGCCCCACGATCCCCTGCCCGCGCCGGGGGCGCACCGGTGACCACCGGCGCCGCCTCCCCGTTCCATCCCACGCCGTCTGGGCCGAAGGCCCGACCGGAGGTCGAACTGTGACACGAGTGCTCGTCGTAGAGGACGAGGAATCCTTCAGCGACGCGTTGTCCTACATGCTCCGCAAGGAGGGCTTCGAGGTGGCCGTCGCGGCCACCGGGCCGGACGGGCTGGACGAGTTCGAGCGCAACGGCGCCGACCTCGTCCTGCTGGACCTGATGCTGCCGGGCCTGCCCGGCACCGAGGTCTGCCGGCAGCTGCGCAGTCGCTCGAACGTTCCCGTGATCATGGTGACGGCCAAGGACAGCGAGATCGACAAGGTCGTCGGCCTGGAAATAGGCGCGGACGACTACGTCACCAAGCCGTTCTCCTCGCGGGAGCTGGTCGCCCGCATCCGCGCCGTCCTGCGCCGCCGCGGAGAACCGGAGGAGGTCACCCCGGCCGCCCTGGAGGCGGGCCCCGTCCGCATGGACGTCGACCGGCACGTGGTGACCGTCGCGGGCGCCAAGGTCGACCTGCCCCTGAAGGAGTTCGACCTCCTGGAAATGCTGCTGCGCAACGCGGGCCGCGTCCTGACCCGCATGCAGCTGATCGACCGTGTGTGGGGAGCGGACTACGTGGGCGACACGAAGACGCTCGACGTCCACGTCAAGCGCCTCCGAGCCAAGATCGAGCCGGACCCGGGCGCTCCGCGCTACCTGGTGACGGTGCGGGGCCTGGGCTACAAGTTCGAGCCGTAGGCGGTGCGCCCCGTAGGGGCGCGGGGCAGTGTTGATCTGCGGCTGCCGCCGCGTGGGCGCGATCGGCCACCGACGGCCCGCAGCCGGACGCGTCGCCCCGGGGTCCGGGCCGCAGCACGGCTACCTCGACTGCGGGCGCGTCGTGGCTTGTCGCGCAGTTCCCCGCGCCCCTACGGGGCGCCGTGGTGCGATCGTGCAGCGCGCCCCGTCAGGGGCGCGGGGAACTGCGCGATCGGCCACTGACGGCCCGCAGTCGAACACGTCGCCCCGGGGTCCGGGCGCGGCGCGCGCCGTCGTACGAAACGGGCCGGGCCCGGAAGCTGGTCGCTTCCGGGCCCGGCCCTCGTGCGTCAGTGGCCCGCGTGCTGGGGCTGGGCGGACGCGCCGGGCTTGCCCGAGGGGCTCGCGGGGGCGGACGCGGTCGCCGGGGCGCCCGAGGGGGCCGCGGCCTCGCCGGAGGCGGACGGCTTGGACTGGGCGGGCGCCTGCTCGGGGCCCCACTCCTTGAAGTAGCTCGTCGCCGGGACGACGAACGCGGCGATCTTCACGTCACCGGTCGAGCTGAGGTTGAACGTCAGCGGCTGGCTCGCGCCGTCCTTGATGCCCTCGCGGCCCTTGGGCAGGACCGCGGAGGCGTTGCCCTTGCCGCCGAGCAGCACCGAGCCGCCGGCCGGGACGACGACGTCGCCGGAGCCCTTGGCGGACGTGAGCTTCACGGTCACGTCCTTGCCGGGCAGCTTGATGGAGCGCAGCGTCTGGTCCTTGCGGCCGTTGTTGAAGATCTGGCCGGTGATCACGGCGGGGCCCGTCGTGTCCTGGTTGGGCTGCGTGATGACGTTGATGTTCTGCAGCTTGATGTCGCCGACCGAGGTGGCGGCGTTGTCCGGCTTGACCTCCAGCGTCTGCGCGTCGTTGCCCGCCGCGCAGGCGGAGAGCGAGGCGATCGAGAGCACGAGGGCGGAAGCGGCGAGTGCGCCGCGTCGAAGGCTGCTGCTCACGGCGGCGGCATCTCCTTGGACGAGGTACGCGTACGGGGTACGCACGAGATAAGGGTTGTGTCAGCGGGGTTAGGTTACCGAGCCGTCCGACGGCCGCTGCACCCGACCCGCCCCCATGGTCAACTCGCGCCCCGGCCGGCAGCGCGACCGAATATCGGCGGTCGGCCGATCTCGCGACATGGGTGAAGGCGGGGATCACCGATGCGGGTGTTTATCGGCAATGAATGGGAGGCGTATGGGGAAGGAGTTCCGGAATTGATCAAGTTCGGTGTGATCAATTCCGGACGGGGGAGCGCAGAAGACCCGTGCGCCCCGAACGGAGTACGCGAAGTCCGCCGACCGGACCCCGGCAAAACGGGACGATCGGCTGCCCGCGGAGCCCGTCCGGCGGGCGTAACGTCCGCGTTTCGCCCCGCCCGCAGACGTGCTCCCACCTGCGAATACCTGCTTCCGGAAGGGCCCCGCAGCACGTCCCGGTCTCTGTTGTCAAGCCCCGAGATATGCCCTGACCTGCGGAAACGCCATTCAGAACGGGCGGGCCCCGTGTTAGACTGGATAGCCACGGAAGGGGTACCTGTCACATGACGTTCAAGGTTGGCGACACCGTGGTCTATCCCCATCACGGGGCCGCGCTGATCGAGGCCATCGAAACTCGCCAGATCAAAGGCGTGGACAAGACCTACTTGGTGCTGAAGGTCGCCCAGGGTGACCTGACGGTTCGAGTGCCGGCGGACAATGCAGAGTTCGTCGGCGTTCGCGATGTGGTCGGCCAGGACGGGCTCGACCGGGTCTTCGAGGTGCTGCGCGCGCCCTATGCGGAAGAGCCGACCAACTGGTCCCGGCGCTACAAGGCAAATCTCGAGAAGCTCGCGTCCGGCGACGTGATCAAGGTCGCCGAGGTCGTTCGCGACCTGTGGCGGCGCGAGCGTGAGCGCGGCCTGTCCGCGGGTGAGAAGCGCATGCTCGCCAAGGCCCGCCAGATCCTGGTGAGCGAGCTCGCCCTCGCGGAGAACACCAACGAGGACAAGGCCGAGGCCCTGCTCGACGAGGTCCTCGCCTCCTGACGCACAGGTGCCGGTGGCCTCGCCGCCGCCCGGACCGGATGTGAAGAAGTGCCGCGGTGCCCGCGCGACGACGTTCCGTCGTCCGCCGGGCGCTGCGGCATCTTCGGCTCCGGTCGCATCCGCATCCAGTGGAACCAGTGGCTCGAAGGCGTGCCGACCGGGCAGCAGACCCGGCCAGTCGTCACGGAAGGGGCCGGTCGGGGCATCGTGCCCGGCACTCCTCCCAGCTCTGCGAGCTGGGCGGTACCCCCAGGGCCATACCCAAATCGGCCGAGGAAGCAAACCTGAACGCCAACGCAATGTCCGAGCGACACTCCGCGCCCGTCCCCGCCGTGCCGGGGCGCACCGCCGCCGTCATTCCCGCGGCCGGCCGTGGCGTACGCCTGGGTCCCGGCGCGCCGAAGGCCCTGCGCGCCCTGAGCGGCACCCCGATGCTCGTGCACGCGGTGCGGGCGATGGCGGCCTCCCGGGCCGTCTCCCTCGTCGTCGTGGTCGCCCCGCCGGACGGGGCCGCCGAGGTCCGCAACCTCCTGGACGCCCATCCCCTCGCCGACCGCGACAGCACCCGTACGGACGTCGTGGTCGTGCCCGGCGGCGCCACCCGGCAGGAGTCCGTGCGGCTCGGCCTGGCCGCGCTGCCCGACGACGTCACCGCCGTCCTCGTTCACGATGCCGCCCGGCCGCTGGTGCCCGTCGACATCGTCGACGCGGTGGCCGCCGCCGTGCGGGAGGGGGCGCCGGCCGTGGTGCCGGCGCTGCCGCTGGCCGACACGGTCAAGCAGGTCGAGCCGCGTACGGGCGAGCGGGCCGGGGAGCCCGAGCCCGTGGTCGGCACGCCCGAGCGCGCGCTGCTGCGGGCCGTGCAGACGCCCCAGGGCTTCGCCCGGGCCGTGCTCGCCGAGGCCCACGAGAAGGTCGCCGTGGACGGCGAGGGCGCCACGGACGACGCCGGCATGGTCGAGCGCCTCGGCGTGCCGGTCGTGGTGGTGCCCGGGCACGAGGAGGCGTTCAAGGTGACGCGGCCGCTGGACCTGGTCCTGGCCGAGGCCGTGCTGGCGCGCAGGAGGGCGAACGATGGCTTCTGAGGCGACCCCGCTGCTGCCGCTGGTCGGCATCGGCACCGATGTGCACGCCTTCGAGGAGGGCCGCGAGCTGTGGTGCGCCGGCCTGCTGTGGGAGGGCGCGAGCCACGGGCTGGCCGGCCACTCCGACGGTGACGTGGCCGCGCACGCGGCCTGCGACGCGCTGTTCTCGGCGGCGGGCCTGGGCGACCTGGGCGCGCACTTCGGCACGGACCGGCCCGAGTGGTCGGGGGCGTCCGGGGTGACGCTGCTGGCCGAGGCGGCGCGGATCGTGCGGGAGGCCGGCTTCGGCATCGGCAACGTGGCCATCCAGGTGATCGGCGTCCGGCCGAAGATCGGCAAGCGGCGCGAGGAGGCGCAGAAGGCGCTGTCGGCGGCGGTCGGCGCGCCGGTGTCCGTCTCCGGCACGACGACGGACGGCCTCGGCCTGACCGGCCGGGCGGAAGGCCTGGCGGCCGTGGCGACGGCCCTCGTGTACCGCAGCGCCCCGTAGGGGGCGCCCCCCAGGGGCGCGGGGAACTGCGCGATCGGCCACGACGGCCCGCAGCCGAACGCGCCACCCCGGGGCCCGGGCACAGCACCTCGCCTGCGGGCGCGTCGTGGCTTGTCGCGCAGTTCCTCGCGCCCCTTACGGGCGCCCCGGTTTCGGGGAGGGGTGCTGCGGGGGAGGGATCCACGGACAAACCACCTCCACCGCACCGCCCCCCGGGAGGGCCGCCGTGTCCGCCGTACTGTCCGAGGACCTCAAGAAGTACATCGACGACAATCCCGCCTTCGTCACCCTCGCCACGATCCAGCCCGACGGCAGCCCGCAGCTGTCCGTCACCTGGATCAAGCGCGACGGCGACGATCTGCTGGTCTCCACCACCGTGGGGCGTCGCAAGGAGAAGAACCTGCGCCGCGACCCGCGGATCACGGTGCTGATCAACCCGCCGAACGCGCCGTACACGTACGCGGAGATCCGCGGCACCGTCGAGATCACGACCGAGGGCGGCGACGAGCTCATCAACGAGCTGGCGCGGAAGTACACCGGTAAGGATTACGCGGACTTCAACCCCGCGGCCAAGGACGACGCCCAGCGCGTCGTCGTGCGCATCACGCCGCGCAAGGTCGTGGGCTCGCTCTGAGCCGCGCCCGGCCCGCCCGTCAGGCGCCGTCCGCCGTGGCGGCGCCGACAGGGTCGGGCCCGGGGGCCGGCCGGTCGAAGCGGCGCGGCTCCTTGAGCAGCGGCAGCCCGGCCGGCTGCGCGGGGGCGGGGGTCCGCTCGGTGCGGCGCAGCTCCTCCAGCCCGGTGCGCAGGGCGGCCCGCATCCGCCGGCCCAGCGGCTTCTCGACGAAGCGGTGCATCAGCCAGGCGGCGCCCAGCATCGCCGTGATCAGCCCGGCGACCAGCAGCGGCGCCGGCACCTTCGTGCGCAGCGCGTAGATGACGGTCATGCCGATGTACTGGTGCAGCAGGTACAGCGGGTACGTCAGCGCTCCCGCCGTGCCCAGCCAGTTCCAGCGCACCCGGTCGAAGGCGCCCAGGGCGACCAGGGCCATGACCGCGAAGATGACGAAGACGCCGACCTGGGCGGGCAGGAGTGCCGTGGCGTGGTTGGCGTTGTCGTGCACGCGCTTGGCCACGTGGTGGTTGGCGATCAGGTAGGAGATGCCGACGATGCCCCACAGCAGTGCGGTGGGCTTGAAGCGGCGCATCAGGTAGAAGGAGATGCCGGCGACGAAGTACGGCTCGGCGAACGGCATGGCCCACATCGTGAGCAGCTTGCTGTCCGCCGTGGGGCTGACGGCGGCGGCCACCGTCCACACCCCGCAGAAGACCACGCACCGGCGGTAGGTGACCCCGCGGGCGACGACGAGGGCGAAGAGCAGGTAGAACTTCAGCTCCACCCACAGCGTCCAGTAGACGCCGTCGACGTCCCACACGCCGAGCCCGGTCTGGAGCATGGTGAAGTTGGTGAAGACCGTCTCGGGGCCCGCCACCGAGCGCACCTGCGGCCACAGCAGGACGACGCCGCCGGTGAGCACGATGGCCACCCAGTAGGCCGGGTAGATCCGCGCGGCGCGGGAGACCAGGAACTCCCCGGCGGTGCGGCCCCACGTGCTCATGCAGATGACGAAGCCGCTGATCAGGAAGAAGGTCTCGACGCCCAGCCAGCCGTAGCGGGTGAGGGGCTCGAGCGCGGGGAACAGCTGCCGCGGATCTCGGTGCCAGCCGCCGCTCAGGCTCGTGTAGTGGTACAGCACGACCATGAGGGCCGCGAGAAGCCGCAGTCCGTCCAGGATGTGCAGCCGGGGGGCGTGGCCCCGGCCCGTGCCATCCGTCCGGACGCCCGCGGTCGCGCCGCCGCTGGCGAAACGCATGTCGTCCTCTCCCGTCGGCGTGGAGCCCGTCGGTGTCTGGGTCACGCAGCATGCTGGCACAACCACGGTGCGTGCCGAGGGACTGTTGGAGGGGAGGACTCCGGGTGGACGGCGGGTTTTCGCCCGTAGGACACGCCCCGTGCGCCGAACGGACGCACCACCGGCGCGACGCTGACTCCGGGACCCGCCGTCGCGCGTAGACGGGGTGCGCCCCGTAGGGGCGCGGGGAACTGCGCGACAAGCCACGACGCGCCCGCAGGTGGGGTGCCGTGCTTCGCCCGGGCCGCGGGGTGGCGTTCGGCTGCGGGCCGTCGGTGGCCGATCGCGCCCACGCGGCGGAGCCGCAGATCGACACTGCCCCGCGCCCCTACGGGGCGCCGCCGGATGCGCGACGGCGCCCGGCCGTGGGGCCGGGCGCCGGGTGGGGCGAGAGGGTGGGGGCGAGGGGTCAGATGCGCTCGCGCGCCGTGCGCATGTCGGCCAGGGCGCGGTTCATGCCGCGCTTGACCAGGCGGGCCAGCGGCCGCTCCCAGAAGCGGTGCAGCAGCCAGGCGGCGCCGAGCATGGCCGCGATCAGCGCCGGCACCAGCACGTACTGCGACACGTACGGCTCGGTGTGCTGGATCACGACCCAGCCGATGCGCTCGTGCAGCAGGTACAGCGGGTACGTCAGGACGCCCGCGGTCGACAGCCAGCCCCAGCGGATGCGGCGCGTCCAGCCCAGGGCCACCGCGGCCATCGCCAGGAAGAAGAGGGTGAGCAGCATGGTGGTCGGCCACTCGGGGATGTTGCGGCCGATGTACTTCTCCGCGTGCGTCTGCGCCTGCATCAGGAAGTGCTGGCTGATCAGGTAGCAGGAGGCCACGACGAGCCACAGCACCAGGTTGGGGCCGTAGCGGTACATCAGGTAGAAGGCGATGCCCGCGATGAAGTACCAGCAGTCGTCCGGCAGCAGCAGGGCGTCGAGCACCGGCACGTTCACCGTCGTCGCGAAGGCCGCGGCCAGGCCCCACACCACGCAGAAGCCCAGGGCGCGCCGGTAGGTCAGGCCCTTCCAGATCACCAGGGCGAAGAGCAGGTAGAACTTCAGCTCCACCCACAGCGTCCAGTACACGCCGTCCACGGGCGTGACCTTCAGCGGCTCGTGCAGCATGGTGAGGTTCACCGTGATGTCGCCGAGCTTGGGCACGTTGTTGATCCCCGGCCAGATAACGGAGACCAGCGCGGTGGCGATCACGGCGAACCAGTACGCCGGGTAGAGCCGGGTCACGCGCGAGGAGGCGAATTCGCCGACCGTGCGGCCCCAGGCGCTCATGCAGATGACGAAGCCGCTGATCAGGAAGAACAGCTCCACGCCCGCCCAGCCGTAGGAGGCGGGCCACGATCCGATCGTGAAGATCTGGGCGACCGGCTTGGACCAGGCGCCGGCGTTGAACGCCATGTAGTGGTAGAGGACGACCATGAGGGCCGCGAGCAGCCGCAGCCCGTCGAGGGCCGCCAGTCTTTCCTTGGCAGCTGCCGGTCGAGCGGGCGCCGGGACAGGGCGCTGCTCCTGCTGCCGTTGCTGCACCGTCACAGAGGACTGCAACGTCCCTCCTGAGTCCCGTGGCCGGGGTTCCGCTGGTCGTACCACCGGTCAATGCGCCGGTGAGCTCGCCGTCCCGCCGGGTGGCGTGACGCCCGGCGAAGCTACCATGCGGCTCTTTATCATGTGCAGATAGTAAAGAGACGTCAAAGAAGGCGGCCGGGTTCCGCGGAATGTATCGCTCCGTCGCAGCAGGCCCGCAAACCCGGGCTTTCCGGCCTTTCGGCGGGGCGAGGCACTGCCCGGGGCCCACTACCCTGGTTCCGTGACCATTCGCCTGTATGACACCAGCGCCCGGCAGATCCGTGACTTCTCCCCGCTGCGGCCGGGCTGCGTCTCGATCTACCTGTGCGGCGCGACCGTGCAGGCTGCGCCCCACATCGGACACATCCGGTCGGGTCTGAACTTCGACATCATGCGCCGCTGGTTCGCTTACCGCGGCTACGACGTCACCTTCGTGCGCAACGTCACGGACATCGACGACAAGATCCTCGCGAAGGGTGCCGAGCAGGGCCGCCCCTGGTGGGCGATCGGCTACGAGAACGAGCGCGCCTTCAACGACGGCTACGCCGCCCTCGGCTGCCTGCCGCCCACCGTCGAGCCCCGCGCCACCGGCCACGTCACCGAGATGGTCGAGATGATGCGCGGCCTGATCGAGCGCGGTCACGCCTACGTCGCCGACGGCAACGTCTACTTCGACGTGCGCTCCTTCCCCGGCTACCTGGAGCTGTCCAACCAGGAGCTGGACAACCTCCTGCAGCCCTCCGGCGAGGGCGAGACCGGCAAGCGCGACCCCCGCGACTTCGCCATGTGGAAGGCCGCCAAGCCCGGCGAGCCGTCCTGGGAGACCCCCTGGGGCCGCGGCCGCCCGGGCTGGCACCTGGAGTGCTCGGCGATGGCCCACAAGTACTTGGGCGAGGCCTTCGACATCCACGGCGGCGGCCTGGACCTGATCTTCCCGCACCACGAGAACGAGATCGCCCAGGCCAAGGCCTTCGGCGACGCCTTCGCCTCGTACTGGCTGCACAACGCCTGGGTCACCATGAGCGGCGAGAAGATGTCGAAGTCCCTCGGCAACTCCGTCCTCGTCTCCGAGATGGTCAAGCAGTGGCGGCCCATCGTCCTGCGCTACTACCTCGGCACCCCGCACTACCGCTCGATGATCGAGTACAGCCCGGAGGCGCTGCGCGAGGCCGAGGCGGCCTTCGCCCGCATCGAGGGCTTCGTGCAGCGCGTCGTGGAGCTCGCCGGCCCGGTCGAGCCCGCCGCCGAGGTGCCCCCGGCCTTCGCCGAGGCCATGGACGACGACTTCGGCGTGCCCCAGGCCCTGGCCGTGGTCCACACCGCCGTCCGCCAGGGCAACTCCGCCCTGACCGCCGACGACAAGGACACCGCCGTCGCCCGCCTGGCCGAGGTCCGCGCCATGCTCGGCGTGCTCGGCCTCGACCCGCTCGACGCGCACTGGGCCGGCGCCGACGGCGGCAAGGGCGAGGAGCTGCACGGCGTGGTGGACTCCCTGGTCCGCCTGGTGCTCGACCAGCGCGAGGCCGCCCGCACCCGCAAGGACTACGCCACCGCCGACGCCATCCGCGACAGCCTCCAGCAGTCCGGCCTGGTGATCGAGGACACTCCCTCGGGTCCGCGCTGGACCCTGTCCTGAGGGACACTTTCGTACGTACGTCTATGAGGAGCCGCCTTCCACGCGGCTCCGAGCAGTGAAGAAACAGGTGACCCCCATGGCCGGCAACAGCCAGCGCAGGAACCGCCGCACGTCCAACAAGAAGGGCGCGACGGTCGGCAGCGGCGGCCAGCGGCGCCGGGGGCTGGAGGGCAAGGGCCCGACCCCGCCCGCGCACATGCGCAAGGGACACAAGAAGAACCGCGTCGCGAACGCCCAGGCCAAGCACGCCGCCCGCCGCCCGGCCCCGCGCCGCGGCGGCCCCAAGGGCCCCAACGAGCTGGTCGTCGGCCGCAACTCCGTCGTCGAGGCGCTGCGCGAGGGCGTGCCGGCCAACACCCTGTACGTCCAGCAGTTCGTCGACAGCGACGAGCGCGTGCGCGAGGCGCTGCAGCTGGCCACGGAGAAAGGCCTCAACCTCATGGAGGCCCCGCGTCCCGAGCTCGACCGCATGACCAACGGGCTCAACCACCAGGGCCTGGTCCTGTCGGTGCCGCCGTACGACTACGCGCACCCCGAGGACCTCTCCGCCGCCGCCCTCGACGACGGCGAGGACCCGCTGATCGTCGCCCTCGACGGCATCACCGACCCGCGCAACCTCGGCGCCGTCGTGCGTTCCGTCTCCGCCTTCGGCGGCCACGGCGTCGTCGTCCCCGAGCGCCGCGCGGCCGGCATGACCGCCAGCGCCTGGAAGACCTCCGCCGGCACCGCCGCCCGTACGCCCGTCGCCCGCGCCACCAACATGACGCGCACCCTGGAGGCGTACCAGAAGGAGGGCCTGATGGTCGTCGGCCTCGCCGCCGACGGCGACGTCGAGCTGCACGAGCTCGACATCCTCGACGGCCCCGTCGTGATCGTCGTGGGCAGCGAGGGCAAGGGCCTGTCCCGCCTCGTCGGCGAGACCTGCGACTACCGCGTGCGCATCCCGATGCCGGGCGGCGCCGAGTCGCTCAACGCCGGTGTCGCCGCCGGCGTGGTGCTCTACGAGGCCGCGCGCCGGCGCGCACAGCGCTGACATCGACGTCGTACATCGACGACGTTTCGGGCGGCCGGGGACGATCTCCCCGGCCGCCGTGCGTTTGGCTGATGATGTTGACGGGTCTCGGACACATCCAACC
Organism: Streptomyces luteosporeus; assembly: GCF_039532865.1. NCBI lineage: Bacteria > Bacillati > Actinomycetota > Actinomycetes > Kitasatosporales > Streptomycetaceae > Streptomyces > Streptomyces luteosporeus. The sequence continues at coordinate 116,716 of NZ_BAAASL010000001.1, forward strand.
GGTCAAGGCAGTGTCCTAACCTCCGGTCACTCGGTTAGATGAGTGTGGACACCAGAACACCCCGCACACCTACGGGGGGAAGCTCTTCCGGGTACGACGACCAGCCCGCGCTGAGTACGGTGAAGGTGCCGTCGGATCCGGCGCAGGTCATCGTCAACCACATGAGCTTCCGGGTGCAGCTCGCCCGCCCCCCACGCACCACCCGGCCCTTCGCCGGGGGAGCGGATTCGGCGCGGCTGCCCACCGCCAAGAGCGCGGCCAAGCGCCGCGCCCCCGTGGTGTGGAGCGGGCGGACGGGCCCGGGCGACGCCTCCACCCAGCTCCTGGAGGCCGTCAGGGACTCCGGCACCCCCCTGCACCCCGGCGGCGACGCCGGTGCCACGCAGGTCCTGCCCCGCATCGCCGTCGGCGACGACGCCCCCACCACCGTCATCGGCCCCCGCGGCCCCGCCGAGGCCACCGGGGCCCACCCCCGCCTCCTGGACGGGGTGCGCCCCACCGGCAGCGCGTACGACGAGGACGCCGGCGCGCACGGTCCGTACGAGGACTACCCGGACTACGACTCCGAGCACGACGACGAGGAGGAGCGGCGCGGCCGCCAGGGCGACCCCCTGCGCCACGCCTACTACCCCGGGCGCCGGATGAACCTCGGCGTCGTCCTGCTGCCCCTGCGGATCTTCCTCGGCCTCAGCTCGGTCTACGCCGGCATGGGCAAGCTGTGCGACCCCGCCTACTTCGACGGCGGCAGCCGCCGCGGCTCCATGGTCAACTGGCTGCGGCACCTCCACCCCTGGAGCGCCGCCGAGCCCCTGCGGGACTTCGCCCTCGCCCACCCCATCGGCTCCGGCCTGACGGTGGCCTTCCTGCAGATCGTCGTCGGCGTCCTGACCCTCTTCGGCCTCTGGCAGCGGCTCGCCGCCGCCATCGGCGCCCTGCTGTCCGCCGTGCTGCTGGTCACCGTCAGCTGGCAGAGCGCCCCCGTCTACGACGCCCCCGACATCATCTACCTGGCCGCCTGGAGCCCCCTGGTGATCGCCGGGGCGCCGTTCTACTCCATCGACGGCCGGCTGGCCGGCGAGGCCTGGCGGCGGCTCGGGCCGCGCGCCGAGCTGTGGGCGCTGCGCCGGCGGGTGCTGCGGCGGGGCACGGTCATGGCGACCGTCGTCATCGGTCTGGCGCTGCTCACCGGCTCGATGCTCGGCGGCGCCGTCCGCTCCTCGCGGGTCGCCGAGACACCGGGGACGCCCACGATCCCGGCCAACAGCCTGCCCGGCTCCCCGCTGCCGCAGTCGCCGTCGTCCTCGGCGCGGCACGGCTCGCACGGCCCCTCCGCGACGGGGACGCCCAAGCCGGGCGCGACCCACAAGCCCGTGGTGCCCGGGGCCACGCCCTCCGCGGCGCCCGGCACCCGTACGCCGGCCGGTTCGGCCGGTGCCACGGGGGCCGGCCCGGGCAGCACCGGCAGCGTCCGCCCGGCGCCGCAGAGCCCGCACCAGGCACCGGCCCCGGCGGCCCCGCCGCACAGCTCCTCGGGCTCGTCCACGGGCGGCACGAGCGGCACCGGCGCCGGAAGCGGCTCCAGCGGCCCCGGCAACGGCTCCGGCGGCGGCGCGCTGGGCGGCCTGCTGGGCTGACGCCGCCCCTGCACAAAGTTCCCCGCGCCCCATAGGGGCGCGGGGAACTGCGCGATCGGCCACCGACGACCCGCAGCCGACGGTGTACGGGGCGCACGCCCTAGCGGGCGAGCTCCTTGGCGGCCTCCGTGAGGTCCTTGGCGGTGTCGATGGCCCGCCAGTACGCGCCCTGCGGCAGCGGGAAGCCCGCCAGCCGGCGCTCACGGGCCAGCCGGGGGAACGTGGTGCGCTCGTGGTCACCGCGCTCCGGCAGCAGCGCCGTGAAGCCGGGGGCGAAGACGTACACGCCCGCGTTGATCAGGTACGGGGACGGGGGCGCCTCGATGAAGTCCAGCACGTGCCCGAACTCGTTGGTCTCCACCGCGCCCCAGGGGATGCGCGGGCGGGCCAGCGCCAGCGTGGCCAGGGCGTCGCGCTCGTGGTGGAAGGCCGCCATCTCGCGCAGCGAGAAGCGGGTCCAGATGTCGCCGTTGGTGGCGTACCACGGCTCGTCGGGCCGGGGCAGGGAGGCGGCGGCGAACTTCAGGCCGCCGCCCCGGCCGAGCGGTTCCTTCTCCACCACCGTCGTCACGCGCAGCGGCAGGTCGGCCGAGGCGAGCCAGTCCTTCAGGACCTCGGCCAGGTGGCCGCAGGAGACGACCGCGTCCGTCACTCCCTCGGCCGCCAGCCAGGCGAGCTGATGGCCGATGATCGGGACCCCGGTGCCGGGGATCTCGACCATCGGCTTGGGACGGTCGTCCGTGTAAGGGCGAAGCCGTGATCCTTGGCCACCGGCCAGGATCACGGCTTGGGTCGGATACGGGGAGGGCTGCGTGCCGGTCATGCTCCGCACGATATGCCGTGCCGCGAGCGGAGCCGTCGCCGGTGGCCCGCCCGGAGCCGTGGACCGTCAGTGGCCGCCCTGGACGACACCGGCCGCGAAGGCCGTGTCGCACACGGGGCGGGCGTAGGACTGCGCCTGCTTGACCGAGCGGTACTTCTTGACCGCCGCCTGGCCCAGTGCGCGGGCGATCTCCACGCAGTGCTGGGCCAGCGAGGGGCGGCCGTTGGTCGCCTCCTGCAGGTGGGTGAGCGCGACCCCGGGGTTCTTCTCCTGGAGTTCGCCCAGCAGCCGGTCGCGCAGGACCTCGTGCGGGGCGCGCGCCTTGGCGACGGTGGAGGCGTTCTCCGAGGATGCGGTGAGCACCTGGGACTCGGCGTTCGGAGCGGCCCAGGGAACGCGCGTGACCGCGAGGGTCCCCGAGAGCACGAGAACGACCGGGAGGACGAGAGCGAGAGTTCTGCCGATGCGGCGGGCGGCCTGGTTCATGCCGCAGATGGTAGCGAGGGGTAATGGGCACGCGACATTTAGTCACCCGGTCGAGGGATGTCGTCGGGCGGCATTGTGACGAGCGCGTTGACGTACGGAAGTCGAAATGGGCGGTCTGCCGCGGTATTTTCCCGGGCGGTCACCGGGCCGGCGCAGACGCATACCCCGCGCCGCCCGGTCCGCACACATGGCGTAACGCATCGTGTACGGAGCGCGGGCGGCGCGGGTGTCGTGCGAGAGGGCCCCGGGCCGGTCGCTCAGTCGCTCAGGCGCTCGCCGGAGGACGTGGAGAACACGTGCAGCTCGCCCGGGCGCGGCACGACGTGCAGCACCGAGCCCTTCTCCGGCACCCGGCGGCCGTGCACGCGCACCACGAGGTCCTGCTGGGCGCCGCCGACCTCGGCGGTGCCGTAGACGTAGCCGTCGGCGCCGAGCTCCTCGACGACGTTGACGGTCACGGCCACGCCGGCCGGGTCGCCGGCGGACTCCTTGCTCAGCGAGCGCGCGGCCTCGCCGTTCTGCTCCACGACGTCGAAGTGCTCGGGGCGCACGCCGACGGTGACCGTGCGGTCGCCCTTGTCGGCGGCGGTGGTCAGCGCCTCGCGGGAGACGGGCACCACGCTGTTGCCGAACTTCACGCCGCCGTCGGTGATCGGCACCTCGACGAGGTTCATCGCGGGCGAGCCGATGAAGCCCGCGACGAACAGGTTGGCCGGGCGGTCGTACATGTTGCGGGGGGAGTCGACCTGCTGCAGCAGGCCGTCCTTGAGGACCGCCACCCGGTCGCCCATGGTCATCGCCTCGACCTGGTCGTGCGTGACGTACACCGTCGTGATCCCCAACCGCCGCTGCAGGCTCGCGATCTGCGTACGGGTCTGCACGCGCAGCTTGGCGTCGAGGTTGGACAGCGGCTCGTCCATGAGGAACACCTGCGGCTCGCGCACGATGGCCCGGCCCATGGCCACGCGCTGCCGCTGGCCGCCGGACAGCGCCTTGGGCTTGCGGCCCAGGTACTCGGTGAGGTCCAGGATGCGGGCCGCGTCCTCGACCTTCTGCCGGATCTCCGCCTTGGGCACGCCGGCGATCTTCAGCGCGAAGCCCATGTTCTCGGCGACGGTCATGTGCGGGTAGAGCGCGTAGTTCTGGAACACCATGGCGATGTCCCGGTCCTTGGGCGGCAGGTGGGTGACGTCGCGGTCGCCGATGCGGATCGCGCCGGAGTCGACGTCCTCCAGCCCCGCCAGCATCCGCAGGGAGGTGGACTTGCCGCAGCCGGAGGGTCCGACGAGGACCAGGAACTCCCCGTCCTCGATGGTGATGTCGAGCTGGTCGACGGCGGGCTTCTCGGCGCCGGGGTAGATCCTGGACGCCTTGTCGTACGTGACCGTGGCCATGATGGTGTGGTGGTCCCTTCACCGGCAGGAACGTGCCGGACGATCCGTTGTAGAGGGAGTGGTCCAGTCCAATAGGACGGGAGTGCTGGTGACGGTACCCGCGCGGCAAGCGCTTGTCAGCAGGTGGCGGGTCACAATGCGGGTGTGGGTAGACTGCGTCACGCACGCCGCCTTAGCTCAGCTGGTAGAGCACCGCTCTTGTAAAGCGAAGGTCGTCGGTTCGAGCCCGACAGGCGGCTCTCTCACCACCACACGCGAAACCGCAGGCCCCTCCCCGAGGGACCTGCGGTTTGTCGTTGCTCGGTGTTGCTCGTCGCTGCCCTGCGGGCCGCTAGGCGCGGACCCGCTCGCCCGCGTCGGCCGCCCGGGCGGCCTCGCCCTGCGGCTCGTCCTGGTGACCGGGCCACCAGGCCTTGTGGCCCAGCAGCGAGGTGACCGTCGGGACCAGCAGCATCGCCATGATGAAGGCGGTGAGCAGGATGCCGAAGCCGACGGCGAAGCCCATCTGCTGCAGCATCGAGTTGTCGGCCAGGATCAGCACGCCGAAGGTGCCGGCGAGGATGATCGCGGCCGCCGCGACGGTCGGCGTGGACTGGGTGACCGCCGTGCGGACGGCCTCCCGGGCGGGAACGCCGCGGCGCACCTCCTCGCGCAGGCGGGCGACCATGAGGATGTTGTAGTCCGTGCCGATGGCCACCACGAAGAGGTAGACGATCACCGGCAGCATGAACAGCAGGCCGTTCTCGCCCTTGTAGTCCTGGAAGAGCCAGACCGTGGAGCCGAGGGTGGCGCCGAAGCCGAGGGCGACGGCGATCATCAGGTACCACGGGGCCACCAGGCTGCGCAGCAGCAGACCGAGGATGACCATGATCGCGATGCCGGCGACGGGGAAGACGACCCGGTAGTCGTGACCGACCGCGTCCTCGATGTCGGCCAGCACCGCGGAGGTGCCGCCGACGAGGGCCTCGGTGCCCTCGGGCGCCGCCTTGTGGCTGGTCTCGCGCAGGTCGCCGCCGGCCAGGTCGATCGCCTCGTCCGAGGTCGGCGCGTACTTCAGCACCACGCGGTACTGGGCGACGCTGCCGTCGGGGTTGGCGACGGCCGGTGCGACGGGGGCGCTCACGCCCTCGATGCCCTCCAGCTTGCCGCGGAACGCCTCGATCTCGGCGGGCTTCAGGCGGGAGCCGTCCTTGCTCTTGAGGTAGACCATGGCCGGGTCGGACTGGCCGGCGGAGAAGCCGCGCTGCATGTCCTTCATGGCCTGGACCGACTCGAGCTTCTGCGGCATCTGGCTGCTGGTGTCGAACTCCGCCTTGAAGCTCAGGGCACCGATCGCCAGCACGGCCAGGACGGCGGTGGAGAGCACCGCGACGATGCCGGGGCGGCGGGAGACGAGGTTGCCCACGCCGTTCGCGAAACGATTCCGCGGGGTCTTCTTCCACGCCTTCGACGGCCAGAAGGCCGCCCGGCCCAGCAGCGAGAACACCGCGGGGACGAGGGTCAGCGCCGCGACCAGCGTCACGGCCACGGCGATGGCCAGGGACGGGCCCATCGCCCGCATCATGCCCATCGTGGACAGCAGCAGCGCGAGGAAGGCCGCGATGACGGCACCCGCCGCGGAGGCGATGGTCTCGCCGACGCGGGCGACGGCCTCCACGAGGGCTTCCTTGGGCTCCTGACCGGCGCGCAGGTGCTCGCGGTAGCGGAAGAGCAGGAAGAGGATGTAGTCGGTGCCGACGCCGAAGAGGACGACGATGAGGATCGCCGTGATCGAGGCGTCCGCCTTCAGCCCGCCCACCTCGGCGGCGGTGCCGATCAGACCCGTGGCGACGGTGGCCACGACACCGATGATGATCACCGGCAGGATGGCGATCAGCGGGCTGCGGAAGATGACCAGCAGCAGCACGATGATCAGCAGGAACGTCGCCGACATGACCATCGAGTCGGTGTCGCCGGACGATTCCTTCGAGTCCAGCGTCTGCGCGGCCGGACCGGTGAAGCCCAGCTTCAGCTGGGTGCCCTTGAGCAGTTCCTTGGCGTCCTCGCGCAACGCCTTGACGGAATCGGGCAGTGCGTCGTCAAAGGTGTTCTTGGTGGTGGCATAGACGTTGGCCAGGGCTATTTCCCCGTTGGGGGAGACCGCCTGCTCGTTGGTGACCACCTTGGCGATCTTCGGACGGTGCTTGGCGTCCAGACCGCTCGTCACCTTCGCGACGTCACGCTTGTCGGCCTCGGACAGCTTCCCGCCGTCGGACCGCTGGAAGACACCGATGGCGGTCGGCTGCTCGGTCTGCGGGAACGCCTTCTGCGTCAGATTCCCCACCTGCACGGATTCATAGTGCGAGGGCAGGAACTCGGTCTCGTCGGTGGTGGACTTCAGGCCGGGTGCCAGCATGGCGAGCGCCACGGCTGCAATGATCCAGCCCGCGATCGTGAGCCAGGGCCGGTGGACGGCGAACCGCCCGACTCCTCGGAACATGATGCTCCTTCAACTTCCTTTTCCGCGCGTCGTTCGCGCTCTTGTTCCTCGTCGTGCAAATGGGCAGGGTTGTGCGCCGGCCCCCTCCTTCGGACAGGACCGGCTTTTCGACGGGCGTGCAGCACGGGCATGAACACGCTAGGGATGCGGGTTCCCCGGAGACAACAAAGTTCTGCGGAATCAGGGGTAAATCGATCCTGGGGATGAGGGCCTCTCACCCGTGGGGTAGAGACGGCGGCGCCGACCGCCTGCAGCTGGATGACACGGGTCTACGCTGCCCCCATGAGCGATGTCGACTTCTACGCAGCCCGCATGGACCGTGCCGCCCGCACGGCCGCCGACGCCGGGCTCGCCGGGCTGATCGTCACACCCGGCCCCGACCTCGTATGGCTGTGCGGCTACGCGCCCCCCGTCACCGAACGGCTCACCGCGCTGCTCCTGGCGCCGGGCCGGCGGCCCCAGTTGTTCGTACCCCAGCTCGAACGCCCCGATGCCGAAAAGGCCCCGGGAGCCGGCGCCCTGTCCCTCTCCGGCTGGGTGGACGGGGAGAACCCCTACGCCGCGGTGGCCAAGCAGCTGACGCCGCAGGGACGTTACGGCATCTCCGACAACGCCTGGGCCCTGCACCTGCTCGCCCTCCAGCGCACCGTCCCCGGCCTCGGCCTCGGCGCCCTGACCGAGGCCCTGCCCATGCTGCGGGCCGTCAAGGACGCCCACGAGACCGACCTGCTCGCCGCCGCGGGAGCCGCGGCCGACGCCACGTTCGAGGAGATCGTACGGCTGCGCTTCGCCGGCCGCCGCGAGGACGAGGTCGCCGCCGACCTCGCCCGGCTGCTGCGCGAGCACGGCCACAGCCAGGTCGACTTCACGATCGTCGGCTCGGGCCCCAACGGCGCCAACCCCCACCACGAGGCCGGCGACCGCGTCATCGAGGACGGCGACATGGTCGTCCTCGACTTCGGCGGCCTGAAGGACGGCTACGGCTCCGACACGACCCGTACGGTCCACGTGGGCGAGCCCACCGCGGAGGAGCGCAAGGTCCACGACCTGGTGCGCGAGGCGCAGCAGGCGGCGTTCGAAGCCGTCCGCCCCGGAGTCGCCTGCCAGGAGATCGACCGCGTCGCCCGCCAGGTCATCCGCCGCGCAGGCTACGGCGAGTACTTCATCCACCGCACCGGCCACGGCATCGGCGTCACCACGCACGAACCGCCCTACATGGTCGAGGGCGAACACCTGCCGCTCGTGCCGGGCATGTGCTTCTCCATCGAACCGGGCATCTACCTGCCCGGCCGCTTCGGCGTCCGCATCGAGGACATCGTCGTCTGCACGGAGACCGGCGCACGCCGCCTCAACAACACCGCACGGGAGCTGCGCGTGGTGGCGTGAGCACTCACAGCCGCTGGTACATGACGAGCAGCCCGGTGTACGTCCCGTCCGGCAGCCGGAAACCCTCGGGGACGGTGCCGATGACGGCGAAGCCGAGGGAACGCCAGAGGGCGACGGCCGGGGTGTTCGCCTCGACGACGGCGTTGAACTGCATGCCGCGGTACCCCTCGGCGCGGGCCCACGCGAGGGCGTGCTCCCCCAGCGCCCGGCCGACACCGCGCCGGCGGTGACCGGGCGCGACCATGAAGCTGGCGCTGGCGATGTGGGAGCCGCCGCCGGCCTGGTTGGGGTTCATCTTGGCCGTCCCCAGAACCGCACCGTCGTCGTCCACGGCCACGACCGTGCGCCCGGGGGCGTCGAGCATCCACCACGAACGGGCCACGTCGGGGGCGAGGTCGCGGGGGTAGGTGTAGGTGTCACCGGCGGCGGTGACGGCACGGAAGACCGGCCAGATGGCCGGCCAGTCGCCGGCTTCGGCGTCTCGGATGAGCATGAGGGCGAGAATGCGGCCCCCGAGCGGGACCCCGCCACCGAATTTCGCGGGGCGAGTGCCGATTTCAGCCCGGCCGGCGTTTGAGGCCACCGCGCGTCAGCGCGGCCCGGGGGTGCCACGGCGCCCCGCAAGGGGCGCGGGGAACTGCGCGACAAGCCACGACGCGCCCGCAGACGAAGTGCCGTGCTGCGCCCGGACTCCGTGGGCGGTACGTCGACTGCGGGCCGTCGGTGGCCGATCGCGCAGTTCCCCGCGCCCCTACGGGGCGCTGCGTGGTGCACCGGGCACGCCCGAGGAGCCGGCAAGAGGGGGGTGGGGCGGGCGCCCCGCCGCGCTACTCCGCGCGCATGCGGTGCGGGTCGTACGTCGCGGGGTACCCGCCCTCCGGGCGGCCCCGCTTCGGCGCTCCCGCCGTCACCAGCGTCGTCGCCACCAGCCCGGCCGTCAGCATGATGACCGCCGCCCACCCGATCGCCACGTTGAACCCGTGCACCACCCCGGCCTTGGCCACCGCCACCCCGGCGACCCCGGCCTTGGCCCGTGCGGCCACGTACGCCGTTCCTGCCGACGTCGCGATCGTGTTGAGCAGGGCCGTACCGACGGAACCGCCCACCTGCTGCGCCGTGTTGACCGTGGCGGAGGTGACGCCCGAGTCCTGTGGGGCGACGCCTCGGGTGGCGACGTCCATGACGGGCATGAAGGTGAGCCCCATGCCCAGGCCCACCAGCACTTCCGCCGGCAGGACGTGCGAGACGTACGCCGGTTCGACCGGCAGGAACGTCAGCAGGAAGAGCCCGGCTGCGGCGAGGAGCGTGCCGGGGCCCATGAGGAGTCGCGGCGGCAGGTGGTTCATCAGCCGCGCGGAGATCTGCGTCGAGGCGAGGACGATGGACGCGGTCACCGGCAGGAAGGCCAGCCCGGTGCGGACGGGGGAGTAGCCGAGCACGACCTGCAGGTAGTAGGTCATGAACAGGAACATCCCGAACATGGCGATCACGGCGAGCCCCATCGTGAGCACCGCTCCGCCGCGGTTGCGGTCGCGCAGGACGTGCACGGGCAGCAGCGGGTGCGGCGCGTGCTGCTGCCACTGCGCGAAGGCTGCGAGCAGGGCGACGCCGCCGCACAGGAGGCCGAGGACGAGCGGGTCGCCCCAGCCGCGCGGTTCGGCCTCGCTGCAGGCGTAGACGATGGCGACGAGCCCCCCGCAGCCGAGCAGGACGCCGGGCAGGTCGAGGGAGGGGCGGTGCGCCCGGTCGGGCCGGTGGTCGTGCAGCAGGGCGAGGGCGCCGAGGAGGGCCACGAGGGCGATGGGCACGTTCACGTACAGGCACCAGCGCCAGTCGAGGTACTCGGTGAGCAGCCCGCCGGCGATCAGGCCGATGGCGGCGCCGCCGCCGGCGATGGCGCCGTAGATGCCGAAGGCCTTGCTGCGTTCCCTGCGGTCGGTGAAGGTCGTGGTCAGCAGGGACAGCGCGGAGGGCGCGAGGAGGGCGCCGAAGACGCCCTGCAGGGCGCGGGCCGCGAAGAGCATGCCGGAGTTGTGCGCGGCGCCGCCGATGGCGGAGGCGGCGGCGAAGCCGACGAGCCCGGTGCAGAAGGTGCGCTTGCGGCCGGCGAGGTCGGCGATCCTGCCCCCGAGCAGCAGGAGTCCGCCGAAGGCGAGGGTGTAGGCGGTGATGACCCATTGCCGGTTGCTGTCGGACATGCCGAGGGCGCGCTGGGCGGAGGGCAGTGCGATGTTCACGATGGTGGCGTCGAGGACGACCATGAGCTGGGCGACGGCGATGACGACCAGTCCCCACCAGCGCCGGGGGTCGGGCTCGGTGCCGGGCCGGTGGGGCGGGGATATGGGGGGCTGGTTGGCCGAGCTCATCACGCACCTGCTCTCGACGTGTGCCGGGCGCGGTCGGTCGCAGTCCAGCGTAGGCCCTGTGGGTGAGGTACGCGCGCGGAACGCGAAGGTCAGGGCACCAGGACGACCTTGCCCATGGTGCCGCGCGTCTCCAGGGCGCGGTGGGCGTCGGCGGCCCGGGCGAGCGGGAAGCGGTGCACGGTGGGGACGACGTTGCCGGCGGCGGCCTCCGCCAGGGACAGCTCCTCGAGCCGGCGGAGTCCCGCCCGACCACCGCCGAAACGTTCCAGCATGGCGGGGCCCAGGACGCTGCGCGAGGTGATCCCCCGCGCGGCGAGCTCCTCGGCGTCCGGCTGCCCGCCCTGCCCGCCGGGGGCGGCGCCCGTGCGGCCCTGCGAGGACCAGCCGAAGACCAGGTGCAGCCCGCCGGTCCCGAGCAGGCCGACGGCCTCGCGGCCGACGTCGCCGCCGACGCCGTCGAGGACGACGGTGGCCGGGCGCCCGCCGAGGGCGGCCCGGGCGGCCTGCGGCCACGCGGGGTCGGTGTAGTCCAGGGCGATGCCGGCGCCCAGTTCGCGGGCGTGCGCCACCTTCGCCGGCCCGCCGGCCAGGGCCACGACGGTGGCACCGGCGTTGCGGGCGTACTGCACGAGCAGCGAGCCGATGCCGCCGGCCGCGGCGGGCACGACCACGACGTCGTCGGCGGTCAGCTCGGTGAAGGAGAGGATGCCGAGCGCCGTGCGCCCCGTACCGATCATGGCGATCGCGGCGGCCTCGTCCAGTCCGGCGGGCAGCCGGTGCAGCCGGTCGGCGTCGGCCACGGCCAGCTCGGCGTAGCCGCCGCCGGGGGCGTCGTGCCCCAGGTGGGCGACGACGCGGGCGCCGAGCCAGGTCGGGTCGGTGCCCTCGCCGAGCGCGTCGACGGTGCCGGCGACCTCGCGCCCGGGGACGTACGGCAGCCCGGGCAGCACGTACGGGCCGTTCGGGTCGCCCGAGCGCTGGGTGGTGTCGACGAGGTGCACGCCCGCGGCGGCCACGGCGATGCGCACCTGGCCGGGGCCCGGGAGCGGGTCGTCGGTGCGCTCGTGGGTGAGGTTCTCGGCGGGGCCGAAGGCGTGCAGCCTGACTGCGTGCATGGCGGGGGCTCCTCGGTGCGGGGGGTTCTTCCGTTGGCGTTCTTCCGTGGCGTCGCATCGAGTCTGCGACCTCGACCGGACTTGAGGTCAAGGCCCGAACTTCCTGCTCACAGGCCGTTGTCAGTGCCGTGTGGCACGGTGGGGCCATGACGAACACGAGGCGCGGGCAGGGTGCGGTGACACGTCGTCCACGCCTGCCGCAGGTGCGGCTTCCGGAGCTGTGGACGTACGAGGGCGCGGGGCTGGAGCCCGAGGGGGATCACGAGGGCGTCGGCTTCCGGGGGGCCGACTTCACGGGGCAGGACGGCACCACGTCGCGCTTCATCGACTGTCTGTTCGATCAATGCGTGCTGGACGACACGGGGCTCGGCCGGGCCCGGTTCGCCGACTGCGTCCTCCAGGCGCCGCGCGGGGTGGGCACCGGGCTGGCCGGCGCGTCCCTGCGGGACGTCGAGATACGGGACGCACGCCTGGGCGGGACGCAGCTGCACGGCGCCGTGCTGGAGCGGGTCCTGGTGCGCGGCGGCAAGATCGACTATCTGAACCTGCGGTCGGCCGTGCTCAAGGACGTCACCTTCGAGGGCTGTGTGCTGGCGGAGGCCGACTTCGGCGGCGCGACGCTGGAGCGCGTGGCCTTCCGCGACTGCGTGCTGCGCCGCGCCGACCTCACCGGGGCGCGGCTCACCGACGTCGACCTGCGCGAGCTGGCCGAGCTGGACGTGGCCGCGGGCATCGAGCGGCTGGCGGGCGCGGTCGTCACCCCGGCCCAGCTGCTCGACCTGGCCCCGGCGTTCGCGGCGCACATAGGTCTGCGGGTGGCGGCGCCGGGGGAGTGACGGGGCCGCGGGCTCCGGCGCCGACCGGGGCGCCGTCGCGTCACACCCGGGGGAAGCGGGTCTGCAGGTTCCAGACGGCGGGGTTGTCGGCGAGGCCCTCGTGCATGTCGGCCAGGTCGGCGATCAGGTCGTGCAGGAAGTCGCGGGCCTCGCGGCGCAGCTCGGCGTGGCCGAAGGTCAGCGGGGCCTCGTCGGGCGCCCAGTCGGCGGTGACGTCGACCCAGCCGAAGCGGCGCTCGAAGACCAGGCAGTCGGTGGACTCGGTGAAGTCGAGCTCGGCGAACTGCGTCGTGGCCGAGCGGCTGCCGCGGGGGTCGCGGTCGAGCTGCTCGACGATGTCGCACAGGGCCCAGGCGAAGTCGAGCACCGGCACCCATCCCCAGGCTGTGGACAGCTCCCGGTCGGCCTTGACGTCGGCGAGGTAGACGTCGCCGCAGAACAGGTCGTGCCGCAGTGCGTGCACGTCCGCGGTCCGGTAGTCCGTCTGGGGCGGGTCCGGGAAGCGGCGGGAGAGGGAGTAGCCGAGGTCGATCACGCCTCGATGGTACGTACTGCCCGGACGGCGCGTACTGCCCCGGCGACGGGTGCTGCCCCGGCTGCGCGTACTGCCCGGACGGCGCGCTGCCGGGGCAGCGCGTACGGCGACAGGCCCGCGCCCCCGCCGCCGTGGGGCGGAGGGGGCGTGAGCCCTGGGGAGGACCTGCGGTTACTTGACGTTGATCGCGGACCAGGTGGCGGCGACCGTCTTGTACTCGTTGCTGGTCGAGCCGTACAGGTCCGCGGTGGCCTTCAGCGTCGCGGTCCGGGCGGCCTTGTAGTTGGTGGTGGAGGTGAAGTACGTGGTCAGGGCCTTGTACCAGATCTTGGTGGCCTTGTCCCGGCCGATACCGGTGATCTTGGAGTTGTTGTAGGTCGGGCTGTTGTAGCTCACGCCGCCCAGGACCTTGCTGCCGCTGCCCTCGGACAGCAGGTAGAAGAAGTGGTTGGCGGGGCCGGACGAGTAGTGGACGTCCACGTTGCCGAGCGAGGAGGACCAGTAGTCGCGCGAGGAGCCGTCCTTGCTGGGCTTGTCCATGTAGCGCAGCGGGCTGCCGTCGCCGTTGATGTCGATCTTCTCGCCGATCAGGTAGTCGCCCGGGTCGGCGGAGTTGTTCGCGTAGAACTCGGCGGCGGTGCCGAAGATGTCGGAGGTCGCCTCGTTCAGACCGCCGGACTCGCCGCTGTAGTTGAGGTTGGCGGTGGCGGCGGTGACGCCGTGGCTCATCTCGTGGGCTGCCACGTCGAGGGAGGTCAGCGGGTGGGCGTTGTTCTCGCCGTCGCCGTACGTCATGCAGAAGCAGTCGTCGTCCCAGAAGGCGTTGACGTAGCCGTCGCCGTAGTGGACGCGGGAGTAGGCGCCCTTGCCGTCGTTGCGGATGCCGTTGCGGCCGAGCACGTTCTTGTAGAAGTCCCAGGTGACGGCCGCGCCATAGGCGGCGTCCACGCCGGCGGTCTGGCGGCCGCCGCCCCACACGTCGCTGGAGTTGGTGAACAGCGTGCCCGTGCCGGACGTGCCCTGGTTCAGGTCGTACGTCTTGTGGCCGCCGCGGGCGCCGTCGGTGAGGCTGTAACCGGAGGACGTCTTCGTCGTCGTCAGCGGAACCGTGCCGCTGTAGGTGCTGGTGCCCGTGCCGGTGTGCACGCGCTCCTCGGAGTACAGCTTCTTGCCGGTGTTCGCGTCGGTGATGATCCGCAGCTTGCTGGGCGTGCCGTCCTTCTGGACGCCGGTGACGAAGGTCTCGTACGCCAGCACGGCCTTGCCCTGCGCCGCCCAGATCACCTTGCGCGGCGCCTGGCCGGCCTCGGCCTTGGCCGTCTTCTCCTCGGCGGCGGCGCTCAGCGCGCTCTTCTTCGCCGTGCCCGGCCCGAGGGCGGAGGTCGCGGTGGGCACGGCTATCGGGGCGTCGGTCGCCTTGGTGACGTCGCGGGCGCCGTTCTTCTTCTCGTGGACCACCAGGTCGCCGCCGAGCACCGGCAGACCGTCGTACGTGCGCTCGTAGCGCGTGTGCACCGTGCCGTCCGCGTCCTTGACGACGTCGCGGGCGACCAGCTTCTCCTTGCCGTCGAGGCCGATCTTCGCGGCGGTCGAGGCGGCCTCGCCCTGCGCGTCCTTGATGGCCGCGGCCCGCTGGCCGGCCGACAGCGCGAGCTGCTGCCCGCCCTCGGCCTTGTCGGCCGAGGCGTTCGCCGAGCCGGTCGTCGCGCCGATCACGACCATCGCGGCCGAGGCGACCAGGGCGGCTGCACGCAGGGAGGTCGTGCGGGGGGTGGCGGTGTTGCTTCTCAACTCAGTCTCCTATGAGGGGGGTTACGGGCAGCGTGCGCCGACGCCGCTCGTTGGTACAGGAGTTGTGCAGGAGCGAATTGAGGAGAGAGTGCCACTGATCGACCGACTTTGACAGGGGCGCAACAAGGATTTGATCTATCGGTAAACAAATAGCGGTCATTTGCGTCCGCTATGCGGTGAGTTGGGAAGTCTCGAAGGAGTGTTCACCCGCCGGTCGGGCGCCGTTTGTATGCAGAATCGAATCGACCGGCGAAGGGGGAGAGGCGAGAGGATGCGCGCGTGTCGATCCGAATCTATATGGAGTCAGATGTTCCGAGGAATCTGCGCGTTCAAGTGGACGCACTGCACGAGGAGGCGTGGCCCGGCACGGGCGGAAGCGGCGGACACGACCCCGCACTGCACCCGGTGACCCTGCTGCTGGTCTCGGCGCAGGACGAAGTGCTGGCGGCCCTCGACATCCTCACCAAGGACATCGAACACGGCGCGCCCGGCGGGCCGATCGAGCGCTACCGGGCCGCGGGCCTGAGCGCGGTCGTCACGGCGCCGGCGCACCGGGGCACGGGAAACGGGCGGCGGCTCGTGGCCGCCGCCCGTGACGAGATGGCGCGAAGCGGTGCCGACCTGGGGATCTTCACCTGCGACCGCCCGACGCGGGGCTTCTACGAGAGCGCGGGCTGGCGGGTGCTGGAGGGTGCGGTCCTCATCGGCGGTACGCCGCAGGACCCCTTCCCCAGCGACCGGCCGGGGTTCGACAAGGTGACCATGGCCGACTTCTTCACCGAGCGCGCGCGGCGCGCGGAGCCGGCCTTCCGGGGGAGCCGCATCCGGCTCCACCCCGGGGAGATCGACAGGTTGTGGTGAGGCGGTTGTGTTGGGGCGGGGGGACGGCTCCGACTACTGCTGGTCGTCCGGCCGCCGCTCCTGGGTGCCGAGCTGCTCGTTGATCTTCTGCTGAGCGGTGTCGACCTGGCTCTGGTACTTGTTCCCCGTCCGGGCGTCGAAGGCGTCACCGCCCTTCTCGACACCCTGTCGGGCGACGTCCTCGTGTCCCTTGAGCAGTCCCTTGAGCTTGTCGAGCATGGACATGGCGCGATCCTCCCGGGGCGCGGTCCTTCTCCGTGTGTACCTGACCCCCTCAGGATCGCCAGCGCGGCCCCGGCCCGCATCCCGAGCCCAGGGCGTACGGGTGCGGGGGCGGGGCGTACGGATGGCCGGGTCAGGCTTCGGGCCGGGCTCCGGGCCGGGCTTCGGTTCGGGCTCCGTCGACGGCGTCCATGAAGCGCAGCAGCCGGCCGTTGGTCGCCTCGGCGTGGTCGATCTGGGGGCCGTGACCGGTCTGGTGCACGATCTCGACCCGGGCGCCCGGCACCAGCCGCGGGACGCGTTCGAGCTGCCGCTGCGGGTGCAGCAGCAGGCTGCGCGCCCCCAGCAGGACGTGCAGCGGCGTACGGACCGTGGCCAGCTCCTCGTCGGTGAGCGGGAGCGGGGCCGGCCGGCGTATCCGGTAGGCGCGCACGCCCAGCATGACCATCCGCTGCAGTTCGGGCATGACCAGGACCGGCTGGTCCAGCCACACCGCCAGGCGCCGGCGCAGCGGGCCGGGTGCGAAGGTGGCGAACGCGCTGAGGAAGATCCAGGCGAAGAAGCGCGCCCCCACCTTCTCCAGGCCGCCGGGGTCGAGAAGGGTGGCCGAGGCCAGCCGGGCGGGGCGGCGGTGCGCCTGGTTCAGCGTGAGCCAGCCGCCGTAGGACGCCCCGACCAGGTGGACCTCGTCCAGACCGAGGCCGGCGAGCACCTCGTCCAGCCACTGCGCCGCGCGTTCGGGCTGGTGGATGGCCGTGTGCTGGACGCTGCGCCCGGGATCGCCGGGGGTGTCGACGGCGTACACGGTGCGCTGCGCGCTGAGGGCGGCGACGTTCGGGTACCACATGGCGGAGTTGGAGCCGGCGCCGTGCACCAGCACGACGGGGGTGCGGTGCGGGTGCGCTGCCGCGGGGCCGTAGCGGTAGACGTGCGTGGTCCCGAAGGCGGTCTCCACGTCCGCTTCCGCGGCCGGGGCCGGGCCCAGGGCGAAGACCTCGTCGCAGGCGGCGAAGTAGCGCTCGCGCAGGGCGTCGTTCACGTAGCGGCCCACGTCGGCCGGGAGACGGTCGCGGGACGTGGTTGCGGGCGCGGACATGGGTCGACCACCTCCGAGGGGGTGCGGTTTGTGGTACGACCGTACCATGAACGTGATACGGCTGTACCATGAAGATCGGAGAGCGGACAGGGGAGCGGACAGCGGGGAGCGCAGATGCCCAAACGCGTGGACCACGACGAACGACGCCGGCAGATCGCCGAAGCGCTCGTCCGGGTCGCCGGCCGGCGAGGACTGCACGCCGTCGGCATGCGCGACGTGGCCGCCGAGGCCGGCGTCTCGCTCCGACTGGTGCAGTACTACTTCGAGACAAAGGAGAAGCTCCTCCTCTACGGCCTGCGCCACCTGACCGCCGGACTCGAAGCCCGGGTCGCCGCCCGCGTACGAGCAGCCGGCGCCGCCGCCGGCCCCCGCGCCCTCATCGAGGCCCTCCTGACGGAAGCGCTGCCCACGGACGAGGAGAGCCGCACGTTCCACCTCGTCCACACCGCGTACGCCGTCCTGTCCGTGACGGACGAGGCCCTGGCGGCCCAGCCGTTCACGGACGACCCCGACGCGGCGGAGAACGCGGTGGCGGGCCTCCTCCAACGCGCGAAGGACGCGGACCTCGTACCCCCGCAGACTGACGTCCGCACGGAGGCGATCACCCTGCTGGCCCTGTCGGCCGGCCTGGGAACGTCGGTCCTGGTGGGCCAGCGGACGGCGGAGTCGGCAACGGCGGTGCTGCGCCACCACTTGGACCGGCTGTTCGGGGACAGGCCCTAGCTTCGGCTGCGGGCGGAGTCCTTCGGTGCCGCCCGCATGCCGACGTAGCAGCAGGGCGTGCCGTCCTGGAGGGCGGAGAAGACCACGGGCATCCAGTCCTCGCTGAAGGCGCCGCTGCCGGGTGCGGCGAAGACGTTGCCGGTCACGGGGACGAGGTCCGCCTCGAGGGCCGGTGACAGGTTCTTCATCCCGTCCACGAACTCGTACAGCAGGTGCAGGCCGCCGTCGGTCCGCTCGGTGACGGTGATGACGACGCCCTCGCGGCGGTACGTCCCCGCGAACGGCGTGGCGGCGACGGCCGGCGGCTGCGCCGCCGGGCCGAAGGCCGGGGGCAGTTCGACGCCGGCCAGTTCGCCGAGGAGCTCGCGGGACAGGTCGGCGTGCAGGCGGCGCGAGCCGCCGCCGTTGGTGAGCAGGGCGACGGCGACGCCCGCGCCGGGAACCACGCGCAGGAATCCGTACTGCCCGATCGTGGCGCCGTCGTGGCCGAAGCCCGGGGTGCCCAGCCAGTCGTACAGCGTCCAGCCCAGGCCCCAGCCGTCCGAGTCGACGGTCCACTTGTCCGGCGAGTCGGCGTGCCGCCGCTGCATCGCCGCGACCGCGTCGGCGCCGAGCAGGCGCGTGCCGTCCGGCGCCGTGCCGCCGGCAAGGTGCATCCCGGCGAGCCGGACGACGTCGCCGGCCGATGCGCACAGCACGCCGCCGTACGGGCCGGAGGAGCGGGGCAGCATGTTCCACGCCGGCGCGGGCTCGGGCTCCTGCCCCGGCCCGCCCAGGTGCCCCATGGCGGCCCGGAACCGCAGGACGTCCTCGGGCAGCGTCACGGTGCGGGTGAGGCCGAGGGGCGCGCACAGCCGCTCCTGCAGCGCCTCGTCCCAGGTCTGCCCGGTCAGCACCTCGACGATGCGGCCGAGGACGTTGTAGCCGACGCTGCTGTAGGAGAACGTGCCGGGCGGCCCGTCGAGCGCCACACCCGCGGCCGCCTCGACGTAGCGCGCCAGGCAGTCGTCACCGCGCCCGGTGTCATGGGTGAAGTCGCACGTCAAGCCGCTGGTGTGGCTGAGCAGTTGACGCGTCGTGATCACCTTGGTGGCCTCCGGGTCGGCCGTGGCGAACTCCGGCAGCACGTCCACCACCGGCGCGTCCAGGTCGAGGGCACCGGACGCGGCGAGCTGCATCACGAGCGTGGCGGTGTGCAGCTTGGTGATCGAGCCGACCTGGAACACGGAGTCGGTCGTGACCTCCACGCCGGTCCCGCGGTGCAGTACGCCGCCGGCCACCTCGTGGACGACGCCGTCGACCAGGACGGCGAGGGACGCGCCGGGGACGTGGTGCGCGATGCGGAGCTGGTCCAGCCGGGCCTGCCAGTGGGCGGTGTCGAACGACATGAGTGTTCCCCCTGAGTGATGTGCGGTCGGTCGCCGTACGGTGTACGGGACGTCGAACACTGTACGGCGAGCGAACACAATTCGTAAAGCCGTACACTGTTCGGCGCAGGTGGATGGGGCGAGGAGGCCGCAATGAAGCAGTCGGAACAGTCGGCACAGCAGGCGTTGCCGTCGGTGTGGACGAGGCCGGAACGCCGACGCCGCGACCAGCCGGCACTGAGCCGGGAACAGATCGTGGCCACGGCCCTGGAACTACTCGACAGCGAGGGCATCGACGCCCTGAGCATGCGCAAGCTCGGCGCCCGCCTCGGCGCAGGCGCAGCCTCCCTCTACACGCACGTCGCCAACAAGGACGAGCTCATCGAGCTGGCCGTCGACGAGGTCTACGGAGAGGTCGAGCTCCCGGAGGCGGGTGGGGCGGCGGACGGTGAGTGGCGTGCAGCCGCGGCCCAGTGTGCGCACGGCCTGCGGGCGGCGTTCCTGCGACACCCCTGGATCGCCTCCGTACTGGGCGAAGCGGGGCTCTCCCACCTCGGACCCAACATGCTGCGCATGTCCGAGGCAATGCTCGGGGTCTTCGAGGACGCGGGCTTCCCCCTGGAAGAGGCCGACCAGGCGGTGAACACGCTCAGCGCGTACGTCATCGGCGCGGCGACCAGCGAGGCGGCATGGCTCACGCTCCTGACCCGCAGCGGCCGCAGCGAGCAGGAGTGGGTGGAACACCTGTGGCCGGCGGCCGAGCGAGCGGTGGAACCGTACCCCCGGCTGCGCAGGCTGTACGCGACCCGGCGCGCCCAGGACGCGGAGGGCGCCCGCGGCGATGCGTTCGGGACGGGGCTGGACAGTGTCCTGGACGGGCTGGCGACCCGGCTGCGGGGGTGAGCGCGGGTGCGGCCCGGGGGTTTGGTGGCGGAGTGTGCGCTGCGCCGCTGCGCGGCTTGGGGGGCGGAGGGCCGGGCTGCGCCCTGGGGGCCCACCCGCTGCGCGGCTGGAAGGGCGAGCCCCGAACTGGCGGCGTTCCCCTTTCTTGTTGGGCGGTCGCTCCGCTTCGCTGCGCTGTCAGGCGGGCCGGAACTGGGTTGGGTGCCGTCTTGGCAGCGGAAACCCTCGCGGGGGGTGCCCTCGCGGTGAGGGGTAAGGCTGCCAAGCCGCGCAGCGGCGGGCTTCACTGCGATCCGGGGTGACCTCCGCCTTGCGGGGCTCGCCCTTCAGCCGCGCAGCGGCGCAGCTTCGCTTCATCACCCACCCCGGTGCCGGGCATCGATCCCGTGCGGGGTGCGCGCTTCCAGCCGCGCAGCGGGTGGGCCGCCCAGGGCGCAGCCCGGCCCTCCGCCCCCCAAGCCGCGCAGCGGCGCAGCGCACCCTCCGTCACCAGACCCACCCACCCGCACCCGCTCGTTCAGCCCCGCTGCGGCATCAGGTGTGCCCACCGGAAGTGGCTGCGCACGGCCACCGTCGCATCGGTGATGGCCTTCGTGTCGCCGCCCTTCACCGCCTCCCGCCGCGCCGCCTCCAGGTCGGCGCACTCCGTGCAGCCGATCGGCGATGCCGAAACGGTGCCGGGCAGGCCGGCGGCCCGGCGCTCCTGCGGCGTCGCCAGGCGCAGCGCGTTCGTGGGTACGTACCACTCGTACGCGCCGCCCGGTTCCTTGACCCGCACGTGCGGTCGGCGTTGCCCAGTACTTGCGCGAGCGTCGCGTCCCGCGTGTCCACGACGTAGGCCCCTTCGCGGTAGGTCACGGAATGTTCCCTTCGGGTTGTGCTGACCGATGCGGGCCTCAGCCTGGTGCGACAGGTCCTAGCTTCGGGAGGGGGCACGCGGTTACAACAGCACTGTGGGCAAGGAGAGTTAGGCCATGGCCAACACATCGGGTGGTACCGGCTGGCACAGCAGGGCGAAGTTCGGATGGGAGTTCTTCGGGGCCGAGCTGAAGCGTCGCCGTGAGGAGCGTGGTCTCTCACAGCAGGAGCTGGGACGTCGAGTCTTCTGTTCCGGGTCGTACATCGGTCAATTCGAAGCAGGCATGCGTAAGCCGCAGCTGGAGATCGCCGAGCGCATCGACGTGGAGCTCGGGACCGACGGCTTCTTCGCCAGGATGTGCCGGCAGCTGATCGACAACGAGCCCTACTTCGACTACTTCGTGGAGGCGAAGTACCTCGAAAGCATCGCCACCGCGATTCACGCGTATGCGCCGCTGTACGTGCCCGGACTGTTTCAGACCGCCGCTTACGCCCGATCTGTGATGATCGGCAGCTTCCCGCTGGCGCCGGACAGCGATATCGAGCGATGGCTTGCCGGTCGGCTGGAGCGCCAGGCGATCCTTGAGCATCCAACAAAGCCCTTGCTGTGGGCTGTCCTCGACGAAAACGTCATTCGCCGCCCGATCAGCGGGCCCCGTGTCATGCACGAACAGCTGGTGCACCTGGCGGCCCTCGCCGACAGGCGGCGCATTATGTTGCAGGTGGTACCGATGAGCGAGGGCACTCTCACCCTGGGTGGGCTGCTCAAGCTCATGAGCTTTGAAGACGCTCCAACCGTCGCGTACGAGGAAGGTGCCATGAGCGGCATGCTCAGGGATGATCCAGCACAGGTGGCCCGCTACCAGCTTGCCTACGATTTCATCAGGGCGACTGCGCTGTCACCGGCGGCTTCCTTGGACCTGATCAGAACCGTGGCGGAGGAGTATGGAGATGAGTCGTGAAGACCAGTCGCCGAGTGGCGCCGTTTGGCGCAAGAGCCGCTACAGCGGAGGTGGCGGCAACGATTGCCTCGAAGTCGCCGACAACCTACCGAACTTAACCCGCGTCCGGGACAGCAAGCGTCCCCAGGGCCCCACCCTGGCCTTCCCCGCACCCGCGTGGGCCGCCTTCGTGGCGTACCTGCGGTAGAAGCTGGCGTGGGTCGGACCAGCGCATCCGTGGCGGAGGAGTATGCAGATGAGTCGTGAAGATCAGGTGCCGGGCGACGGTGTTTGGCGCAAGAGCCATTACAGCGGGGCGGGCGACGATTGCCTCGAAGTCGCCGACGACATACCCCACATAACCCGCGTCCGCGACAGCAAGCACCCCCAGGGCCCCACCCTGGCCTTCCCCGCACCCGCGTGGGCCGCCTTCGTGGCGTACCTGCGATGACGTACCGCCGGCGTTCCGCCCGAGTGCTGCTGCTCGACGGCGCGGACCGCATCCTCCTGCTGAAGTTCCACGTAGATCCGGAGGATCCCGCGGCCGGGCACGGGTGGTGTGCGCCCGGGGGCGGGGTGGAGGACGGGGAGACGTTGGCGCAGGCGGCTGCGCGCGAGCTGCGGGAGGAGACGGGGCTGGTCGTGGCGCCGGAGGCGCTCGGGCCGGCAGTTGCGTACACGTCCGGGTACGCCGATCTCGGGTGGGCGGAAGGGGTCTTCCGGGACGACTACTTCCACTGCCGCGTGGCGCGTCACGCGGTCGACATCAGCGGGCAGGGCGCCCATGA
This sequence comes from Streptomyces luteosporeus, assembly GCF_039532865.1. Classification (NCBI taxonomy): domain Bacteria; kingdom Bacillati; phylum Actinomycetota; class Actinomycetes; order Kitasatosporales; family Streptomycetaceae; genus Streptomyces; species Streptomyces luteosporeus. The sequence continues at coordinate 139,320 of NZ_BAAASL010000001.1, forward strand.
GCTCAAGTACCACGCCGGGCACCGCTGGTGGGCGCCCGGCGAGCTCGTCGGTACCGCGGAGACCGTCTACCCCGCCGGCCTGGCGGGCCTGCTCGGCGAGCTGGTCGCCGGGCGCGTGCCGGCCGAGCCCGTACGGCTGCCCTGGCATCACTGACGGCGGCATCACTGACGGCGTCAGCCGCCGGCCTCCGCGCGCCGGACCAGGGCGGCTATGCGGGCGGTGATCGCGGGCCACACCTCGCGGGGGAGGCTGTGGCCCATGCCCTCGACCAGCAGGAGTTCCGCGCCCGGGACGGCGGCCGCCGTGGCGCGGCCGCCGCTGGTGTCGCACATGACGTCGTCGGTGCCGTGGATGACGAGGGTGGGGACGCGCACCGAGCGCAGGGCGCTCGTGCGGTCGCCGGAGGCGAGGGTGGCGACGGACTGGCGCAGCATGCCGGTGAGGTCGTGGCCCCGGTCGTAGGCGCGTCCGGCCCGTTCGGCGGCGGCCTCTTCGTCGTACGGGAATCCGGGGGAGCCGGTCGTGCGGAAGGCGCGGACGCGCCAGTCGATGTAGCCCTGGCGGTCCGGCGGTGGTGCGCCGATTCCGGCGAGGGCGGCGAAGCGGGGCTGGCCGACGCGGCGGTCGCCGGTGGTGGCCATCATGGACGTCAACGACCGGACGCGGCGGGGATGTTCGATGGCGATCGTCTGGGCGACCATGCCGCCCAGGGACGCACCGACGAGGTGGGCGCTGTCGAGTCCGAGGGCCTGGAGCAGGCCGACGGTGTCGGCGGCCATGTCGGAGAGGGTGTACGACGCGGAGGTGAAGTCGCCTGCCAGGGCGGCCTGGAGGTCGGGCGCGGGCGCGTCGTGGAAGTGGGTGGAGCGCCCGGAGTCGCGGCTGTCGAACTGGATGACGTGCAGGCCGTGGTCCACGAGTGCGGTGCAGAAGCCGTCGGGCCAGTCGGTGAGTTGGGCGCCGCCGCCCATCAGCAGCAGGACGGGCGGGTTCTTGGGGTCGCCCAGGCGCTCGTAGGCGATGTCGATGGCGGACGGTCCGACGTTCAGGGCCTTTTCCTCGCTCACCGTCGTACCAGCTCCTCGGTGCAGAGGGTGTGCGGAGGGGACGACGGAGAGGCTTCCCTGGCGCCGGTTTCCTTATCCGTCGCCCAGGGAGCACAGGAGGCGCTTGAGGGCGCCTGCGAGTGCGTCGCGTTCGGGGCCGGTGAGGGCGGTGAGGAGGCGTTCTTCGGTGGCGACGTGGTCGGGCAGGGCGCGGTCGACGAGGGCCCGGCCCTCGTCGGTGAGGGTGACGACGACGCTGCGGCCGTCGTCGGGGCTGGGGGCGCGGGTGACCAGGCCGCGTTCCTGGAGGCGGTCGAGGCGCTGGGTGATGGCGCCCGAGGTGACCATGGCCGAGCGCATGAGCGCGGCGGGGGTGAGGCGGTGGGGCGGGTCGCTGCGCCGCAGGGTGGCGAGGACGTCGAAGGATGCCCTGTCCAGGCCGTGTGCCGCGAACGTGCGGCCGAGCTCGGCGGTGACGAGCTGGTGCAGGCGTGACAGGCGGCCGATGACGGCCATGGGGGAGACGTCGAGGTCGGGGCGCTGGCGGGCCCACTGTTCGAGGATGCGGTCGACGTGGTCGGTGTCGTGGGCGGTCTCGTGGTCGGTCGTCACGGCTCCAGCCTAGCCCCGGATTGCTTAGCGGTGAGACAGATTGCTTAGCGCTGAGATATATTGGCTTAGTGCTAAGCAACCCGAGGGGTGGCCGCAGGGCCGCCACCGTGCTCACGACCGCGCTGGCGCCCGCCGTCTGGGGCACCACCTACTTCGTCACCACCGAGTTCCTCCCGCCCGGCCGGCCCCTGCTCGCCGCCGTCGTCCGGGCACTGCCGGCCGGTCTGGTGCTGGTGGCTCTCACCCGCCGGCTGCCGAGCGGCAGCTGGTGGTGGCGGGCGGCGGTGCTCGGGGCGCTGAACATCGGCGCCTTCCTCGCCCTGCTGTTCGTCGCCGCGTACCGGCTGCCGGGTGGCGTCGCCGCCACCGTCGGGGCCGTCCAGCCGCTGATCGCGGCCGGGCTCTCGGCCGCGCTGCTGGGCGAACGCCTCTCGCTGCGCACGGTGGCGGCCGGTGTGGCCGGCATCGCCGGGGTGAGCCTGCTCGTGCTGCGGGCCGGTGCACGACTGGACGGGCTGGGCGTCGCTGCGGCCCTCGGCGGCGCGGTGGTCATGGCCACCGGTGTCGTGCTCAGCAAGCGCTGGACCTCGCCCGCGCCGCTGCTGGCGACCACCGGCTGGCAGCTGGTGGCGGGCGGCGTGCTGCTGCTGCCGGTCGCCCTGCTGGTGGAGGGCCCGCCGCCGGCGTCGCTGACGACCGCCAACCTTGCCGGGTACGCCTACCTCACGGTCATCGGCTCGGCGCTGACGTACGCGCTGTGGTTCCGCGGGATACGGGCGCTGCCCGCCACCGACGTCACCTTCCTGGGGCTGCTGAGCCCGGTCGTCGCCACGACGGTGGGGTGGCTGGCCCTCGGCCAGGACCTGACGCCGGCGCAGGTATTGGGCGGCGTCGTCGTGCTCGGCTCGCTCGTCGCCGCCCAGATACGGACGCGGAAGCCGGCGCCGCAGTCGCGGCCGCAGCCGCGGCCTACGGTGCCGCAAACCCAAAGGAGCTGAGAGAAATCATGCGCATCACCGTCTTCGGCGCCGCCGGAAGCGTGGGCAGCCGGATCGTGGCCGAGGCCCTGCAGCGGGGACACGAGGTGACGGCCGTCGTACGGGACGCGGCCCGCTTCGGCGAACTGCCGCCGGGCGCCCGGCACCGTACGGGCGACGCCTCGGTGGCCGCCGACGTCACCGCGCTGGGCGCGGGCCAGAACCTCGTCGTCGGCGCCACCCGGCCCGCCGCCGGCCGGGAGGACGACCACGGCGCCACCGCCACCGGCCTGCTGGCGGGGCTCGCGGGGACGGGCGTACGGCTGCTGGTGGTCGGCGGCGCGGGCAGCCTGGTGGTACGGGATTCGGGCAAGCCCGTGTACGACGACCCGCGCTACGTGCCCGCTGCGTGGCGGGGCATCGCCCTGGCGAGCGTCCGGCAGTTCGAGGTCTTCCGGAACGCCGGTACGGCCGCCGTCGACTGGACGTACCTGAGCCCGCCGGCGCTGCTGGAGCCGGGCGCGCGGACGGGGACGTACCGGGCGGGGCGCGACGAGCTGCTCGTCGACGCCGCGGGCCGCTCGGAGATCTCCGTCGAGGATCTCGCGGTGGCCGTGCTCGACGAGGCGGAGCACCCGCGCCGCCGCGGGCGGCGCTTCACGGTGGCGTACTGAGGGCCGGTCGCTTCGGCTGTGGCCGAAAGTCTGTGCGATGTCCCTCGGCTTCCCGGCACGCTGACGACGTAGCTGACGGCGTACCGGCATGTCGGTACGTCACGTGGGTGTCATCAGGAGGGGAACGTCATGCGAGTGAGAGACGCCGCCATCGTGCTGGCGGCCGCTGGTGCGCTGCTCGCGCCGGTGGCCGGGACGGCATCGGCGGCACAGGCCACGCCGCAGTCGGCTCCGGCCGTCCACTGCCGGCTGGAGAACTTCATCGGCTACTACTGCGGCCACTACAGCGGCGCGGACTACACCGACTTCGGGGATCGTGGGGAGCGGGTCAAGGAGATCCAGTCGCTACTGGTCTTCAGCGGGTACTCGGTCGGTTCCACGGGCATCGACGGCGAATTCGGGCGGGCCACGGAGCGGGCCGTGAAGAGGTTCCAGGCCGACAACGGGCTGAAGGACGACGGCAAGGTGGGCCCCAAGACCTGGCACGCATTGCGCACGCCCTGACCGGCCGCTCTTGACGCGGTGACGCCCCGCACGGCGGGGAGTCACCGCGTCGGCGGTGCGTCTTCAGACGTTGACGCCGAAGTCCTGGGCGATGCCGACCAGGCCCGAGGCGTAGCCCTGGCCCACGGCGCGGAACTTCCACTCCGCGCCGTGGCGGTAGAGCTCGCCGAAGACCATGGCGGTCTCGGTGGCCGCGTCCTCGCTCAGGTCGTAGCGGGCGATCTCGGCGCCGCCGGCCTGGTTGACGATGCGGATGTAGGCGTTGCGCACCTGGCCGAAGTTCTGGCCGCGGGAGGCCGCGTCGTAGATGGAGACCGGGAAGACGATCTTGTCGATGTCGGCCGGCAGGGCGGCCAGGTTGACGTTGATCTGCTCGTCGTCGCCCTCGCCCTGGCCGGTGCGGTTGTCGCCGGTGTGGACGATGGACTGGTCCGGCGTCGACTTGTTGTTGAAGAAGACGAAGTGGCCGTCGGAGTAGACGCGACCGGACGGGTTGACGGCGATCGCGCTCGCGTCGAGGTCGAAGTCCGTGCCGGTGGTGGTGCGGACGTCCCAGCCGAGGCCGACCGTGACGGCCGTCAGGCCCGGGGCCTCCTTGGTGAGGGAGACGTTGCCGCCCTTGGACAGGCTTACAGCCATGGGATGGTCCCTTTCTGCGTACGAGCTGCGTCGCCCCTCATAACGCCATGTGGGGGACCGAGGGTTCCAGGTCCCTTTACTTTCTTTGCCGGACATTAACGGGATGACGAGTTCCGGCCGTCGGGGACATCATGGAACGCATGTCCGGCCCTTATGTCATCCGCGGTTCCGTCACGCTCCCCGAGGGGGAGCTGATGTGGCGTTTCTCCCGTTCGTCCGGGCCGGGCGGGCAGCACGTCAACACCAGCGACAGCCAGGTGGAGCTGCGCTTCGACCTGGCGGCGACCGAGGCGTTGCCGCCGGTGTGGAAGGAGCGCGCCCTGGCCCGGCTCGCGGGCCGCCTGGTCGACGGCGTGGTGAGCGTACGGGCCTCCGAGCACCGCTCGCAGTGGCGCAACCGCGAGACCGCGGCCGTACGGCTGGCGGCCCTGCTGGCGGAGGCGAGCGCCCCGCCGCCCAAGCCGCGCCGGGCGACGAAGATCCCTCGCGGTATCAACGAGCGCCGGCTGCGGGAGAAGAAGCAGCGCGCCGAGACGAAGCGGGGGCGCTCCGCGCGGGACTGGCACTAGGCGCCCCGTAAGGGGCGCGAGGAACTGCGCGACAAGCCACGACGCACCCGCAGACGAAGTGCGGGCTTCGCCCGGCCCCCGGGGCGGTGCGTCGACTGCGGGCCGTCGGTGGCCGCTCGCGCAGTTCCCCGCGCCCCTTCGGGGCGACGTGGTGCTGCATGACGCACTCCGCCTGCGGGTGCGTCGCGGCTCGTCGCGCCCACGCGGCGGCAGCCGCAGATCGATGCCGCCCCGCGCCCCTTACGGGGCGCTGCTACGCCAGGTGGCGGTAGCGGCCCTGGAAATACGTCAGGGGGCCGCTGCCCGTGTCGGGCGTGTCCACGCGCAGCACGCGGCCGATGACGAGCGTGTGGTCGCCGGCGGTCACGCACTGCTCGGTGCGGCACTCCACGGCGGCGAGGGCGCCGCGCACCAGCGGGGCGCCGGTGACCGGGCCGCGCGTGGTGGCCATGTCCTCGAAGAGCAGCCGGTCGCTGAGGCGGCCCTTCATCGCGAAGCGGCCGGCGATGTGGCGCTGCTCCTGCGCCAGGACGGAGACGGCCCACAGCGGCTGCCGCTCCAGCAGCTCGTCCATGCGCGAGCCGGTGCGCACGCTCACCATGACCAGGGGCGGGTCGAGGGAGACGGACAGGAAGGCGGTGGCCGTCATGCCGACGTCCTCGCCGCGCGGCCCGTCCTCCGGGTCGTGCGCGGTCACCAGCACCACGCCGGCGGCGAGCCGTGCGAGTGCGGCACGGAACTCGTCGGCGGTCACTCCCTCACGGGCACCCTCACTGGCACCACTGGCACTGGCGGCGGTCACCCCTTCAGGATGGGCTATGCCGGTCACGGTGGGCGTAGTCGTCTGCAACACGCTCCGCACGCTAGTCGCCCCGGGGGACGGGACGCATCGGGCCCGGGGACGAGAGGGGGAGGGAGCAGGGTCCTAGGTCGCAGGGCCCCGTGTGCCGCAGGGCCCCGTGTGCCCGAATTTGCGTTCACGAAGCATAGAGGCCACTCGAACGCCAGTAGCGCGACGCGATCACTCACTGTGACATGAGTCACAGTGGCCTCTAATTGTTGACCCTGTGTACCGGGCAGTCAGCTCGCTGTGATTCAGTGGCCGGGTAATCGGACGAAAACAAGAAGTCTGGAGTTGCTGTCGAGGTCTCGGGGGAGAGCGAGCTATGGAGACCGAGTCGGAGCCGTACGTCCGCCTGGCGACCTTGAAACAGGTCCACCGGGCCATCGCGGACCTGAACACCGCGCGAAGCCTCGCGGACACCTTGCAGACCGTGGCCGACGGTGTCGTCACCGGGCTCGGCTACGAGCTCTCGGCCGTCAATCTCGTACGACCGGACGGTGACCTCGTGGTTGCCGCGGTGGCCGGCAGTGCCAGTGCCGAGGCGCTCATGGCGGGGCGCGTCGGGTCGCGCGTGTCGTGGGAGCGCCGGCTGGCCATGGGCGACCAGTGGGGCGAGCTGAGGTTCATTCCGTACACGGAGGGCTGGGTCCTCGACGACGACGACGTTCCGCAGTGGCACACCGGCGGACCGGCGCCGCGCTTCGCCGACGAGTGGCACCCGATGGACCGGCTGTTCGCGCCGATGTATACGACCGGGCCGTCCGGCGGCGAACTGCTGGGCGTCATTTCGGTGGACAAACCGCGCAATGGGCGCAGACCGGGCGCATGGGGCCGCGAAGCCCTTCAGATGTATGCATCGCAAGCGGCGATTGCAATCAGTAACGCTCGCTTGCGCGCAAACATGCAACGCGCGTTGGTCAGACTCGAACGCGAACAGCAGGCCCTGCGCGCCAGTGAGGAAAGCTTCCGCCAGGCCTTCGAGTACGCCCCCAGCGGCATGGCCATCGCCGAGATGGGCGGCGACCAGCACGGCCGCCTGCACCGCACGAACGACGCCCTGTGTCGGCTGCTGGGCCGCTCCGCCTCCCAGATGCGCCGCTACTCCTTCTCCGACCTCGTGCACCCGGACGACGTCGGCACCCTGCTGCGCACCTCCGCCGAGGGCGGCCGCGCCGAACTGCGCCTCGCTCGGCGCGACGGCACCTTCGTATGGGTCTCCCTGCGCAACTCCGTCGTCGCCGACGCCGCCGACGGGCCCCGCTACCTGCTCACGCACGTCGAGGACATCGAGGAGCGCAAGCGGCACGAACTGCAGCTCGCGCACCGGGCCAGCCACGACTCGCTCACCGGCCTGCCCAACAGCGCCGAACTGCGCGCCCGCCTCAGCAGCCGGCTGTGCGGCCGGCCGCCCGGCAGCGAGACGCACGGAGCGGCCACCGTCGCCCCGTACGGGCACCTGGAGGGCTTCGCCGAGGTCGAGAGCGTCACCGCGGGCGTCGGGGTGCCGGCCGCGCTGGAGACCGCGGGCATCGGGGCCGGTGCGGGGGCCGGCCCGGGCCACGGTCACGGCCACAGTCACGGCTTCGGCTCCGATGCCGGGCCCGACTACGCGCCGGACTTCCCCCCGGTCTCCCCGGAGGACTACGGCAGCATGCCGCCGGCCAGTGGCTACGACCACCATCACGAGCACGCCATCGCCCCCGACGAGGACATCGCCGACGGCACCAAGGGCCTCGCCGTCCTCTTCTGCGACCTCGACGGCTTCAAGGCGATCAACGACCGCTTCGGGCACCACACCGGTGACGAGGTGCTCATAGAGGTCGCTCGGCGGCTCAGCAGCGGGGTACGCGACGGCGACACGGTCGCCCGGCTCGGCGGTGACGAATTCGTCGTCCTGGCCGACGGGCTCACGCCCGCCGACGCCGAGGATCTTGCGGCCCGGCTGCGCAATGCCATCATTCCGCCCATAAGGGTCGACGGACGCGCCGTGCGGGTGGGGGCCAGTTTCGGAATCGGCTGGGCCGGCTGCGGAATGTCCGCCGACGAGGTGCTCCACTCGGCCGACCAGCGGATGTACGTCGAGAAGAGATCACGCGCCAAGGCGGGAAGACGTGCCGGCTGAGTGCCGGGAGCATGGGGTTTTGCGTACGTTGTGAAGGGCAGGGGCACGGCGTGAAACCACCCTCTCGGGGTACGCTTCGCCGATGCGGCAACCGCCGCCGACAGCTGCGGTTTCGGCGGGTATCAGCGTGGGCGCCGAAGGGCACACCATGTGGGGAGTGACAGGGGATGACGGCCGGTAACAACGGCACGGGCACGGGCCCGGGCACCGGTACGCCGGAGAACGACGATCCGTTCGGCTACCTGTACCGCTCGGAGGGCGGCGAGGGCACCAACCAGGACTCCGCCGGCTACCAGCCGGGCGTCCCGCGCACGTCGTACAACCAGGTCCGCCCGGTCGGCTCCCGCACCTACGGCGGCGCCCAGGGCGTCGGCGCCACCCAGCGCCCGAACCCGCACTACGCGGCCCCGGAGACGCTCGGCCGCGGCGCGCCGGCCCCCAGCGCCCCGCCCCAGGGCGGCCACGCCGCACCCCCTGCCCGGCCGAAGCGCCGCGGGCTGCTCATAGCTGCGGTGGCGGTCGTGCTGGTCGTGGCGGGCGGCATCGGCGCGGCGATCGTGACCAACATGTCGGGCGACGACAAGAGCGACCAGCAGAACAGCGCCAGCGGTGAGGACCAGGGCGAGGCCCAGAAGTCCAAGAAGGACAGCGGCGCGAAAAAGGGTGACGACAGCCCCAAGAACCCGTCGGCGGCCGGCATGATGCAGCGGGACGCCGCGAGCCTCCGGCTCGGTGGCGGGGCCACCACGGCCAAGGACGTCAAGGGCGCGAAGGCCGACGGCGGCACATACGTCGCCGGCATGAACACGGTGGGCGCCTCGGTCGAATGGGTGCTGGAAGTCCCGCAAGCTGGTGAGTACACGGTGTTCGTCGGCTACGGCGTGCCGGGCGTGGACGCCAATTCCACGCTCTCCATCAATGGGTCCGCGCGCAGCCAGGCGCTGAACATGAAGAACTTCGCCCAGGCCAAGAACGGTGATTGGGAGAAGGGCTGGACCCGTACGTACGCCTGGATCGACCTGAACAAGGGCACGAACACCATCAAGGTCTCGTGCGAGCAGGGCAATCAGTGCAACTTCAACCTCGACCAGGTGTGGCTGAAGCCGGGGCATGTGAACGGCTGACGCCGGAGAAGCGACGAAAGCCCCGAGCCTTCGCGTCCCGAGGCGGAACGCGAAGGCCCGGGGCTTCGTGCCGGGCGGGTCGGTCAGCCCTGGCCGAAGCCCACGCAACGGCTCGCAACCCAGGCCTTGCGGCCCTTGTAGTTGAGCGGGGTCCACGTGTTGTACTTGGTGGACGAGCCGGGGCAGGTGTAGGAACCGCCGGTCTCCTCCCCCGTGCAGTACTCGTACCAGCAAGGAACATCCTGCTTGGCCGGAATCCTGGCGAGCACGGGCGCGGACGTGGTCTGCGCGGAGCGGACGTTCCACGCGTTGTTCCAGTTGCTGGCCTGACCCCAGCCGTAGGCCTGGGCGGCCGACGATCCCGCAAACAGTGCGCCCAGTGCGAGCACGCCGCTCATGGTCATCATCCGTATCCCTCGGCGCATTTCTTCCCCTCGGACAGTCTCGTGGTCACCTCTCGCAACCGGTACCGGGGCGAGAGGTTCAAGATCATATAGATTTTTTGTTCGATTTAATAATCGGATTCCAGCCGGTTTGCTCCCCCTGACTCCGCCTCAAGAGCGCACGGCCTCCAGGAACTGCGTCACCACCCCGGCCATCGCCTCGCGGGCCGGGGTGAGGTGTTTGCGGGGGTCCGTCGCCTGGGGGTGGGATCCGAGGGAGGCGCGGAGCGTGGTGGTGAAGGCGCGGTTCAGGGCCGTGCCCACGTTGATTTTGCGGATGCCGGCGGCGATCGCCGCGCGGAGTTCGGAGTCGGGGACGCCCGAGGAGCCGTGGAGGACCAGGGGGACGGGGACGGTCGCGCGGAGGGTGGCGATCAGGGTGTGGTCCAGGGTGGCCGTGCGGGTGGTCATGGCGTGGCTGCTGCCGACCGCCACGGCGAGGGCGTCCACGCCGGTTTCGGCGACGTAGGCGGCGGCCTCGGTGGGGTCCGTACGGACGCCGGGGGTGTGGGCGTCGCCCGGTTTGCCGCCGATGCGGCCGAGTTCGGCCTCCAGCCAGATGCCGCGGGCGTGGGCCCAGCGGGCGGCTGCGGCCGTGGCCTTGACGTTGTCGGCGTAGGGGAGTTTCGACGCGTCGTACATGACGGAGTCGAAGCCGTGGGCGTGGGCGGCGTGGAGGAGGTCCACGGTCTCGACGTGGTCGAGGTGGAGGGCGAGCGGGGCGCTGGAGGTGCGGGCCACGGCGGCGGTGGCGGCGGCGAGGGGGCCGAGGTTGCCGCCGTGGTACTTCACGGCGTTCTCGGAGATCTGGAGGACGGCGGGGGCGTTGCCCGCGGCTTCGGCTCCGGCGGCGATGGCTTCGGCGTGTTCGAGGGTGATGACGTTGAAGGCGGCGAGGGGGCGGCCGGTCTTCATGAGCTCGCTGGTGCGGGTGAGGGGCATGTGCGGCTCCTGTCGTGGGGTGTCACATTGCCGTGACCCGTACCTGCGGGAGCAGGTCCTCGTACGCCGCCGCGTCGAAGTCGCCCGCCGTCGGTGAGCGGACGGTGGCGGCGGCGAGGGCCACGGCCTGGGTGAGGCGTTCGGGCCAGGGCAGGTCGCGGGCGAGCAGGAGGCCGGCCACGGCCGAGTCGCCGGCGCCCGTGGGGTTGCCCTGCAGGGGCCGGGGTGTGGTGGCCCGCCAGGTGCCGTCGGAGGTGACGGCCAGCATGCCGTCGGGGCCGAGGGAGGCGGCGACCGCGTGGGCGCCGCGGCGGCGGGCGTCCATGGCCGCGCGCAGGGGTTCGGTGGAGCCGGTGAGTGCCGCCAGTTCGGCGGCGTTGGGCTTGACGAGGTCGGGGCGGGCGGCGATGCCGCGTCGCAGGGGTTCGCCGCTGGTGTCGAGCAGGACGGGTACGTGGCGGGCGCGGGCCTGGCGCACGAGGTGGGCGTAGGCGCCCACCGGTACGCCCGGTGGCAGGCTGCCGCACAGGGCGACGGCCTGCGCGTCGCGCAGGAGTTGGACGTAGCGGTCGGTGAAGGCGGCCCATTCGCCGGGGGTGATGTCGGGGCCGGTCTCGTTGAGCTGGGTGGTGGTTCCGGTGGCGGCGTCGGTGACGGCGACGGTGCGGCGGGTGGTGCCGGTGACGGGGAGGAGGGCGTCGGTCAGCGGCCCGGGTGCGTCGGCCAGCAGCCGGCGCAGGGTCTCGCCGGTGGGTCCGCCGGCGAAGCCGGTGACGACGGTCTCGTGGCCGAGGGCGGCCAGGACGCGGGCGACGTTGAGTCCTTTGCCGCCGGGGCGTTCGAGGGCCTGGGTGACGCGGTGTTCGGTCTGCGGGAGCAGCCGGGGGACGCGGTAGGTCAGATCGAGCGCGGCGTTGAGCGTGACCGTGAGGATCATCGGCGCCTCTCTCTCCTCGACTCTCTCCTCGGATCTCTCCTCGGACTCTCTCCTCGCCCGGTGGACGACAGCGCCAGTGATCATGCCAAAAGCGCGGCGGCAGGCCCAGACCTCGGGACCTGCCGCCGCGACGCAAGTGAGGGAGGAATCAGCCCACTTCGGGACGGACCAGCCACGCACCCCTGCGCATGACGCCCACCAGGTCGTAGGAGCCGTCGAACACGAGCAGGTCGGCGTCCTTGCCGGGTTCGAGGGAGCCGACACGGTCGTCGACGCCGAGCAGCCGTGCCGGATTGGCGGACAGGGCCCGTACGGCGTCCTCGACCGGCAGCCGGTCGACCGTCACCGCGCGCTTGAAGGCCACGTCGAGGGTGAGCGTGGAGCCGGCGATCGAACCGGCCGTGGGGCCGTCGGCGATGCGGGCGACGCCGTCCGTGACCTCGACCCCCATCGGGCCGAGCGTGTACATGCCGTCGGACATGCCCGCGGCGGCCATGGCGTCCGTGATGAACGCGACGCGGTCCGCGCCGGCCCGGGCGAAGGCCAGCTGCAGGACGGCCGGGTGCAGGTGGGTGCCGTCGTTGATGAGCTCGACGGTGACCCGCTCGTCCTCCAGCAGGGCCGTGACCGGCCCCGGCGCCCGGTGCAGCAGCGAGGGCATCGCGTTGAACAGGTGGGTGGCCACCGTGGCCCCCGCCTCGACGGCCTGCAGCGTGGCCTCGTACGTCGAATCGGTGTGGCCCACGGCGGCGACGACGCCGTGCTCGGCGAGCAGGCGCACCGAGTCCAGCCCGCCGGGCAGTTCGGGGGCCAGCGTCATCATCCGGGCGGCGCCGCGGGCCGCGTCCAGCAGCTTGCGCACGTCCGCCGGGTGCGGGTCGCGCAGCAGCTCCGGCTGGTGGGCGCCGCAGCGGTGCGGCGAGATGAACGGACCCTCGAAGTGGACGCCCGCCAGCTCGCCCTGCTCCGTCAGCTCCGACAGCAGCGCCGCCTGCCGGGCCAGGTCGTCCAGGTCGCCGGTCACCATGGAGGCGACCATGGTCGTCGTGCCGCGCGCGCGGTGCGCGCCGATCGCCGTCATCGCCTCCTCGGCACCACCCGCCTGGAACGACGCGCCCCCGCCGCCGTGCACGTGCATGTCCACGAAGCCGGGGACGATCAGGTGCCCCGTCAGGTCCATGGTGGGCGCCTCGTGCGGCACGCCCTCCGCGATGCGGGTGCCCTCGACCGTCAGCCGGCCGTCCTCCGCGACGCCGGACGGCAGGACCACGCGGGCTCCGGTGAGAACCGTACGTTCGTTCATCGGGCGGATACCTCCGTGGTGTCGTCCGTGGTGTCGGTGGGGACGGCGAGCAGGTCCCAGGCGAGCAGACCGGCGCCCAGGCAGCCGGCGGCGTCCCCGAGGGCCGCCGGGACGATGAGGGGGAGCTTGCGGAACGTCACGCGCTCGGCGACCGCCGCGCGCAGCGGCGCGAACAGCGTCCCGCCGGCCTCGGCCAGCCCACCGCCGATGATCAGCGTGCCGGGGTCCAGCAGGCTGACCGCCACGACGAGGCCGTCGGCGAGGGCGTCCACGGCGCGCTGCCACACGGCACGCGCCCGCTCGTCGCCGGCCTCGACGGCCCGCGCGCAGCCGGCCGCGTCCGCCGCCGGGTCGCCACTGGCCTCGGCCCAGGCACGGCTGACGGCCGAGGCGGAGGCCAGCGTCTCCAGACAGCCCCGGCCCCCGCAGCCGCACAGCGGCGCGTCGGGACCGGTACGGACGGCCACGTGGCCGATCTCGCCCGCATTGCCGTGGGCGCCGGCCTCGATACGGCCGTCGATGCCGATCGCGCCCGCTATGCCGGTGCCCAGCGGCACGAACAGGAAGCGGTCCGCACCCCGGCCCGCACCGATACGGCCCTCGGCCAGCCCGCCGGTCCGCACGTCGTGGCCGACGGCCACGGGAATGCCGCCGAGACGCTCGGCCAGCACGTCCCGCAGGGGCACGTCGCGCCAGCCGAGGTTCGCGGCGTAGACGGCGGTGCCGGAGGCGGTGTCCACGATGCCGGGCACGGCCACCCCGGCGGCCACGGCCCCCTGCCCGTACCGCTCCTCGCCGACGGCCCGCAGCTCGGCGGCCAGCCCGAGAATCCCGTCCACGACGGCATCGGGTCCCCGCTCACGGCCGGTGGGACGGCGCGTCTCGTACAGGAGCGTGTGGTCCGGGGCGACGAGGGCCGCCTTGATGGTGGTGCCGCCGACGTCGAGGGCGATGACGTGTTTCACGCCTGTAGTTTTGCGCGTCGGAGCACGAAAGGTCTAGTCCACTCGCCGGGCGCCTGCGGCGGGCCGCGTCCCGGCCCCGACCTCTTCCCGTCTCCCAGGGCGTGCCCCCGGCGGTTGTGCAGCGCCCCGCAGGGGCGCGGGGAACTGCGCGACAAGCCACGACGCTCCCGCAGACGAAGTGCTGCGCTGCGCCCGGGCCCGCCGGTCGCATGTCGGCTGCAGGCCGCCGGTGGCCGATCGCGCAGTTCCCCGCGCCCCTATGGGGCGCCGTGCTATGCGGGCAGGATGACGCTCCGCGTCAGGTTGCGGGGGGTGTCCGGGTTCAGGCCTCGGGTCTCCGCCAGGGCCACCGCCAGGCGTTGGGCTCGGGTGAGGTCCGCCAGCGGGTCGCGGTCCTTCGCGTGGACGAGGGTGCCGCCGGTGGCGGCCACCTCTGCCGGCAGGCCGTCGGGTACGGGGCCGAAGGCCCAGGTCACGCGGCCGGGGGCGGTGATCGCTATCGGGCCGTGGCGGTATTCCATCGCCGGGTAGGCCTCCGTCCACGCGCCGGCCGCCTCGCGCATCTTCAGGGCCGCTTCCTGGGCCAGTCCGTACGTCCAGCCGCGGCCGAGGAACGTCCACTGCTCGGCGGTCAGGGCCGCCTCCGGCAGGGGTTCGGCGAGGGCCTGCTCCGCGTCGGCCGCGGCCTTCTCCACCGTGGCGGCGCCGTCGATGCCGGTGCGCAGGTAGGCCAGGGCGGTGGTCGCGAAGCGGGTCTGGACGACGGATTCCTCGTCGGCCCAGTCCAGGACGGCGACCTCGGTCGCCGCGTGCATCACCGGTGTGTGCGGGTCGGCGGTCAGGGCGAGGGTGGGGGTGCGGCCGCGGAGGGCGTCGAGGAGGTGCAGGACCTCGGTGGTCGTGCCGGAGCGGGTGATGGCGACCACGCGGTCGTACGTCCGGCCCGTGGGGAACTCCGAGGAGGCGAAGGCGTCGGTCTCGCCGTGGCCGGCGGCCTCGCGCAGGGCCGCGTACGCCTGGGCCATGAACCACGACGTGCCGCAGCCGGTGACCGCCACGCGTTCGCCGCGGGCGGGGAGTCCGGGGGCGTGGGCGGCGGCGGTGGCGGCGCGGCGCCAGGAGGCGGGCTGGGTGGACAGCTCACGCGTGGTCAGTGACGGCTTCATGCGGCTGCGCTCCTTGCGGGTGCGGTGGTGCGGCATTCGGTCGTTCCCGTGCATAGCAGTCCGCGCTGACCTGGGGGAAGGGCGTTAGGGCGATACCGAAGCGCAACGCGGGATCCGTAGACCGTAAGGTTGCGCGCGGGAGAAACTCACGGTCTCCACGGGACTCACGAATCCCAGGGGGGAGATTCACGGTCTCCATAGTGCGGACACGAACCACAAGGTGGGTAGCAGAAGGTGCAGCGGCGGCGGTTCCTGGGCATGACGGCGGCGGGCGTGGCGACGGCGGCGCTGGCGCCCGTTCTGACGGCGTGCGGGAGTGAGAGCCCCGTCGGCGACAAGAAGCTGAAGCTGGTCGCGGCGGACTACGGCGACAAACCGGACAACAGCTCCAAGAAGTACTGGAATTCCCTCGCCCGGGACTTCGAGTCCAAGCACAAGGGCATCAAGATCGACGTCGAGGTCTACAGCTGGACCGAGGTCGACAAGAAGGTCGCCGACATGGTCGCCGCCGGCAAGGCGCCCGACATCGCGCAGATCGGCGCGTACGCGGACTTCGCGGCCGCCGGCAAGCTCTACAGCGCCGACCAGCTGATCTCCATCCCCACCCAGGCGGACTTCATCACCCCGATCGCCAAGGCGGGCGAGGTGCACCGGGTGCAGTACGGCCTGCCGTTCGTCTCCAGCACCCGCATGCTCTTCTACAACCAGTCCCTCTTCACCAGGGCCGGCATCGCCAAGGCGCCGGAGACCTGGGAGGAGCTGCAGGCCGCGGCCGTCAAGCTCAAGGCGGCCGGCGTGAAGATACCCTTCGGTCTCCCGCTGGGCCCCGAGGAGGCGCCCGCCGAGACGATGCTGTGGATGCTGGCGGGTGGCGGCGGCTACACCGACAACACCGGTGCATACACGATCAATTCGGACGCGAACATCAAGGCGTTCGCCTGGGTGCGCGACGAACTCGTCGGCAAGGGCCTCACCGGCCCCGGCGACCCCGCCCGCACCAACCGCCAGGACCTCTTCGACGCCTTCTGCAAGGGCGAGGTCGGCATGCTGCACGGCCACCCGACGCTGATGCAGCAGGCGGAGAACGCCAAGCTCAAGTACGGCACGGCGCCGCTGCCGGGCATCAAGGGCAAGGCCGCCTCCACCATGGGCGTCGCCGACTGGATCATGGCCTTCAAGCAGAACGGCCACCGCGAGCAGATCGGCACCTTCCTCGACTTCCTCTTCACCAAGGAGAACCACCTCAGCTTCACCGGCCAGTACCAGCTGCTGCCGGTGACCGAGTCCGCCTCGGCCGCCATGCACCTGGACCGGCAGTACGAGAAGCTGTGGCCGTTCCTCGACCAGCTGCAGAACGCCGACTTCTACCCGGCCGACAAGACCTCCTGGGCCAAGGTCAGCGCGACGATCAAGGAGAAGATCGGATCCGTCGTGCAGAAGAGCGGCGACCCCGCCGCCGTCCTCGGCGAGATCCAGCGCGAGGCCGAGGCGACGGAGCTGGCCGACCGGTAACCGGTACGTTGGGGTCCGTGAGCGGGAACGGTGAGGAGAAGGACGTGCCGCAGGACCGCCCCCGGGGCGGCCTGTCCGCACGCGACCTCGCCGTCCTCGCCCTGGAACGGCAGTCCTGGCCCGGGCCCGGCGCCAAGGAGCGGGCCGTCCGCGAGCGGCTCGGCATCACCCCCACCCGCTACTACCAGCTCCTGAACGTCCTGCTCGACGACCCCCGCGCCCTCGCCCACGACCCCGTCACCGTCAATCGGCTGCGGCGCCTGCGCGAGGAGCGGC
Source organism: Streptomyces luteosporeus (assembly GCF_039532865.1). Taxonomy (NCBI): domain Bacteria; kingdom Bacillati; phylum Actinomycetota; class Actinomycetes; order Kitasatosporales; family Streptomycetaceae; genus Streptomyces; species Streptomyces luteosporeus. The sequence continues at coordinate 155,976 of NZ_BAAASL010000001.1, forward strand.
GCGAGCGCCGTGAGCGCCGCGAGGGGCGCTGAGGCGGATCGGGCGCGGCGGCCGCCGCCGCACCGGTAGGGTCGGCCGCATGGGCAGCCAACCGCTTCCGGAACCCGTGACCGACGCCGGCCGCGAGGGCCTGGCCGCGCTGCTCGCGCGGCCCGAACACGCCGTCGTCGCCCTCGACTTCGACGGCACCCTCGCCGAGATCGTCACCGACCCCGAGCGGGCCCGCGCCCACCCCGGCGCCGTGCCCGCCCTCGCCCGCCTCGCCCCGCACCTCGCCTCCGTCGCCGTCGTCACCGGCCGCCCCGCCGGGGCCGCGGTGCGCCACGGCGGCTTCGCCGGCGTGCCCGGCCTGGAGCGCCTGGTGGTGCTCGGCCACTACGGCGCCGAGCGCTGGGACGCCGTCACCGGCACCGTACGCGCCCCGGCACCGCACCCGGGCGTGGCGTCGGTACGGGCCGAGCTGCCCGGCGTGCTCGACGCGTCGGGCACGTGGCAGGGCACCTGGACCGAGGACAAGGGGCGGGCCATCGCCGTGCACACCCGGCGCGCCACCGACCCGCAGGCCGCCTTCGAGGCGCTGCGCGCGCCGCTCGCGGCGCTCGCCGAGCGCCACGGGCTGATCGTCGAGCCGGGGCGGTTCGTGCTCGAACTGCGCCCGCCCGGCGTTGACAAGGGTGTCGCCCTCGCCGGCTACCTCCGCGAGACCGGTGCCCGTGCGGTGCTGTACGCCGGCGACGACCTCGGCGACGTGGCCGCCTTCGCGGCGGTGGAGGAGCTGCGCGGCGAGGGGGTGGCGGGGACGCTCGTGTGCAGTGGCAGCGCGGAGGTGACGGTGCTCGCGGAGCGGGCGGATCTTGTCGTGGACGGGCCGTCGGGTGTGGTGGAGCTGCTGACGGCGCTGGCCGACAAGCTCGGCTGAGCGGGCTGCGGGGGGGCGAAGCCCCCCGCAAACACCTACCGCCGCAGTGCTGCCAGTTGGTCGGTGAACCAGCGGGCCGGGGGGAGGGCGGTCGCCGCGGAGGAGAGGCGTTTGGTGCGCTCCGCGCGCTCGGCCGGGTCCATCAGCAGGGCCATGTGCAGGGCGCGTGCCGTCGCCTCCACGTCGTACGGGTTCACCACGAGCGCGTCGTCGCCCAGTTCCGCCGCGGCGCCGGCCTCGCGGGAGAGCACGAGGGCGCAGCCGCGGTCGGAGACGAGGGGGACCTCCTTCGCGACGAGGTTCATGCCGTCGCGGATGGGGTTGACCAGGGCGACGTCGGCGATGCGGTAGGCGGCGAGGGAGCGCGCGAAGTCGTCCTTGACCTGCAGGGAGACCGGTTGCCAGGAGTCCGTGCCGAAGGTTGCGTTGATCTCCTGGGCGACGCGCTGGACCTCGTCCGTGTAGTCGCGGTAGACCTTCAGGTCCTGCCGGGAGGGGTAGGCGAAGGCGAGGTGGACGACGCGGCCGCGCCACTGGGGGTGGTCCTCCAGCAGGCGCCGGTAGGCGTGCAGGCCGCGCACGATGTTCTTGGACAGCTCCGTGCGGTCGACGCGCAGGACGATGCTGCGGTCGGGGCCGATCTGCTCGCGCAGCCGGCCGATCCACTCCTCGACGTCCGGCCGGTGCGCGCGGGCGCGCAGGAACTCGGCGTCGGCGCCGAGCCCGTGCACGCCGAGCCGGGTGGTGCGGCCCTCGAAGCGGACGGCCGCGGCGGTGCCGTCCTCCTCGGGCAGGATCTCCGCTCCGGGCAGCACGCTCGCGCAGCAGGCGGCGAAGGACTCGGCCCAGCGGCGGGTGAGGAAGGCCGCCCGGTCGCCGCCGAGCATGCCGCGCAGCACCTGTTCGGCGATGTCGTCGGGCAGCAGGCGGTAGTAGTCGGGCGGGGCCCACGGAGTGTGGGAGAAGTGGCCGATGCGCAGGTCGGGGCGGCGGGCGCGGAGCAGCCCGGGCACGAGGGTGAGGTGGTAGTCCTGGACGAGGACGCCGGCGCCCTCGGCGGCCTCCTCGGCGACGGCGTCGGCGAAGGCGGTGTTGTACGCCTCGTACTGGGCCCACTGCTCGCGGAAGCCGCTGTCGAAGGAGGGTTCGAGCGGGGTCTGCCAGAGCATGTGGTGCAGGAACCACAGGACGGAGTTGGCCACGCCGTTGTAGGCGGCGGCGAAGGTGGCGGAGGGGATGTCGAGCATCCGCACCGGCTGGTCGCCGGTGTCGGCGGCGTCCAGCCGCCGCCCGGCGCGCCGGGCGGCGAGCCGGTCGCCCTCGCCGAGGGCCGCGCAGACCCACACCGCCCCGGCGTCCGGGCCGATCGCGCTGAGCCCCGAGACCAGCCCGCCGCCGCCGCGGCCCGCATGCAGCGTGCCGTCCTCGCCGAGCCGGTAGGAGACCGGGCCGCGGTTGGAGGCGACCACGATGGGCGCCGTGCCGGGGGCGGTGTGGGTGTGCTCAACGACCATGTCGCCAGCCTTGCCCCGGGGGGAACCGCTCAAACGTACGCTTACGCGGCATGCCGGCGGGCGTACTCCGGGATTTCGGCCATCGGGGGGCGTTCCTCCGTGTCGACCGGGTAGGTCCGCGGGACGAAACCTTCCGCCGTTCGCTCGAACTGGGTCAGCGCGGGCCGGACGAGGTGGCCGCGGGCCAGCCGCAGCTGCGCCGTGCGGTAGATGGTCGCCGCCATCCGGCCGAGCGCGCGGCCGTCCTGGTGGCGGTGCTTGCGCTCGCCGACGTCGACCTGGGCGAGGGCGTCCAGGCCCACGGTGTGCAGCGCGTCGACGAGCAGGCCGAGCTCCACGCCGTACCCGACGGGGAAGGGCAGCCGCTCCAGCAGCGAGCGGCGGGCCGCGTACTCGCCGCCCAGCGGCTGGACGAAGCCGGCCAGCTGCGGCCAGTGCAGGTTCAGCAGCGGGCGGGCGACCAGCTCGGTGACCCGGCCGCCCTGGCCGGGGGCCTCGCCGAGGGGACGGTCGTACATCCCCTTGACGAACTGCACCTCCGGGTCGGTCAGCAGCGGGCCGACGATGCCGGAGACGAACGTGGCCGAGAAGTCCCGCAGGTCGGCGTCGACGAAGCACACCACGTCGCCGGTGGTGACCAGCAGCGAGCGCCACAGGACCTCGCCCTTGCCGGGCAGCGCCGGGATGCGCGGCAGCACCTCGTCGCGGTGCACCACGCGCGCCCCGGCGGCCGCCGCCTCCGCCGCCGTACGGTCGGTGGAGCCGGAATCCAGCACCACCAGCTCGTCCACCAGCGGGACGGCGTCCGTCATCAGCTCGCGGCGGATCGTCGCCGCTATGGCGCCGACCGTGGCCTCCTCGTTCAGCGCCGGCAGTACGACGCTGACCGTGGTGCCCGAGCCGCGTTTGGCAGCGAGAAGCCGGTCGAGCGGACGATCGGCTGCGGACCAGGACCGCTGGGCCAGCCAGCGCTCCACCTCATCCAGCACGTGTAGGACTCCCTGCTGTGCATCGTCTCGATGGTCGCCGATGCGCCCGTGCGACGCATCTCGCGGTTCGGACGGCCCTCTGCTGCGGCCACCCCTTCCGTTACAGTCTGAACAACGCGGACGGCCGTCCTATGTCGGGGTCGTTCCGCGCACAAACGCCTGGGTCCGCCCAGCGCCATACCGCTCATCCAGAGGGGCAGAGGGACACGGCCCGATGAAGCCCCGGCAACCCTCCAGCCGGTCTTTCGTCCGCAACGGACGCGAGGCTCCCGGCGGGGAAGGTGCCAATTCCGTCTCGTGGCGAGGTGCGCCGCGAGGAAGATGAGGAGAAAGGGCCTCGCCTCCATGGCCGTCGAAGCCGTTGAAAGCCGTACCACTGCATCTTCTTCCGGGTCCGCTTTCGGGTCCGCCTTCGGACCCGCCGTCGCGCTCTCCTGCCGCGAATGCGGCGAGCGCTCCCCCCTCGGCCCCGTCTTCGCCTGCGCCTCCTGCTTCGGACCGCTGGAAGTGGCCTACGAGCTGCCCACCGGCGACCCCGAGGAGCTGCGCCGGCGCATCGAGGCCGGCCCCGCCAGCATCTGGCGGTACGCGCCCCTGCTGCCCGTCGCCGCGGACGTCGCCGAACGGCCCAACCTCAACCCCGGCCTCACCAAGCTCGTCAAGGCCGACAACCTCGCCCGCGAACTCGGCGTGACCGGCGGCCTGTACGTCAAGGACGACTCCGGCAACCCCACGCACTCCTTCAAGGACCGCGTCGTCGCCGTCGCCGTCGAGGCGGCGCGCACCTTCGGCTTCACCACCCTGTCCTGCTCCTCCACCGGCAACCTCGCCGGCGCCGTCGGCGCGGCCGCGGCCCGCGCGGGCCTGCGCTCGTGCGTGTTCATCCCGCACGACCTGGAGGCCGGCAAGGTCGTCATGGCCGCGGTCTACGGCGGCGACCTCGTCGGCATCGAGGGCACGTACGACGACGTCAACCGCTTCTGCTCCGAGCTCATCGGCGACCCGCTCGGCGAGGGCTGGGGCTTCGTCAACGTCAACCTCCGCCCGTACTACGCGGAGGGCTCCAAGACCCTCGCGTACGAGATCTGCGAGCAGCTCGGCTGGCGGCTGCCGGACCAGATCGTCGTACCGGTCGCCTCCGGCTCCCAGCTGACGAAGATCGACAAGGGGCTCCGGGAGCTGGTCGCCCTCGGGCTCGTCGAGGACCGGCCGTACAAGATCTTCGGCGCCCAGGCCGAGGGCTGCGCCCCGGTCTCGGCCGCCTTCAAGGCGGGCCACGAGGTGGTGCGGCCGGTACGGCCGGACACCATCGCCAAGTCCCTGGCGATCGGCAACCCGGCCGACGGGATCTACGTGCTCGACATCGCCCGGCGCACCGGCGGCGGCGTGGAGGACGTCGACGACGCGGCGGTCGTCGACGCGATCCGGCTGCTCGCCCGGACGGAGGGCATCTTCGCCGAGACCGCGGGCGGGGTCACGGTGGGCGTGACGCGCAAGCTGCTCGCGAGCGGCGCGCTGGACCCGGAGCTGACCACGGTCGTGCTCAACACGGGGGACGGGCTCAAGACGCTCGACGCGGTCGCGGCGGGGCCGACGGCCACGATCCGCCCGACGCTCGACGCCTTCCGCGCGGCGGGCCTGCAGGGCCGGTAGTTCCCGCAGGGGCCCTTCGCCCGAACGGGCGTCCCCCTTCTCTCACACCTCACACCTCACACCTCACACCTCACCCGACGCACAGAAGGCCGAGGCATACCCATGAGCGTCACCGTCCGCATCCCCACCATCCTGCGCACCTACACCGCCGGGCAGGCGGAGGTCGCCGCCGAGGGCGCCACCCTCGGCGAGGTGATCGCCTCCCTGGAGGCGAACCACCCCGGCATCGCCGCCCGGGTGCTCGACGACGCCGGCAAGCTGCGGCGCTTCGTGAACGTCTACGTGAACGACGACGACGTCCGCTTCGAGGACGGCCTGGGCACGGCCACGCCCGACGGGGCCGGCGTCTCGATCGTCCCGGCCGTCGCGGGCGGCTGAGCCGGCCCCGCGCGAGCACGCTCGGCGAGCAGTCGGAATCGCCCCGTCCGCAAAACGGACGAGGCGATTCCGCCTGTTGAAGCGCGCTACAGTTGGGGCGTTCCCCCTCTGGCGTCACTGCCGAGTGCGTACGAGAACCCGTCAAGTTGTGCCCATTGCGAGGATGCGATTTGCCGGGTTGGTGGCGTTTTGCCCGGCCCGACTTGCCCGGGAAGCTGTGGAAATCGGTACGAATAACCGATCGGCCGCCGCCGGATTTCTCGTCCGAGTGACCTGTTGCAGACGGCATCCGTGCAGATACATTCAGCCGCGGTCGACGCGTTCCGGCGCACACCCCCACCCTGTCTGGGGGTGAGGTCTGACCCGGGTCCGCGAAGTGCGGTCCTGTGCAAGGGCCAGTAATAGGGGAGTTAGGCATGGCTCAGGGCACCGTCAAGTGGTTCAACGCGGAGAAGGGGTACGGCTTCATCGCGGTCGACGGTGGTGCGGATGTATTCGTCCACTACAGCGCGATCCAGATGGACGGTTACCGCACCCTCGAGGAGGGGCAGCGGGTCGAGTTCGAGATCTCGCAGGGCCAGAAGGGGCCGCAGGCGGACATGGTCAAGGTGACCGCCTGATCGGTGCGCATCGACCACCGGCGCACTCAAGCTCACTGAAGCTCGCCGAGGGGCCCGCGTCTGACCGACGCGGGCCCCTCGCGTGTTTGCGGGCACCCTTGGGCACCACGTGTGACCGGAGGCCCGGCGGGGCAGGCTGCACCGGTAGGGCGGCCTTGCACTCTCAGGGTGCGAGTGCTAATCATTGGGCTTAGCACTCTCCAGGTGAGAGTGACAGATTTGGACCGTCGGTGAGGTCGCGGGCCAAGCGGGGCAAGGAACCGCGGGGCAAGCAGGCCGTCCGTCGCGGGCGCCAGCGCGGTCCGGAGCAATCCACCCCGTCCTGGGAGGACCACTTCACATGGCCAAGATCATCGCGTTCGACGAGGAGGCACGGCGCGGTCTCGAGCGCGGGATGAACCAGCTCGCCGACGCCGTCAAGGTCACCCTCGGCCCCAAGGGCCGGAACGTCGTCCTCGAGAAGAAGTGGGGCGCCCCCACGATCACCAACGATGGTGTGTCCATCGCCAAGGAGATCGAGCTCGAGGACCCGTACGAGAAGATCGGCGCCGAGCTGGTCAAGGAGGTCGCGAAGAAGACGGACGACGTCGCCGGTGACGGCACGACGACCGCGACCGTCCTCGCCCAGGCGCTGGTCCGCGAGGGTCTGCGCAACGTGGCCGCCGGTGCCAACCCGATGGCCCTCAAGCGCGGTATCGAGAAGGCCGTCGAGGCCGTCTCCGCCGCCCTGCTCGAGCAGGCCAAGGACGTGGAGACCAAGGAGCAGATCGCCTCCACCGCCTCCATCTCCGCCGCCGACACCCAGATCGGCGAGCTCATCGCCGAGGCGATGGACAAGGTCGGCAAGGAAGGCGTCATCACCGTCGAGGAGTCCAACACCTTCGGCCTGGAGCTCGAGCTCACCGAGGGCATGCGCTTCGACAAGGGCTACATCTCGGCGTACTTCGCGACCGACATGGAGCGCATGGAGGCCGCCCTCGAGGACCCCTACATCCTCATCGCCAACTCCAAGATCTCCTCGGTCAAGGACCTGCTCCCGCTGCTGGAGAAGGTCATGCAGTCGGGCAAGCCGCTGCTGATCATCGCCGAGGACGTCGAGGGCGAGGCGCTGTCGACCCTGGTCGTCAACAAGATCCGCGGCACCTTCAAGTCCGTCGCCGTCAAGGCCCCGGGCTTCGGCGACCGCCGCAAGGCCATGCTCGGCGACATCGCCATCCTCACCGGTGGCACGGTCATCTCCGAGGAGGTCGGCCTCAAGCTGGAGAACGCCGGTCTCGACCTGCTCGGCCGCGCCCGCAAGGTCGTCATCACCAAGGACGAGACGACCATCGTCGACGGTGCCGGTGACAGCGACCAGGTCCAGGGCCGCGTCAACCAGATCCGCGCCGAGATCGAGAACAGCGACTCCGACTACGACCGCGAGAAGCTGCAGGAGCGCCTGGCGAAGCTGGCCGGCGGCGTGGCCGTCATCAAGGCCGGTGCCGCCACCGAGGTGGAGCTCAAGGAGCGCAAGCACCGCATCGAGGACGCCGTCCGCAACGCCAAGGCCGCCGTCGAGGAGGGCATCGTCGCCGGTGGTGGCGTGGCCCTGCTGCAGGCGTCCGCCGTCTTCGAGAAGCTGGAGCTCGAGGGCGACGAGGCCACCGGTGCCGCCGCCGTCAAGGCCGCCCTGGAGGCCCCGCTCAAGCAGATCGCCGTCAACGGTGGTCTCGAGGGCGGCGTCGTCGTGGAGAAGGTGCGCAACCTGGCCATCGGCCACGGTCTGAACGCCGCCACGGGCGAGTACGTCGACATGATCGCCGAGGGCATCATCGACCCGGCGAAGGTCACCCGCTCCGCCCTGCAGAACGCCGCGTCCATCGCCGCGCTGTTCCTGACCACCGAGGCCGTCATCGCCGACAAGCCGGAGAAGGCCGCCGCGGCCGCTCCGGGCGGCATGCCGGGCGGTGACATGGACTTCTGATCGACCGCACCGGTTGATCGACCGTCCTGATCGCCGGGGCGGCACCCCTCTCCCAGGGGGTGCCGCCCCGGCGGCGTTTTCGCCCGCCGCGGCCCGCCCGGGCCCGTACCGTGTGGAGGCACACGGAACGTGAGCGAGGGGGCGGGGCGTGCACAACGACATATCCGGCGGCGTCTTCTTCAACACCGTCGTCCAGGGCCAGAACGTCACCCTCCAGCTGCCCCGTGAACTGCCGCCCCACCTCACCGGCATGCCCGATCCGTCGCCGGCCTTCACCGGCCGCGGCGCCGACCTCGCCTTCCTCAAGGACGTCCTGCGCCCGCGCCCGCCCGGCGACGGCGCGCCCCGCGTGTGCTCCGTGGCCGGACTGCCCGGCGTCGGCAAGACCGAACTCGTCCGGCAGGCCGCCTGGTACGCCTGGCGCGAGCAGGACTGGTTCCCCGGCGGCGTCCTGTTCATTGACCTCTTCGGCTACGACGCGGAGCGCCGGCTCACCCCCGAACGTGCCCTCGGCTCCCTGCTGCGTGCCCTCGGCGTCACCGACGAACACCTCCCGGCCGACCTGCAGGACCGCGCCCGCCTGTACCGCTCGGTGCTCGCCGCCTACGCCGACCAGGGACGCCGGCTCCTCGTCGTCCTCGACAACGCCGGCAGCAGCGACCAGGCCCGGCCGCTGCTCTCCGGCGACCCGCGCATCCCCGTCCTCGTCACCTCCCGCCACACCCTGACCGGCCTCGGCGCCCGGCTGTACGACCTGTCCGTCCTGGACGAGACCGCAGCCGTGGACCTGCTGGCCGGCGCCGTGCGCCAGGCCCGCGGCGAGGACGACACCCGCGTCGCCGACGACCCCGGCGCCGCCGCCCGCCTCGCCCGGCTGTGCGGCCACCTGCCCCTCGCCCTGCGGATCGTTGCCGCCCTGCTCGCCGAACTGCCCAGCCGCCCACTGGCCTCCATGGCCGGCGCCCTGGAGGACGGCCGCAGCAGACTCGAGCGCCTGACCAGCGAGGACGCCACCGTCCGGGCGGCCTTCGCGCTCTCCTACGCGCACCTGCGCCCCGACCAGGCCCGCCTCTTCCGGCTGCTGTCCCTCAACCCCGGCCCCGACCTGTCCACCGAGGCCGCCGCGCGCCTCGCCGACACCGACCCCCACGCCGCCGAGGAGCTGCTGCGCGCCCTCGCCCGCGGCCACCTGCTGGAGGCGGGCGCGACGTACGGGCGCTGGCGCATGCACGACCTGATGCGGCTGTACGCCGCCGAACTGGGCGAGGCCCACGGCACCGAGGACGCCGCGGCCCGGGCCCTCGAACGGCTCCTGCAGCACTACGTCACCACCGCCCGGGCCGCCGCCGGCCACCTGGCCCACGACAGCGAGCCGCACCCCCTCTTCCCCACCCGCAACCAGGCCCTGACCTGGCTCGACGACGAGCGCATCAACCTCATCGCGGTCGCGACGACCGCTGGTGCCCTCGGCGCGTCCCCAGTGCCCCTGATGCTGTTCGAGTCACTCGGCGAGTACTTCTCCCTGCGGCGCCACTTCGACGACTGGCTGGGCCTGGGCGCCGTGGCCATGTCGGCGGCCCGGGCCATGGAATGGCCGCTCGCCCTCGCCGGAGTGCTCAACAACATCAGCGTGCCGATGCGCCACCTGCGACGGTTCGAGGAGGCGGTCTCGCTCATCGAGCTCGCCGCGGACCTGTACCGGCAGATCGACGATCGCAGCGGCGAGGCCGGCGCCCTGAGCAACCTCGGGCTGGTGCTCGGCGAGACGCGCCGCTTCGACGAGGCGATCACCGTCCTCGAGAAGGCCATCGCCATCCACCGCGAGACCGGCGAACTGCGCAGCGAGGGCATCGCGCTGACCAACCTCGGCCTCGTCCTGCAGGACCTGCGACGCTTCCCCGAGGCCATCGAGGTCCACCGCCGGGACGCCGCCATCTGCGCGCGCATCGGCGACCGCCGCGGGGAGGCCCTGGCCCTGAACAACCTCGGCGCGGTCCTGCGCCACGAGGGCCTGCTCGACGAGGCCGCCGAGGCCCTCATCCGGGCCCAGGGCATCCTGCACGAACTGGGCGACGTCCACGGCGAGGCCCAGACGCTCACCAACCTCGGCCTCGTCCGCTCCCGGCAGGGGCGTTCCGAGGAGTCCCTGGACGCCCAGCGCCGGGCCGTCGAGGCCTTCCGCGCCTGCCACGCACCCCACAGCGAGGCCAACGCACTGGGCAACCTCGGACTGTCCCTGATCAGGGCCGGTCGCAACGAGGAGGCGCTCGCCCCGCTGGAAGAGGCCGTCGTCCGCTACCGCGAGCTCGCCGACCGCAACGCCGAGGGCAGGATCCTCGTCAACCTCGCCTCCGCCCTGGCCGGCGCCGGCCGCCCGGCCGACGCCCTCACGGCCTGCACCGGGGCCGTCGCCTGCTACCGCGACACCGACGACCGCTACCACGAGGGCCTGGCCCGGGTGAACCTCGCCCAGGTCCTCCAGGAGACCGGCGACCCGGCCGGCTCGGCCGCCGCCCTGGCCGAGGGCGTGCGCGCCCTGCGCGAGACGGGCGTCCTGGAGCAGGACGGGCCCGCGCCGCAGACCCTGGAGGACGTCCACAAGATGCTGGAAGCCCGTGGAATCGTCGACTGACCGGCCGGTCGCGAACCCCCGACGTGACCACCCCCGCATGAGGCACACTGGAGGTTTAGCCGTAGCGAAAGGGTGACGCGTGAACGGTCCGCTGATCGTGCAAAGCGACAAGACGCTGCTCCTGGAAGTGGACCACGAGCAGGCCGACGCCTGCCGGCGGGCCATTGCGCCGTTCGCGGAGCTGGAGCGGGCGCCGGAGCACATCCACACCTACCGGGTCACCCCGCTGGGGCTGTGGAACGCGCGGGCCGCCGGGCACGACGCGGAGCAGGTCGTCGACGCGCTCGTCACCTACTCCCGCTACCCCGTGCCGCACGCGCTGCTCGTCGACGTCGCCGAGACCATGGCGCGCTACGGGCGGCTGCGGCTGCTCAAGCACCCGGTGCACGGGCTGGTGCTGGAGAGCACCGACCGGCCGGTGCTGGAGGAGATCCTGCGGTCGAAGAAGATCGTGCCGCTGGTGGGGGCCCGGATCGACGACGACACCGTCGCGGTGCACCCCTCCGAGCGGGGGCAGATCAAGCAGACGCTGCTCAAGCTGGGCTGGCCCGCGGAGGACCTGGCCGGGTACGTCGACGGCGAGGCGCACCCCATCGAGCTGCGCGAGGACGGCTGGGCGCTGCGGCCGTACCAGCAGCAGGCCGTCGACGGCTTCTGGCACGGCGGCTCGGGCGTGGTCGTGCTGCCGTGCGGTGCGGGCAAGACGCTGGTCGGCGCGGGGGCCATGGCCAAGGCCAAGGCCACGACGCTGATCCTGGTGACCAACACCGTCTCGGCCCGGCAGTGGAAGCACGAGCTGGTCAAGCGCACCTCGCTGACCGAGGACGAGGTGGGCGAGTACAGCGGGACGCGCAAGGAGATCCGCCCGGTCACCATCGCCACGTACCAGGTGCTGACCACCAAGCGGAAGGGCATCTACCCCCACCTGGAGCTGTTCGACTCCCGGGACTGGGGCCTGGTCGTCTACGACGAGGTGCACCTGCTGCCCGCGCCCGTCTTCAAGTTCACCGCCGACCTGCAGGCCCGGCGGCGGCTCGGGCTGACCGCGACGCTGGTGCGCGAGGACGGCCGGGAGTCCGACGTCTTCTCCCTGATCGGCCCCAAGCGCTTCGACGCGCCGTGGAAGGAGATCGAGGCCCAGGGCTACATCGCCCCGGCCGACTGCGTCGAGGTGCGGGTGAACCTCACCGAGTCGGAGCGGCTGGCGTACGCGACGGCGGAGACCGAGGAGAAGTACCGCTTCTGCTCGACCACCGACTCCAAGCGCAAGGTCACCGAGGCGCTGGTGGCCCGGCACAAGGGCGAGCAGACGCTGGTCATCGGCCAGTACATCGACCAGCTCGACGAGCTCGGCGAGCACCTGGACGCGCCCGTGATCAAGGGCGAGACGTCCAACGCCCAGCGCGAGAAGCTCTTCGACGCCTTCCGGGCGGGGGAGATCTCGGTGCTGGTCGTCTCCAAGGTCGCGAACTTCTCGATCGACCTGCCGGAGGCGACCGTCGCCATCCAGGTGTCGGGCACGTTCGGCTCCCGCCAGGAGGAGGCCCAGCGGCTCGGACGGGTGCTGCGGCCCAAGGCCGACGGGCACGAGGCGCGGTTCTACTCCGTCGTCGCCCGCGACACCATCGACCAGGACTTCGCGGCCCACCGCCAGCGCTTCCTGGCCGAGCAGGGCTACGCGTACCGCATCGTCGACGCCGACGAGCTGCGGGCAGGCGACGAGACCGGCTGAGCGCCCGCGTGTGCGCGGGTGCAGTCGCTACCCTGGCGGGTGAATTCCGCGGACGAATTCACGCCACGGCGCGCGGCGGTACGGCGAGGAGGGCGCTTTGCCTCATCAGGAGATCTACGAGGTGCTGTACACCGAGCCGGCGGCGCGCGACCGCGACCGGCTCGACCCGGTGCGCCGCGCCGCGTTCGACAAGGCCGTCGAGATCCTGGCGCGTGACCCCTACACCGAGCTCTCCCGGCCCATCGGGCTGGGGGAGCACGACCGCGAGGTGCGGCTGACCTCGCAGATCGTCGCGGAGTACATGGTCTCGCGCGGGCGGCTGCTGCTGGTGGTGCTGCGCATCTTCGACGACGCGGACGTGCTGCTGCCGGAGTCGTAGGCCCGGCTGCTGCGCGTCAGCCGTCAGCCGTTCGGCAGGTTGGCCAGGACGGCGAAGGTCAGCACGCCGGCGGCCAGGGAGAGCGCGGCCATGGTCGTACGGGCCGAGGAGAAGCGGGTGCGCGAGGGCAGCGCCCAGGAGGCGATCAGCAGGACGACGGCCGTCAGCCACAGGACGGGGGCGGCCGCCAGGGCGTTTGTCAGCTCCTGGGAGCAGTGGTCGGGGCCGCAGCTGTCGGTCGCCATGGGCGACAGGCCGATGAACACGAAGTCCAGGGCCAGCAGCGGCAGCATCACGAGGGTGGTCAGGGAGCGGACCAGCCAGGCCCGCCCGTCCCTCGTGGAGTTCGCGGAGTTCGTGTTGTTCATGTCCCCAGCCAACCGGCCGGCAGGCCGCCGGAACACCGCCGGCGTACTCAGCTCCCGCCCGGTGCACGTACTTACAGGGCGGGGCGCTCCTCCGCGTGGCGGCCCAGGAGGACGACGCTGACGGCTGCGCCGGCGAAGGCCTTGAGGGCGCGGAGAGCGGCGTTGAATGGTGTGGTCGTGTTCATGCCCTCCATGATGGTTTCCGCGCGCCCGTGCGGCATCGGCCTGCCGGTGTAACTGCGCAGGTCCGGGCGTACGACTTGAGCAGCACGGCGTCCCCTACGGGAGAGGGACGGCGCCCCCGGGGGCGTCCCCGAGGGCGCGCCGGGGGCGCGGAAAAATGCTTCGCGCGCCCAGGGGACGGGTGACTACAATCCCCCCTTCTCGCCGCCTCCCGCCCCTCTCGTCGCGGGTGCGCTGCCGTCCGGACGGAAACCGGCGGCCGACCGCTCTTCCGCCGTACGTCTGGAGGCTCCGCCGTGCCCGCACAGCAAGTGACCACCCACGCCGACGACCCGCTGGAGCGCGAGCGCACCCACCTGGCCGCCTCCCGGGCGGCCCTGCGGGCGATGCGGGCCGACGTCGAGGCGCTCGACATCAAGGACGTCGCCGCCAACTGGGTCAACGCCCAGGTGCTGGAGCGGCAGATCGAGGAGCGCATCGCGGCGCTGGCGGACCTGGCGCACACCCCGCTGTTCTTCGGGCGCCTGGACTATCTGCACGCGCCCGGCGCGGACCTCGCGGAGGGCGCCGGCGGGGAGCAGTTCTACATCGGGCGGCGGCACGTGCACGACGCCGACGGCTACCCCATGGTCATCGACTGGCGCGCGCCGGTCTCCCAGCCGTTCTACCGGGCGTCGAAGAAGGAACCGATGGACGTGCGGCTGCGCCGCCGCTTCGGCTACACGGGCGGGGAGTTGACGGCGTACGAGGACGAGGACCTCACGGACGCGGAGCCGGCCGCCGGCGAGCGGCCCGGGGCCCTGCTGCAGGCCGAGATCGAGCGGCCGCGCGTCGGCCCCATGCGGGACATCGTGGCCACCATCCAGCCGGAGCAGGACGAGATCGTACGCGCCGGGATCGCCGGCACCGTGTGCGTGCAGGGCGCCCCCGGCACCGGCAAGACGGCGGTGGGCCTGCACCGCGTCGCGTACCTCCTCTACGCCCACCGCGAGCGGCTCGCGCGCACCGGCACGCTCGTCGTCGGGCCGAACCGCTCCTTCCTGCGCTACATCGAACAAGTACTTCCCGCACTGGGCGAGTTGAACGTCGCCCAGGCCACCGTCGACGATCTGGTGGCCCATGTCGAGGTACGCGGCACCGACACCCCCGCCGCCGCCCGCATCAAGGGCGACGCGCGCATGGCCGAGGTGCTGCGGCGCGCGGTGCGCTCCGGCGTGACGATGCCGGCCGAACCGGTCGTCGTCGTGCGCGGCGCCCGGCGCTGGCGGGTGCCGGCGTACGAGATCGAGGAGATGGTGCGCGAGCTGCTGGCCCGCGACATCCGCCACGGCGCCGCGCGCGAGGCGCTGCCGCAGCGCATCGCGCACGCGGTGCTCGTCCGCATGGAGGAGTCCGGCGAGGCCCCCGACGACCGGGTGCAGGACGCGGTCGCCCGCAACCCCGCGGTGAAGGCGGCGGTCAAGGCGATCTGGCCGGCGGTCGACCCGGCGAAGCTCGTGCTGCGCCTGCTGTCCGACGCGCAATTCCTTGCGGAGCAGGCGGCCGGGCTGCTCGACGAGGACGAGCAGCGGCAGATCCTGTGGGACCGCCCGCCGCGCTCGGTGCGCTCGGCCAAGTGGTCCGCGGCGGACGCGGTGCTGATCGACGAGGCGGCCGACCTCGTGACCCGTACGCCCTCGCTCGGGCACGTGGTGCTCGACGAGGCCCAGGACCTCTCGCCCATGCAGTACCGCGCGGTCGGCCGGCGCTGCACCACGGGCTCGGCGACGATCCTCGGCGACCTGGCGCAGGGCACGACGCCGTGGGCCACGCGCACCTGGCAGGAGGCGCTGGCCCACCTCGGCAAGGCCGACGCGGTCGTCACGGAGCTCACGCAGGGCTTCCGCGTGCCCCGCCAGGTGATCGCCTACGCGTCCCGGCTGCTGCCGGCGATCGCGCCCGGCCTGAAGGAGGCCACCTCGGTGCGCGAGTCGCCCGGCGACTTCGCGGTGCGCGCGGTGGGTGCGGAGGCGCTCGACGAGGCGGTGGTGGCGGCCTGCCGGCAGGCCCTGGGCCACGAGGGCTCGATCGGCCTCATCGCCGCCGACGCGCGCGTACCGGAGCTGGCCCGGGCCCTGGACCGGGCGGGCCTGGCGTACCTCGCCCCGGGCGAGGAGACGAGCGAGGGCGCCCGCCTGACCCTGGTGCCGGCGACGCTGGCCAAGGGCCTGGAGTACGACTACGTGGTCCTGGACGAGCCGGCGGCGGTCGTGGCCGGCGAACCGGACGAACGGACGGGCCTGCGGCGCCTGTACGTGGCGCTGACCCGAGCGGTGTCGGGCCTGACGGTGCTGCACGCGCAGCCGCTGCCGGCGGAACTGGAGCGGGTCGAGGGCTGAGGACCGCCGACCGGCAGCGGCGCCCCGTAGGGGCGCGGGGAACTGCGCGATCAGCCACCGACGGCCCGCAGCCGACGCGCCACCGGCAGGGCCCGGGCGAAGCACGACACCCTGTCTGCGGGCGCGTCGTGGCTTGTCGCGCAGTTCCCCGCGCCCCTTTGGGGCGCCGTGGCGCCGCTGCCGCGCCGGAGCCGGCGGAGGCCGGCGGACGCCGTTGCCGGTCGGCGAGTCCGTGCCCACCCGGGCCGGCGCGTGAGGCCATTGGGCGGGCCGGGCCGGCGTGCGGAGCCGCCGGGTTCCGGGGCGGTCCGGGCGGGGCGGGGCCGCCGGGATCCGGTGTTGTTCGAGGGGCGGCCCGCCGCAGGCGTTACGCGTCGAGCGCCTCGCGCCAGACGCGGACCGCGGCCGGGTCGACCGGGGACGTCCAGCCCGCCGGGCGGGCCGCGGAGCCGATGTGGAAGGCCGAGATGCCCGCCGCCCGCAGCGGCGGCACGTGCTTGAGCTGCAGTCCGCCGCCGGCCATGATGCGCGGCTCGTAGCCCGGCTCGTCCGCGCGGCCGGCCTCGGCCAGGAGCGTGGGCAGGCCGTCGTCGACGCCGGAGGGGGAGCCGGCGGTGAGGTAGGTGTCCAGGCCCGGCTGGTCGGCGAGCTGCTTGCGCAGCGCGTCGCGGTCGGCCGCGCGGTCGACGGCGCGGTGGAAGGTCCAGCGGGCGGCCGGGCCGGCGGCCTCGACGAGGGCGCCGACGGCGGCGAGGTCGGCGCGGCCGTCGTCGGTGAGGAAGCCGAGGACGTACTCCCGCGCCCCCGCGGCCCGCAGGGCGGCGGCCCGGGCGCACAGGGCGTCCAGCGCGGCGGCGTCGCCCGCGGCGAAGCCGTCCGTGGCGCGCAGCATGACGCGGACGGGGATGTCGACGGCGTCCCGTACGGCGGCGAAGGTCTCAAGGGGAGGGGTGAGGCCGTCGGCCGCCATGTCGCAGACCAGTTCCAGCCGGTCCGCACCTCCGGCCTGCGCGGCCGCCGCGTCCTCGGCGTCGAGGGCGATCACCTCAAGAATTGGTCTAGACATGTAGTCAAGCGTGCCACACGCCGCGCCCGCCCGTCGACGGGGCCTCGCCGGGGGCGGGCGCGGCGGCGCGCGTGACGGCGGCGGTCAGCAGGTGATCAGGCTCTTCGCGTCGGTGACGCCGCCGAGCGAGTAGTACGTCTCGGTGCGCGACTGGTGGGCGGGAACCGGGTAGCACGTGCTGCCCGGACCGTTGGTATAGACCACCTTCACCTGAACGGTCTCCGCGCACCCGTTGGTGATCGTGAACTTCCGCCAGCTCGTGAAAGGGCTCCACGGCGCGTCGAACGACACGCAACTCGGCACCGCGCCGCCCGCCGCCGGGGCGGCCGAGGCGGTGCCCGCCCCGGCGACGGTCAGGGCCACGCCGCCCAGCACCGCCGCGGTCACCAGTGTCTTCTTCGCGGATGTCTTCTTCATGAGTGTCTCCTTGACGGCGGGTCTCAGCAGGCGACGAGGCTCTTGGGGCCCCAGCCGAAGCCGAGGGACCAGTACTCCTCGACGACGCTCTTCTGCGGCTCGACCGCGTGACAGGTGCTGCCGGGGCCGTTGGGGTAGACGAGCTTCACGCGCACCGTCTGCCCGCAGTTGTTGGTGACCGTGGCCTTCACCATGCCCCCGAACATCGAGTACGGGGCGTCGAGCACGACGCAGCTCGGGACCGTCCCGTCCGCCGCGGCGGGTGCGGCCTGGGCGGCGCCCTGGGCCGCGCCGAACAGGGCGACCGCGCCCACGGCCACCGCAGCGGCCCTCTTCATCGTCTTCACGTCGTCTCCCGGCATCCGTGGACGCACCGCCGACCGGCACGTCCGTTCGCGAGGCCCAGACAAGTCGGCGCCGGCGGCAATGCACAGGCGCGATCGAGGAATTCCATACCGACCCACCGAATCCGGCCAGGCGAGTGCCTCACATGAGTGCCCCCCATGAGTGCCCCACAATGGGCACCATGGCCCTCAAGTCCGAGCACGATGCCCTGCGCGCCCGCTGGCGGCAGACCGTCGAGCGGGTGCGGCCCGGCCAGGGCCCCGATCCCGACCGTTACGCGGACGACCTGCTGGCCCGCTGGGCCGAGCCGCAGCGGCGGTACCACACCGTCGACCACCTCTCCGCCGTCCTCGCCCACCTCGACGCGCTGGAGCCGTACGCCGACGACATCGACGCCGTCCGCCTGGCCGCCTGGTTCCACGACGCCGTCTACCGCCCGGACCGCTCCGAGAACGAGGAGCGCTCCGCCCACCTCGCCGAGCGCGCCCTGCCCGAGCTGGGCCTGGACCCCGCCCGTACCGCCGAGGTCGCCCGCCTCGTCCGGCTCACCACCACCCACGACCCCGACCCGGGCGACCGCGACGGCGAGGCGCTGTGCGACGCCGACCTGGCGGTGCTCGGCGGTTCCCCGCGCGCGTACGCGGCGTACGCGGCCGCCGTCCGCGAGGAGTACGCCTTCGTGCCGGACGACGCCTTCCGCGAGGGGCGCGCCGAGGTGCTGCGCCAACTCCTCGCCCTGCCCCGGCTCTTCCGCACCCCGCTCGGCCACGACCGGTGGGAACTGCTGGCACGACGCAACCTCGCCACCGAACTGGAGTTGCTCACCGGGGAATAGTGATCCGGTCGTTCGCGCTGGTCATGAATATGCCGAACGCCAGTCCCTCCCGCACGCCCATGCCCGTCGCCGTCCATGTGCTCGGCTTGTCCGTCTTCGCCCTCGGCACCTCCGAGTTCATGCTGTCCGGGCTGCTGCAGCCGATCGCCCGCGACATGGACGTCTCCATACCGCAGGCCGGACTGCTTGTGTCCGCCTTCGCGATCGGCATGGTCGTCGGCGCGCCCCTGCTCGCCGCCGCGACCCTGCGGCTGCCGCGCCGTACGACGCTCGTCGCGCTGCTCGCCGTCTTCGGCCTCGGCCAGGTGGCGGGGGCGCTCGCGCCCACGTACGGGGTGCTGTTCGCCTCCCGGGTGGTGAGCGCACTGGCGTGCGCCGGGTTCTGGGCCGTGGGCGCGGCGGTGGCCGTCTCGCTCGTGCCCGTGGACGCCCGCGCCCGCGCCATGGCCATCATGGTCGGCGGCCTGTCCATCGCCAACATCGCCGGCGTACCGGCCGGCGCCCTCCTCGGCCAGCACGCCGGCTGGCGCGCCGCGTTCTGGGCGGTGGCCGCGCTCTCGGCCGTGGGGCTGGTGGGCGTCCTCGCGCTCGTCCCCGCCACCCAGCCGCCCACCGGCGCCGACGCGCCGCGCCTGCGCACCGAACTCGCCATCTACCGCGACCGGCAGGTCTGGCTCGCACTGATCACCACCGCGCTCAACGCCGCCGCCGTCTTCTGCCTCTTCTCCTACCTCGCCCCGCTGCTCACCGAGACGGCCGGCCTGCCGGAGAGCTGGGTGCCGACCGTCCTCGCCCTGTTCGGGGTCGGCGCACTGATCGGCACGACCATCGGCGGACGCGTCGCCGACGCGCACCTCTTCGGCACCATGTACGGCGGCATCGGCGCCGCGGCCGTCGTCATGGCGGTCCTCGCCCTGACCGCCCACACGGCCGCCGCGGCCATCGGCATGGCCGTGCTGCTCGGCGTCGCCGCGTTCACGACGGCGCCCGCGCTCAACGCCCGCATGTTCAACGTCGCGAACGCCGCACCGACCCTCGCGGGCGCGACCACGACGTCGGCGTTCAACCTCGGCAACACGATCGGGCCGTGGCTCGGCGGACTCGTCATCGGCGCGGGGTGGGGCTACCCGGCCGTGGCCTGGCTGGGGGCGGGCCTGGCGGCACTGGCGCTGCTGACGACGGTGGTGGCGGGGCGCGTGCACGGATCCGCGTCGCGGGTGGTGGCACGCTCGGCGGTGCCGCAGCACGAGCGCGAGCCGGTGGGGTAGGCGGCGCCCCATTCAGCCCGTCCGGCGTTTGAGGACACCGGGCGGAGCCCGGTCCGGGGGTGCTAGGGGGCGGAGCCCCGCTAGGAGACGGGGAGAGGGCGGGGCTGGGGAACGGCCCGCCGCAGGCGCACCCCTACGGCGCCCGCCGCTTCGGCCGGCGCAGGCCGGACTCGCGGAGCAGCCGTACCAGCTCGCGGCTGCTGATCCGCGTCGCCCCCATCCCCACCGCCGTCTCGTACGACGACGCCGGAATGTCGTAGTGGTCGCCGTCGAACGCCCGCGGCGGCGCGCCGAGGGCCGCCGCGAAGGCGTGGAGCTCGGCGTAGGACTCGTCGCTGACCAGGTGGGACCACATCCGTCCGTGTCCCGGCCAGGTCGGCGGATCGATGTAGAGCATCAGTGCACCGTGGCGAGGGAGCCGATGGGGGCGACGAGCACCGCCTGCTTGGTGCAGGCCCAGTGCGGGTCGGGGCCGAGTTCGGGTTCGACTTCGAGGGCGTGGGGGTCGCCGGAGCCGGTGCAGACGGGGCACAGGGGCCAGCGGCCGTGTCGTTCGAGGAGGGCGTCCTGGACGTCCTGGGCGACGAGCCCGGGCAGGTACTCGGCGCCCTGCGGCCACTGCTCGACCCACCACCGCCGGTGGGCGACCGCGTCCTCGACGAGGTTGACGACGTCGGCCTCGGCGACGCCGCCGGCCACCAGGTCGGCGAGGACGAGCGCACGCGCCGCGTGCAGTGCCTGTTCGAGCTCCATGTGCACCATTGTCCCGGGCGTACGGGGTTGACGGCGCGCCGGGCCGAAAATACCTTTCGGAACGTGAGCGGCACCGTGAAGGAAACCTTCGGGGCGCGCCCCACTCCGCCCGCGGCGCTGGCCGCGAAGGTGCGTACGCTCGCCCCGACCATGACCCGCTCGATGCAGCGCGTGGCCGAGGCGGTGGCCGGGGATCCGGCCGGTTCCGCGGCGCTGACCGTGACGGGGCTCGCCGAGCGCACCGGCACCAGCGAGGCGACCGTCGTGCGCACGGCCCGTCTCCTCGGCTATCCCGGCTACCGCGACCTGCGCCTGGCCCTGGCGGCGCTGGCCGCCGAGCAGGCGGCCGGCCGGGCCCCGGCCGTGACGGCCGACATCGCCGTGGACGACCCCATGGCCAGCGTCGTCGCCAAGCTGGCGCAGGAGGAGGCGCAGTGCCTGGCGGACACCGCCGCCGGCCTGGACACGGCCGTCTTGGAGGCCGCCGTCGCGGCGCTCGCCGCGGCCCGCCGCATCGACGTCTACGGCAGCGGCGCCTCCCACCTCGTCGGCCAGGACCTCGTGCAGAAGCTGCTGCGCATCGGCCTGCTGGCGCACACCCACGCCGACCCCCACCTGGCCGTGACGACGGCCGTGCAGCTCGGCGCGGGCGACGTGGCCCTGGCCCTGACGCACTCCGGCAGCACCACCGACGTCGTCGAGCCGCTGCGCGTCGCCTTCGAGCACGGGGCGACGACGATCGCGGTCACGGGCCGGCCGGGCGGGGAGATCGCCCAGTACGCCGATCACGTCCTCGTCACGTCCTCCGCCCGGGAGAGCGAGCTGCGCCCCGCGGCCATGTCGAGCCGTACGAGCCAGCTGCTCGTGGTGGACTGCCTGTTCATCGGCGTCGCCCAGGCCACGTACGACCGGGCGGCACCGGCGCTGGCCGCCTCGTACGAGGCGCTGGCGCACCGGCACGCCCCGCACGACCGGCGCGACCGGCGCTGATGGCATCCCGTTCCCCCGAGCCGGAGGAGAGGCCCCGCCAGATGTCCGAGCCGGTGCCCGAGGCCGCGGCCATGAGCGCCCTGCGGGCGCAGCTGGCGGGGCTGACCACGGAGGCGTTCCGCCCCGACCTGGCCGACATCGACCGGCTGCCCACCCGGGAGATCGCCAGGATCATGAACGCGGAGGACGCGACCGTGGCCGGCGCGGTCGCCGACCGGCTGCCGCAGATCGCGGCGGCCATCGACGCGACCGCCGAGCGCATGGCCCGCGGCGGCCGGCTGGTCTACGCCGGCGCGGGCACGGCGGGCCGGCTGGGCGTGCTGGACGCCAGCGAGTGCCCGCCCACCTTCAACACCGGCCCCGACCGGGTCGTCGGCCTGATCGCCGGCGGCCCGGGGGCGCTGGTCGCCGCGGTCGAGGGCGCGGAGGACAGCGAGGAGCTGGCCGCCGCCGACCTCGACGCCCTGGGCGTCGGCCCCGGCGACACCGTGGTCGGCGTCTCCGCCTCCGGCCGTACGCCCTACGCCCTCGGCGCCGTCCGGCACGCCCGCGCCGCGGGCGCCCTGACCGTCGGGCTGGCCTGCAACGCCGGCTCGGCGCTGGGCCGGGCCGCCGAGCACGCGATCGAGGTCGTCGTGGGGCCGGAGCTGGTGACGGGCTCGACCCGGCTGAAGGCGGGCACGGCGCAGAAGCTCGTCCTCAACATGATCTCGACGATCACCATGATCCGGCTGGGCAAGACGTACGGGAACCTGATGGTCGACGTCCGCGCCTCCAACGACAAGCTGCGCGCCCGCTCCCTGCACATCGTCGCCCTCGCGACGGGGGCGCCGGACGCCGAGGTGGAGGCGGCGCTCGCCGAGACCGGTGGCGAGGCGAAGAACGCCATCCTGGTGCTGCTCGCCGGCGTCGACGGGGCCACGGCGGCGCGGTTGCTGACGGAGTCGGGCGGGCACCTGCGCGCCGCGCTGCGGGAGGCGTCGGGCTGACGTAGCGTCATGTGCTGGTGAAGCACGCATGACACAGGACGCCCGGCCGACCCACGACGCGCCCGGTACGCCCGGTACTCCCGGTACGGGCGCGGCGCTCCTCGCGCTGCTCGGCGGCGCCGCGAACGTCCGCTCCGTCGCCGACTGCATGACCCGCCTGCGCGTCGACGTCCACGACCCCGCCGCCGTGGACGGCGCGGCCCTGCGGGCCCGGCCCGGCGTCCTGGGCGTGGTCGCCGACGGCCCGGCCTGGCAGATCGTGCTCGGCCCCGGCACGGTCGGCCGGGTCGCCCGCGAACTGCAGCTCCTCCTCGCACCGCCGCCCGCCCCGCTCCCCGACCGCGGGCGGCTGCTCCTGCGCCGCATCGCGCAGATCTTCGTACCGCTCATCCCCGCCCTCGTCGGCTGCGGCATCATCGCCGGCCTCGCCGGACTCCTCGCCAACCTGCACCTGCTGCCCGCGCTCGTCCCCGCGCTCACCGCGGTCTCCGGCGGCTTCATGTCCCTGATCGCGGTGCTCGTCGGGTACGGCACGGCCAAGGAGTTCGGCGGCACGCCGATCCTCGGCGCGGCCGTGGGCGCCGTCGTCGTGTACCCCGGCGTCACCCGCGTCGACGCCTTCGGGCTGTCCCTGACCCCCGGCCAGGGCGGCGTCCTCGGCGCCCTGGCCGCCGCCCTGCTGGCCACCGGCGTCGAACGCACGTGCCGGCGCGTCGTCCCCGAAGCCCTGGACACCCTCGTCACCCCCTTCCTCGCCGTGCTGCTGCCGGGGCTGATCACCCTGTACGGGCTGATGTTCGCGGCCGGCGAGGTCTCCTCCGCCACCGGCCACCTGGCCGACTGGCTGCTCACCAACGGCGGCGCCGCCGCGGGCTTCGTCCTCGGCGCGCTCTTCCTGCCCCTGGTCATGCTCGGCCTCCACCAGGCCCTGATCCCCCTGCACACCACGCTCATCACCGAGACCGGCTCGACGGTCCTGCTGCCGATCCTCGCCATGGCGGGCGCCGGCCAGGTCGGCGCCGCCCTGGCCGTCCACATCCGCCTCCGCGACGACGCGGACCTGCGCAGAACCATCCGCTCGGCCCTCCCGGCCGGCCTCCTCGGCATCGGCGAACCCCTCGTCTACGGCGTCTCCCTCCCCCTCGGCCGCCCCTTCCTGACGGCCTGCGCCGGCGGCGCCTGCGGCGGCGGAGTGGTCGGCCTCCTCCACCAACTCGGCCACACGTGCGGCGCAACGGCGATCGGCCCGTCGGGGTGGGCCCTCTTCCCCCTCCTGCGCGGCAGCGACGGCCTGCTCGGGGCGGCGGCGGTGTACGGGGCGGGACTGCTGACGGGGTACGCGGCGGGCTTCGCGGCGACGTACGCGTTCGGGCTGAACCGTGTCCTGCGGGCCGATGG
The DNA here is from genome assembly GCF_039532865.1 of Streptomyces luteosporeus. Lineage (NCBI taxonomy): Bacteria > Bacillati > Actinomycetota > Actinomycetes > Kitasatosporales > Streptomycetaceae > Streptomyces > Streptomyces luteosporeus. The sequence continues at coordinate 179,745 of NZ_BAAASL010000001.1, forward strand.
CCGTGCGCCCGTGTCCTGATCGAGCCCGTCCGGCGATTGAGGGCGTCTACCCCACGTCCTCCGCCAGTTCGGCCACGCCCGTGATCCGGTGGAGGGCGAACGTGCGGACCTCCTCCGCCGTGTGGTCGAACGCCGTCACGTAGCCGCCCTCCACCCGTACCGGGGCGATCACGCGCTGGCTCGCCGCGCCCTCCGCGTTGACGTAGCCGATCCACACGGGGGTGCCCGTCAGGACGGCCGCCTGCATCGTGGCGAGGGTTTCCGCCGACGTCGTGCGGGGGAGGCCGCCGCCGGTGGTCGTGGCGGGGGAGGGTTTGCGGGGGGCCGTCGAGGCGCGGTCGCCGGCGCGGACGGCGCGGACCGCCGCGCCCAGGAGCGTGGCGTCGGGGACGGGCGGGCCCTCCGGTACGGGCGCGGGGGGTGTGCGCGGGGGCGTGCGGTGGGCGTCGGCGCGGGTGACGACGACGTCGCCCTCCGCCGATTCGGCGGCGGGCGCGTAGCCGAGGGCGCGCAGGCCCTCCAGCAGGGCGTCCGGCGGGACCTGGGCGGCCAGGACGGTGCCGGCGAGGCGGCGCAGCCGCAGGGCGGCCGAGCGGCGGTCGGCGAGGATCTCGCCGAGGACGGCCTCGTCGTCGCAGCGGACGTACGAGGAGGCGGCGCCCACGCGCAGGTGGCCGTGGCGGCGGGCGACGTCGTCGACGAGGTAGGTCAGCGGCTGGGGCACCGGGGTGCGGGAGTGCGCCGCGAGGAAGGCGTGCAAGTCGGCGGCGGTGCGCCCGGCGTCGAGGGCGCGCCGTACGGAGCCGGGGGTGAAGCGGTAGACGGTGGCGCCGCCCTTGGACTCGACGTCGGCCAGCAGCGCGAGTTCCTGGGCGAGGGGCCGGCGCAGGGGGCCGGGGGCGACGGCGGTGAGGTCGGCCTGCAGCAGCACGTGGTCGAGGGGTTCGGGCAGCAGCGGGGCGAGCAGGGCGGGGGCCGCGGCGGGGTCGGTGAGCAGGGCGCGGCCGTGGCCGGCGAGGGCGCCGCGGCCGGTGACGCCGAGGAGTTCGGCTTCGGCGAGGGTCCAGCGGGCGAGCCGTTCGCGGAGGTCTTCGGTGCTGGTGCGCGGGGGGCGTTCCCAGCGGAGCCGGGCGAGGAGGGCGTCGTGGGGCACGGCGGTGCCGGCGGGCAGGGAGGCGAGCAGTTCCAGGACCCGGCGGCGGACCTCGGGCGCGGCGGACCGGTCGAGGTCGGGGCCGAGGGCGGCCAGCGTGCGGCCCTTGGCGTCCTTGCCGCCGACGAGGCCGGGGGTGCGGGTGGCGGCCAGCCAGGCGGTGGCGAGGTGGGCCCAGCGCTGTTCGGCGGGCAGGCGCAGCCAGTCGTCGTAGGCGGGGGTGGGGGCGTAGCGTTCGTCGACGTCGCCGTCGGAGGCCAGCAGCCCGGCGGCGTAGGCGAGTTCGGCCCAGAAGGCGGCCGTCTCCTCGGTGGTGTCGAGGGCGGTGGCGGTGCGCTTGAGGTCGCGTACGCTCAGGCCGCCGGCGCGCAGGACGAGGGGGCCGTCGGTCTCCCAGGAGCCGAGGAGTTCCTCGACGGTGGCCAGCGCGGTGAAGGCGGCGCCGGCGGCGGTGGCGTCGGTGGTGTGCTCGGAGTGCTCGGTGGTGGGCGCGAGTTCGGGGGCGAGCGGCTCGGGCGTGCGGTGGGCGCGCCCGCCGCGCAGGTGGAGGGCGGCCTCGCGGGGCAGGACGACGCTGCCGGGTGCGGTGGGCAGCAGCAGTCCGCGGTCGAGCAGCCAGCGCAGGTGCGGGGCGGGGTCGGCGGTGACGGTGCCGTAGGGCGGGCCCCAGGCGAGCCGGCCGAGGACGGCGGTGGCCTCGGCGGGGGCGTCGGCCAGGAGGGCGGTCATGCGGGTGCGGTCGCCGAAAAGGGCGGTCAGGGAGGCGACGGCCGTGACCGGATCGTGGGTGCCGGGCAGCCCGGCCGTGGTGATGATCTGCTGCAGCCGGCCGGGCGACATGCCCGCGGTGATCTCGGCGACGGTGGGGCCCAGCCCGGTGGGGGAGGGGCGCGTGGGGGTGGGGGCGAGGAGTTCGCGGACGGTGCGCACGAGGTGCAGGCGGTCCTCGCCGCCCCAGACGAGGGCTTGTTCGCGCAGGGTGGCGACGGCGCGCGGCAGCTCTGCGGCGACGGCCGGGTCGGCGTCCTCGTCGCCCGTCATCAGGGCGGCCAGCCCCTCGTACGGGCACGGGTCCGCGGCGACGGCCAGGGCCTCGGCGACCTGCAGCGCGAACCGGTCCAGCCGGTCGAGGGCGCGCACGACCGAGGCCCGGGTGGCGGCCCGCGTGGCGAGCTGGGTGAGGTCGCCCGGGACGGGGCTCAGCAGGTCCGGCCGGGCGCGCAGCAGCGCGGCGAGGGCCTCGTCGGGACGGGCGCGCAGCTCCTCGGCGAGGGTGCGCGGGGCGCCGCCGGTGCTGCCTGTCTCCCGCGAAGTGGTCATTCTGTTTACGGTACCGGGTCCGTGCGGATCGGCCCCGGCTTCGCCCGGGCTACCGGGACGCGGGACGGGGAACCGGTACCGTCGGGGAAGGCGACGGCTCGTGCGGCCTTGGGGGCTTCGGTGGGGATCGAGAGCGATCAGCTGGTTTACGACTATCTGAGCAAGGTCGGCGACCTCGCGCAGAGACAGTCGCTGACCTCCGCGGACCGCATGCGCCTGGTCTCCCGCCTGCGTACCGAGATCGAGCGCCGCCGGGCCGCGGAGGGCGCCGAGACGCCCACGGCCGTGCAGCGCATCCTCGACGGCCTGGGCACGCCCTCGGAGGCCGTGGCGGGCGCGGACGGGCTGCTGGCCGGGGACGGGCCGGGCGTGCCGGTGGCGCCCGTGGCGCCGGCGGCGCCGGACGCCGGGCGGGTGCCCGAGCAGCGCCGGGAGGCCCTGCCGCCGCACCTCGCGCCCGAGGAGCAGCTGCGGCCCGCGGGCGGCCGCCGCGAGGCCGACTGGTGGCGCGTCGAGCGCATCGAACCGGTGCCGCTCGGCGGGGGCGGTGACGCCGCCCGCGGGGCCGCGGAGGCGGGCGGGGACGCGGTGTACGGCTTCACCGGCGGCATCGAGATCGCGGACATGCTCAGGCCCCCGCCGCCGCGCCTGCCCGAGCCGCAGGTGCCGGCGGCCGCGAAGACCGCCGAGGCGGCGGACGCGCAGCCCGCGGGGCCCGCGGGGCCGGGCCCGGAGGGCGAGGCGGCGGCCGACGAACCCCGCTTCAGCCTGTGGCGCTCGCGGGCCGGGGTGCCCATGAGCCCGCTGCTCCTGCTGGTGGCCGTGCTGCTGGTCGCGGGCGCCGTGCTCGGCAACTGGCTGGTGCTGGTCGCCGGCTGGGCCCTGGCGTACGTCACCCGGAGGCTGACGCAGACCGAGTCGAAGTGGGCGGTGCTGGGCGTGCCCGGACTGGTGGCGGCGGCCGGCGTGGTGTGGCTGTGGGGCCGGGCCAACGGACGCTGGGGTGAGCCGATACCGCAGGGCGGGATGGCGGCGGTGCTGTCCGACACGTGGCCGGTGGTCGTCAAGGCGGCGGCGGTGGCGTCGGCGGCGTTCGTCCTGTGGCGGGCGCGCCGCCCCGGCTGACGCCGGCCCTGCGGGCGGCTGGGCCCCGTCCCCGCCCTTTCTCCGTTTCCGAAGGGGCTGCCGCCCCCTCGTACCCCCGCGGACCGGGCAGCGCCCCGTAGGGGCGCGGGGAACTGCGCGACAAGCCACGACGCGCCCGCAGATGCCGGGGCCGTGCGTCGGCTGCGGGCCGTCGGTGGTCGCTCGCGCAGTTCCCCGCGCCCCTACGGGGCGCCCGGCGGGTTACTTGATGCCCAGCGCCTGCTCGATCGGGCTGAGCAGGAAGTAGACGAGGAAGCACAGCCCGACGGCGCCCAGCAGCCACGGGATCTCGCGGACGCGCCGCGTGGCGATGCGCAGCAGGATGAAGGCGAGCACGCCGATGCCGATGCCGTTGGTGATCGAGTACGTGAACGGCATGGAGACGATCGTCAGGAACGCGGGGATCGCGATCGTGAAGTCGTTCCAGTCGATCTCCTTGACGTTGGACGCCATGATCAGGAAGCCGACGACGAGCAGGGCCGGGGTGGCGGCCTGCGAGGGCACGACGGTGGCCAGCGGGGTGAAGATCAGGGCGAGCAGGAAGAGGCCGCCGGTCATCACGTTGGCCAGGCCCGTGCGGGCGCCCTCGCCGACGCCCGCGGTGGACTCCACGAAGCAGGTGTTGGCGGAGGCGGAGCCGGCGCCGCCGGCGGCGACCGCGATGCCGTCCATCATCAGGATCTTGCCCATGTTGGGCAGCTGGCCCTTGTCGTCGGTCAGCCCGGCCTCCTCGCCGACGCCGATGATCGTGCCCATGGCGTCGAAGAAGCCGGACAGCAGCACGGTGAAGACGAACAGGCAGCCGGTGAGCAGCCCCACCTCGTGGAATCCGCCGAAGAGGCTCACCTTGCCGACGAGGCCGAAGTCGGGGGTGGCGACGATCCGGTCCGGCCAGGTGGGCACGGACAGGCCCCAGTTCTTGCCGGGGAGGTCGGCGAGGGAGTTGATGACGATGGCGACGAGCGTCATCACGACGATGCCGATGAGGATGGCGCCGGAGGTCTTGCGCACGACGAGCACGAAGGTCAGTGCGAGGCCGAGGACGAAGACGAGGACGGGCCAGCCCTGCAGCTGACCGCCCTGGCCGAGGCCGAGCGGGACGGTGGTGTGCGCGGCGTCGGGGTTGCGGGTGACGAAGCCGGAGTCGACGAGGCCGATGAGCGAGATGAACAGGCCGATGCCGATGGCGATGGCCCGGCGCAGCCCGGCGGGGATGGCGTCCATGACGCGCTGCCGCAGGCCGGAGGCGACGAGGATCATCAGGACGAGGCCGGCGAGGACCACCATGCCCATCGCGTCCGGCCAGCTCATCTTGGGGGCGAGCTGCAGCGAGACGACGGCGTTGATGCCGAGGCCGGCGGCGCAGGCGATGGGCACGTTTCCGACGATGCCCATGAGGAGGGTGGACAGGCCGGCCATCAGCGCGGTCGCGGTGACCAGCTGGCCGTTGTCCAGGTGGTGCCCGAACTTGTCCTGGCCGGCGCCAAGGATGATCGGGTTCAGCACGATGATGTACGCCATCGCAAAGAACGTGGCCAGACCGCCGCGCAGTTCGCGGGCGACGGACGAGCCGCGTTCGGTGATCCGGAAGTACCGGTCCACGGCGCCGCGGCCGGCGGTGGGGGACGGGCCGGACGGCTGCTGGGCGCGGGCCGCGTCGGTGGCCGAGGTGGGCATGCGGAACCTCAGTCGTATGGGCCGGGAAGGGCCGGGAAACAAACAAAAAAGGATCTTGAATGCCCGCCGATTCGCCACCGATTCGCCATCGTTTGGCTGATCAAACAAAAGCGAGCAGTCAAATTCCGTTCGATTCAGTATGAATAAACAAGGCCCGATTGGCTATCTCCGCGCGTAGACCCCTGCGGCGCAAGGCCTCCCCTCCCGGCCGCCCCCTCCGGACGCACTAGGCTGGCCGCCATGAAGAAGTGGACACCCACGCACGAGGCGCCCGAGCCCCTGGAGGGGCCCGTCGTCGCCACGATCACGGGCGGCACGATCGCGTGGTTCGTCCTCTTCCTGGCCCAGCTGCCGTTCTACGGGTGGTTCGACGACCACGGGCACCTGTGGTGGCTGTGGACGTGCCTGGCCGGCGCCGGCCTCGGCCTCATCGGCATCTGGTACGTCCGCAAGCGCGACGCCGCGCTCAAGCGGCACGCCGCCGCCACGGCGGCCACGGCCGCCGGTGCCCCGCCCGAAGGCCGCGACTGACACCCGGCCGAAGGCCGCGACCCGCCCTTTCGGCTACCGTCGGAACATGGGCGAACCGTCGCGGGCGACGGCAGTCGCTCGGCATCCCGGCCTCGGCGCCCGGGAGGTGGCCGAGCGGGTCGCGCGCGGCGAGGTCAACGACGTCCCCGTACGCTCCTCCAGGTCCCTGGCGGACATCGTCCGGGCCAACGTGTTCACCCGCTTCAACGCCATCATCGGCGTCCTCTTCCTGATCATCCTGGTCGTCGGGCCGATCCAGGACGGCCTCTTCGGCTTCGTCATCATCGCCAACACCGCCATCGGCATCGTCCAGGAGCTGCGCGCCAAGCGGACGCTGGACTCCCTGGCCGTCGTCGGCGAGGCCCGGCCCACCGTCCGCCGCGACGGGAAGCCCGTGCCCGTGGCCACCCACGAGATCGTCCTCGGCGACGTCATCGAGCTCGGGCCCGGCGACAAGTGCGTCGTCGACGGCGAGGTGGTCGAGGCCGACGGGCTGGAGATCGACGAGTCCCTGCTGACCGGCGAGGCCGATCCCGTCCTCAAGCGCCCCGGCGACGCGGTCATGTCCGGCTCGTTCGTCGTCGCCGGCAGCGGCGCGCACACCGCCACCAAGGTCGGCCGCGAGGCGTACGCGGCCCGGCTCGCCGAGGAGGCGTCCCGCTTCACCCTCGTCCACTCCGAACTGCGCACCGGCATCAGCCGGATCCTCAAGTACGTGACGTGGATGATGCTGCCCGCCGCCATCGGCCTGGTCGCCAGCCAGCTGTTCGTGCAGCGGCACGACTGGCGCGAGGCCGTGCGGCGCATGGTCGCCGGCATCGTGCCCATGGTCCCCGAGGGGCTGGTGCTGCTCACCTCCGTCGCCTTCGCCATCGGCGTCGTCCGCCTCGGCCGCCGGCAGTGCCTGGTGCAGGAGCTGCCCGCCATCGAGGGCCTGGCCCGCGTCGACGTCGTCTGCCTGGACAAGACCGGCACCCTCACCGAGGGCGGCATGGACGTGGCCGAGCTGCGCCTGCTGCCCCGCGCCCCCGTCGAGGACGAGCAGGCGCGCCAGGTGCTCGGCGCGCTCGGCGAGGCCGACCCCCGGCCCAACCCCAGCCTGCAGGCCGTCATCGACGCCTTCCCCGCCCGCCCCGGCTGGCGCTGCACGCAGGCGCTGCCCTTCTCCTCCGCCCGCAAGTACAGCGGGGCCGCCCTCAACGGCCCCGACGGCGAGAGCGGCACCTGGCTGCTCGGCGCGCCCGACGTGCTGCTGCCCGAGGGGGACGGCGCCCTCGCCGAGGCGGAGGACCTGGGCGCCAAGGGCATGCGCGTGCTGCTGCTCGCCCGCGCCCCGTACGACCTCGACGACCCCCGCGCCACGCAGGACCTGCAGCCCACCGCCCTGGTCGTCCTCGCCCAGCGGCTGCGCTCCGACGCCGCGCAGACCCTGCGCTACTTCGCCGAGCAGGACGTCGCGGCCAAGGTCATCTCCGGCGACAACGCCGTCTCCGTCGGCGCCGTCGCCGCCCAGCTCGGGCTGCCCGGCGCCGACGGGCCCGTGGACGCCCGCCGGCTGCCCGCCGACCGCGACCGCATGGCCGGCGTCCTCGACCGCGCCACCGTCTTCGGCCGGGTCACCCCCCGGCAGAAGCGGGACATGGTCGGCGCCCTGCAGGCGCGCGGGCACACCGTCGCCATGACGGGCGACGGCGTCAACGACGTCCTCGCCCTGAAGGACGCCGACATCGGCGTCGCCATGGGCTCCGGCTCCGAGGCCACCCGGGCCGTCGCCCAGATCGTGCTGCTGAACAACGGCTTCGACGCGCTGCCGTCCGTCGTCGCGGAGGGCCGGCGCGTCATCGGCAACATCACCCGCGTCGCCACGCTCTTCCTGACCAAGACCGCCTACTCGGTGCTGCTGGCGATCCTCGTCGTCGCCACCCGCGTGCCCTATCCGTTCCTGCCGCGCCACCTGACCCTGCTGTCCACGCTGACCATCGGCGTACCGGCGTTCTTCCTGGCCCTCGCCCCCAACAAGGAACGGGCCCGGCCGCACTTCGTGCGCCGGGTCATGCGCTACGCCGTGCCGTCCGGGCTGATCGCGGGCCTGGCCACCTTCGCCGCGTACCTGCTGGCCCGCGCCCACTACAGCGGGCCGGGCTCGCTGCAGGCGCAGACCAGCGCGGCCACGCTCACGCTGTTCCTGATCTCGTTGTGGGTGCTGGCGATCATCGCCCGGCCGTGGACGTGGTGGCGCGTGGCGCTGGTGGTGGCCATGGGGGTGGGCTTCCTGGCCGTCCTGGCGGTGCCGTGGCTGCAGCACTTCTTCGCGCTGAAGCTGGTCGGCACGGTGATGCCGTGGGCGGCCGTCGCCATCGCCACCGCGGCGGCGGTGGTGCTGGAGCTCACGTGGCGCTGGATCGGCCGCCGCTTCCCGGCCTGAGCCGCAGCGCCCCGCAGGGGCGCGGGGCCGTGTCGATCTGCGGCTCCGCCGCGTGGGCGCGATCGGCCACCGACGGCCTGCGGCCGAGGCGGGGCGAAGCGTGGCACTTCGTCTGCGGGCCCGTCGTGGCTTGTCGCGCAGTTCCCCGCGCCCCTACGGGGCACGCGCCCTAGGTCCCCTGCGGGGCGTCCTCCAGCATGCCGCGGATCTGTTCGCGCAGCTCCGGGCTGTCCTCGTGCTGGTGGACGGAGACGGCGTGCTCGGTGGCGGCGCGCAGGACCTCGTCCTCCTCACCCGTGATCGTCAGCGTGCAGTTCGACTCGCTCGGGTACTTGCGGCAGTCGGCTGTCTTCCTGGTCATGACGGCCTCCTGGTCGTTACGTCGTACGGGACCGCTACGACCAGGGTAGGCACCGTCAGTCGAACCAGCGGGCCCGCGCCAGCTCCTGCGTCCGCGTCGGGTCCTCCAGCAGCGCCGCCGCCTCGAAGCGGCGCGACCACGCGCCGGCCGCCCAGGCCAGGCCGGCCGCCAGGCCCTCCAGCGTGGTCGCGTGCAGGACGCCGTCCGGGCCCAGGCGCCAGTCCAGCTCGACGCCGCCGACGACCAGCTCCTCGTGCTCGACGTACGTCTGCGGCGCGCCCGGCAGCAGGGCCAGCAGCCCCGCCGGGACCCGGTGCACCTCCCCGTCGCCCGCGGGCACGGTCACCGGGAACACCTCGCTCACCCGCCGCACCTGCAGCAGCTCGGCGAGTGCCGCGGCCCGGTCCGGGCGGACGGGCAGCAGCGGGTGGCCCGCCGCGAGGGGCATCAGGTCGGGGGCGTCGGCGACCAGTGCCTCGGCCGCGTCCACCACCCGTACCTCGCCGTCGACGACGGCCCGCAGCTCGTCCGGGAGGGTGACCTCCTCCGGGTCGAGGGCCGCGAGCGCCCCGTACAGCCCGTGCAGCTGGGCCTCGTGCACCGGGCGGGCCGCATCCGCGAGCCGGGCCAGCAGCTCGGCGGCGCCGCCGGGCTCGTCCAGCAGGGCGGCGAGCGTGGTGCGCACGCCGAGCGCCCGCAGCACCTGCTCGTCCGCGAGGCCGCCCGCGTCCGCCGCCTCGTACAGGCCCGCCAGCAGCGGGTCGCCGCCGGCCGCCCGCAGGCCCGCCGGGCGGCGGCCGTCCAGGACGGGGTGGCCGCGCAGCCACCACGCGGTGTACGGGCGGACGGACTCGGTGGTGCCGTCCGGCAGCAGCACGCGCACCGGCGTGGTCAGCGCGTCGCGCAGCGGCGGCTGCGCGAGCAGGGCCAGCGCCTGCGGCCAGGCGTCGTCGTCGACGAGCTCCAGGTCGCGCACGGCCGTGACCTCGGTGGCGACGGGCGGCACGGGCGTGCCGGGGAAGCGGTCGAGGACGTCCTCGCACCAGACGTCGACGGCGTCCAGCAGGCCCACGTCGTCCGGCTCGGCGTAGTCGCCGTCGCGCGGCTCCAGCTCGTCGGGGTCGAGGACGACGTCGGTGGCGCGCACGAGCGCGAAGGTCGCGAGGACGCCGACGGCGGTCAGCGGCTGCTCGCCCCAGCGCGTCGCCAGCTCGGCGTCGACGGCGGCGAGCTCGCCGGGCCTGATCACCTGCTCGAAGGGGCTGCCGGGCAGGACGAGTTCGCCCGCGGGCGCGAGCTCGCCGTCCTCGTCGGGCAGGGCGAGGGCGCCCAGCCAGGGCTCGTCGCCGGGGGCGAGCTCGGCGTCGCGCACGAGGGAGAGGACGACCTCGGCGAGGGCGTCGGCGTCCAGCGTCCCCTCCTCGTCCCACACCTCCTCGGCGTCCAGGGAGTTCGCGACGGCCGCCCGCACCTGGGGGGTCGTCAGGATCGCGCGGGGCGAGGACGGGGTGGCGCCGAGCTTCTCCAGCAGCGGGTGCGCGGCGTCGGGGTGGGCGATCCGCAGGCCCAGCCGGGAGAGCCGCTCGGAGCCGGTGGTGTCGGAGGGCGGCAGCAGCACCTGCCGGGGGCCGACGGCGGTCCGGCCGTCGGCCAGCGGTACGGGCAGGCCGGTCAGCCGGTCCGGGTCGACCCCGGCCAGGCTGTCGTACAGCCGCCACCACCACGACGGGTCGCGCTCCACGCCCGCCAGCCGGTCGACGACCTCGCCCAGCGGGACGCGGGCCACGCCCAGGGCGCGCAGCTCGGGGCGGCGCTCCAGCCCGGCGGGCAGCAGCGTGGGGAACAGCTCGGCGAGCACCGCCACGGTCTCGGCGCCCGCCCCCTCGACGAGCTCGGCGTCCAGCGGGCGGATGGCCACGGGCTCGCCGGCCTCGGCGAACGGGTCGTCCCAGGCCGGGCGCTCGGCCTCGGCCGGCGCCGCCCCCTGCGCGGTGTGCGTGGCCGCGTCGGGGCCCTCGGTCCAGGGGATGCCCTCCACGCCGGTGCCCGGCGCCGGCGCCGGCTCCTCCGGCAGGGTGCCGGCCGCCCCGGGCAGGAACGGCACGCGCGGCAGGTGCTCCAGCACCAGCCGGCGCAGCTCGGCGTCCACGGCCCCGGTGGCCAGCGGTGCCGGTACGAGGCCGAGGGTGCCGGTGGAGACCGGGTGCCAGTCGCGCAGCAGCGCCGTGTACGTCTCGGCGGCGCGCGCGGTCAGGAAGTCGGTCAGCGGGCCCGGCGCGGTGTGCCGCCGGGTGGGCTCCAGCGGGAAGCTCGCGATCAGCAGCGCGGGCAGCCGCAGCGGCTCGTCGGTGGGGGTCGGCGCATGCACGACGGGCGCGGTCGCGGGGCGCACGGGCTCGCCGGCCGGGCCCACCGGCACCGCCCAGGTGACGGACCAGTACGGGCGGTGGCGCTCCTCGACGGGACGGTCGGCCAGCAGCGCGGTGTCCAGGCGGCCGCCGGTGCTCTCCACCCGCCAGCGCGTGGCACCGGCCCGGGCGGAGTCCTCGACGACCGTGTACGGGCCCTCCCGGCGCCGGGTCAGGGTGCGCACCCCGCCCTCCGGCGTCTCGATCACGACCTCGGCCAGACCGGGCAGCGTCAGCAGCAGGGCGTCGTCGATCCCGGCGAGCAGACGCCGGGTCAGCTCCTCGGCGGCGACGTCGCGCAGGGGCAGCACGACGACCGTGTCGTACCCGGCGGGCGCGGCGCCCTCCGCGGGCAGCGGCAGCCGCAGCAGCGGGACGTGGCCCTCGCGGCGGCGGATCTCCTCGGCCAGGCCGTCCGCGCCCTTCGCCGCGGCCTCCGCCAGCGCCCGGCCCTCGGCCAGGGACCAGCGCACGCCCCCGGTGCGGCCGAGCACGGCCGGCTCGTCGGTGACGGCGAGGACGGCGGCGAAGCCGACGCCGAAGCGGCCCACCGGAGCGCCGGGCCCGTCCGGCCCGGCATCGCGCTTGGCGGAGGCCCGCAGGGTGGCCAGGGACTCGACGCCGGCGGCGTCCAGCGGCGCACCGGTGTTGGCGGCGGCGAGGGTGGCGGGCGCGCCGGCGCCGCCGGCGTGCAGGGTCAGCCGCAGCCGGCCGGGGACGCCGGCGCGGGCGGCGGCGTCGGCGGCGTTCTGGGCGAGCTCGACCACGAGGCGGTCGCGGTAGCCGCCGAGGGCGAGGTCCTCCTCGGCGTTGGCGTCCTCCCGGAACCGTGCGGGCGAGGCCGCCCACGCGTCCAGCACGCCCTGCCGCAGCCGCGCGGTCCCGAACGGATCCATCACGCTCGTCGCTCCCCTCACAGGTGTGTATGGGGCGACGGTACAGCTCGGTTGTGGGCAGGCGTCCCGCAGGGCACGACCCACCCACCGGCCCGCACCGTCCGGACGGTCAGGAGTGCCCGAGGTCCTCCTCGGCCGTCGCCGCCTCTTCGGCGGCCTCCCGCAACGGCATCTCGTCGACGAGCGTCTCGTCGACGACCGGCGGCGCCGGCCGCGGCGGCTTCGGCATGACCGCCGCCTCGGAGTGCCCGCCGCACCCGTAGGACAGGGAGACCACGTGCCCGTCCGCCGGCCCGAACTCGTTCGCGCAGATGCCGAACGCCTGGCCGAGGGAGCCGCCGATCGGCACGAGGAAGCCGCAGCTGACGCAGGAGGCGGGGGCGGCCTGGGCCATGGGCGTCTTGGAGCCGTGGGTCTCGTCCCAGCGGTCGGCGGCGGTGTGCAGCCCGTAGCGGGACAGGACCCGGGCGCGGCGCATGCCGAGTTCCTCGGCGAGGGCGGAGATCGAGCCGCGCCGGGGGGCGACGGGCTGGGCGGCGGGCGGGCCGGCCGTGACCTCGGCGTCCTCGGCCTCGACGAGCTCGCTCATCTCCTGGGAGACCGCGGAGTTCGCCGGGGGCTCCTCGGCGCCGGTCCAGCCGGGCTCCAGGCGCAGGTCGTCGGCCTCGGTGGGCAGCAGGTCCCCGGGGCCCATGTCGCCGGGGCGCAGCCGCTCGCTCCAGGGCACCCATTCGGGGGCGAGGAGGGCGTCGGGGCCGGGCAGCAGGACGGTCTCGTCGACGGTGACGAGCTTGGCGCGGGAGGCGCGGGCGACGGTGACGGCCCAGTGCCAGCCGCGGTAGCCGGGGTCGTGGCACGCGAAGTGGTGGGTGACGACGCGGTCCCCGTCGGCGGTGACCTGGACGTGGTCGCCCACCGTGCCCGGTGCGGCGGCCTCCTCGGCGGCCGCCCGGGCGAGTTCGACCGCCTCGGCGCACAGGCGGTCCGGGGTACGGCTTCGCATCGCAGCACTCACAAGAATCGATTCTCTCTTCCACGCCGTCTCACGAGTGCGCCGACCGGGCTGCCGGGGGCGACGGACGGAGCGGACCGATGGACCGCGTCGACGTCCGCGCCCGGACGGCCCGGGCACACCTGTCACCCCCCATTCTGCGGGATGGCGACCCGGGGTGCGGCCGAAGCGGACGGCCGGTGGCGCGCTGTGCACGCTACCCCGCGCGGCCACCTCGGGCATACCCGGGCGTCACCGTCGCGCCGGTCGCGGGGCGTGCCGGGGCCGGGCGGCCCCCGAAAGTGCCATCGTGGGTGCCAGTTGGGGCAGTATGGCGTGGTGGGAGCCATCCGGTCGGCCGAGGGCGGCCCGCTGCGCCGTACGGCCAGCCGGGCCGCGCGCGTCGTGCGCGCTCCTTTCCGGGCGGCGGCCCGGGGCATCCGCCGGGCGACGCACGCGCACGGCGCCGGCGAGTCGGGGCTGGCGAAGCTGATCGAGCTGCACGCGGTGAACTCGGCGGGCGACATGCTGATCACGGTGGCGCTGGCGTCGACCGTGTTCTTCTCGGTGCCCACCGATCAGGCGCGCGGCCGGGTGGCGCTGTACCTGGCGGTGACGATGGCGCCGTTCACGCTGCTGGCACCGGTCATCGGCCCCTTGCTGGACCGGCTGCCGCACGGCCGGCGGGCGGCGATGGCGGGCGCGATGCTGACGCGGGCGGTGCTGGCGGTGATGATGTCGGGCGCCGTGGCGACCGGCGGGCTGGAGCTGTATCCGGCGGCGCTGGGGGTGCTGGTGGCGTCCAAGGCGTACGGGGTGGTGCGCTCGGCCGTGGTGCCGCGGCTGCTGCCACCGCGGATCGCGCTGGTCAAGGCGAATTCGCGGGTGACCCTGGGCGGCCTGCTGGCGACGGGGCTGGCGGCCCCGGTGGGGGCGGCCCTGCACCAGGTGGGGCCGCAGTGGCCGTTGTACGGGGCGTGCGCGGTGTTCGCCTTCGGTACGTACTTGTCGTTGTCGTTGCCGGCCATGGTGGACTCGGCCAAGGGCGAGGTGCGTGCGCTGCTGCACGCGCCGGAGCAGCGCGGCCGCGCCCGGCGCGGGCGGCAGCGCGCGACCCGGCGGCCCAAGGGGCCGGGGCTGCGCACGGTGGGCGCCTCGGTGCTGCACGGGCTGCAGGCCAACGGCGCGCTGCGCATGCTGTCGGGCTTCCTGACGTTCTTTCTGGCGTTCCTGCTGCGGGTGCATCCGCTGGACGGGCTGGGCCCGGCGCTGTCGCTGGGCGTGGTGGCGGTGGCGGCCGGCGGCGGCAACGCGCTGGGCACGGCCATGGGGGCGCTGCTGCGCTCGCGCGGCCCCGAGAAGACGATCGCGCTGGTGCTGACGGTGGCGCTGGCCTCGGCGGTGCTGACGGCGGCCCTGTACAACGCGGTGTTCGTGGTGCTCGTCGCGGCGGTCGCCGGGATCGCGCAGGCGCTGGGCAAGCAGTCGCTGGACTCGCTGATCCAGCGGGACGTGCCCGAGCAGGTGCGCACCTCGGCGTTCGCCCGTTCGGAGACGCTGCTGCAGATGTGCTGGGTGGTGGGTGGCGCGATCGGGATCGTGCTGCCGCTCAATGGGGTGGTCGGCATGTCGGTGGCGGCGGCGTTCCTGGCGCTGGGGGCGGCCACTGCCGTACGGGGGCTGCTGGCGGCCGCCCGGCGCGGCTCGCCGCACCCGCGCGTGGCCTGATCGAACGGGCCCGATAGCCTGCCCGCATGACCGCTGCGATTATCCGGGGCAAGCGCCGCCGCGCCGCTGCCGCCGTCGGTGCCGTGACCTTCGGGCTCGTCGCCCTTTCCGCCTGCGACAAGCCGACGCCGCTGGCGACCGTGACCGTCGGATCGACGACGATCACCGCCGAGGCCGCCTGCTACAACGACGGCGAGGCCATCGCCAACGACAAGGTCCTCGGGTGCATGAAGGGCGACTCGGGCAAGACCGTCAAGGCGTCCATGGAGGACAAGATCCGCTTCGGCGTCGACCCGAAGATCGCGGACGAGGGCTGGACGATCTTCATCAACAACACGCCTGCCGAGCAGGAGGCGAACAAGAAGACGTACCGGACCATCCCGGCCAGCGCCTTCTTCGCCGGCGGCCAGGGCGGCGCGGCCCAGAAGACGCAGGTCAGCATCGTCGAGGCGGCGACCGGCAAGGCCCTGGGCGTCTGGAACTTCACCCTTGAGCGTCAGTCCTGACCGCCGCATGACATCCCGCCGGCGCGCCCTGATCGTCGCCGCCGTCGCGGTCGAGCGGGACGCCGTGACCGCCGCCGGGCCGCTCCTGCCCCCCTCGGGGCCCGAGGAGCGCACGCTGCCCGGCGGCCTCGTGCTGCACCGGCTGCACGCGGGCGGCGCGGTGCTCGACGTCCTGGCGGGCGGTGTGGGGCCTGCGGCCGCGGCCGCCTCCACGGCCACGGCCCTGACCGCGGCCGCGCTGGCCGGCGAGCCGTACGACCTGGTGCTGAGCACGGGCATCGCGGGCGGTTTCGCGCCCGCGGCGCCGCTCGGGACCGTGGTGGCCGCCGAGACGATCGTGGCGGCCGACCTGGGCGCGCAGGCCGCGGACGGCTCCTTCGTGCCGGTGGCCGAGCTGGGCTTCGGCACGGGCGCCCACGTCGTGCCCGAGGAGATCGTCCGCACCCTGGCCGGCGCCACCGGCGCCGTGCGCGGTGACGTGCTGACCGTCTCGGCCACCACCGGCACCGCCGCCCGGGCCGCCGAGCTGGCGGAGCGTCATCCGCGGGCCGTCGCCGAGGCCATGGAGGGCTTCGGCGTCGCCGGCGCGGCCGCCGCCCACGGGGTGCCCGCGGGCGAGCTGAGGACGGTCTCCAACGCCGTCGGGCCGCGCGACCGCGAGTCCTGGCGCATCAAGGAGGCGCTCGGTGCGCTGACGGACGCCTTCGGCAAGCTGATCCCCGTCCTGGCCGAGCGAGCGGAGGTGGCCCGCTGATGTCCCAGCCGACCGAGCAGCCGTTGCAGGTGGCGTACTCCCCCTGCCCCAACGACACCTTCACCTTCCACGCCTGGGCGCACGGGCAGGTGCCCGGCGCGCCGCCGATCGACGTGACGTTCGCCGACATCGACGTCACCAACGGCATGGCGCAGCGCGGCGAGTTCGACGTGCTGAAGGTGTCCTACGCCGTGCTGCCGCACGTGCTGGACGAGTACGCGCTGCTGCCCTGCGGCGGGGCGCTGGGCCGCGGCTGCGGCCCGCTGGTGCTCACCAGGGACCGGGCGACGCCGGCCGACCTGGCCGGGCGGACGGTGGCCGTGCCCAGCGAGCTGTCCACCGCCTACCTGCTGTTCCGGCTGTGGGCGGCCGCGGAGGTGCCCGGCGGCGTCGGCGAGGTCGTCGTCCTGCCCTTCCACGAGATCATGCCCGCCGTGCGGGACGGCAAGGTGGACGCCGGCCTGGTCATCCACGAGGCCCGCTTCACCTACCGCGCCTTCGGCCTGACCTGCCTGGCCGACATGGGCGCGCACTGGGAGGACACCACGAGCCTGCCCATCCCGCTGGGCGCGATCATCGCCAAGCGGTCCCTGGGCGCCCCGCTGCTGCGGCGGCTGGCCGAGGCGGCCCGCACCTCGGTGCGCATGGCCTGGGACGACCCCACGGCCTCGCGGGAGTACGTGCTGGCCCACGCGCAGGAGATGGACCCGGCCGTGACCGACCAGCACATCGGGCTGTACGTCACCGAGTTCACCGCCGACCTGGGCGAGGCCGGCTACGCCGCGGTGCGCGGCCTGCTGACCCGCGCCGCGGCCGAGGGACTCGTACCACCCCTCGGCCGGGACGCGCTGGTCTTCCCGGCCTAGAGCCGGGGCATCCGTCAGACGTCGAGCTGGTCGGCGACCGCGCGCAGCATGTTCGCGATCTTGGCGCCGTGGGCCTTGTCGGGGTAGCGGCCGCGCTCGAGCTGCTGGGTGACGTTCTCCAGGAGGGTCGTCAGGTCCTGCACGATGGAGGCGAGCTCGTCCGGCTTGCGGCGCTGCGCGGCGGCGACCGACGGGGTCGGGTCGAGGACGGTCACGGAGAGCGCCTGGTCGCCGCGCTGGCCGGCGACGACCCCGAATTCGACCCGCTGGCCGGGCTTGAGGGCGTCGACTCCGTCAGGGAGCACCGAGGAGTGCACGAAGACGTCTCCGCCGTCGTCGCGGGAGAGAAAGCCGAAGCCCTTCTCGCTGTTGAACCACTTGACCTTGCCGGTAGGCACGTCTTGTCCTCGTCCTCGTGTCTCGTCGAAATATGCTAAATATGCCGTAAATCAACAGAAAAACAGCAAAAAACAGCTCTGGATAGCATTACAGCGGGTCGCAAGGGCCCGCTACCCCCAAGGCTAATGGTCCCCGGCCCCGTGACAAGACGTCCTTGGGTCGTACCCCTACCCTGGTCGGGTGAGTGATGAAACGCCCCGGGCCGGGGATCTGCTGGTGCGCGCCGGCGCCGTCGTCTTCCTCGTCGGGGCGGTGGCCACCCTGGTCACGGTCGCCCCGCTGTTCCTCGGCTGGGACCCGCTGCCCTCCATCGCGTACGCCGTGTGCATGTTGATGGGCGTCGGCTTCCTGATCGCCGCCGCCGGAGTGCTGCGTTCCGTCGCCGACCAGCGGCGCCGGGCCCGGGCTCAGGCGGCGCCCGCGCCGCCGGCGTAGTCGCGCAGCCAGGCGGGGAAGTCCGCGAGCCCCCCTTCCAGCACCACGTCCGCCCCCGCCGCGCGCAGCGCGGCCGCGTCGTACGGTCCGGTGGGCACCGCGACCGCCAGCGCACCGGCCTCGTGCGCCCCGCGCACGTCGCCGACGTGGTCGCCGACGTAGACCTGCGCCCCGTGCGCGCGCAGCGCGACCGCCTTGCGCTCGGCCCACAGGTCGCCGATCAGGTCGTCCGCCGCGATGCCCAGGTGCTCCAGGTGCAGCCGGGCGTTGCGCGGGTTCTTCGCGGTGACCACGACGGCCCGGCCGCCCAGCGCGCGCACGGCGGCCACGGACTCCAGGGCGCCCGGCATGGCGGGCGAGGGGGTGATGCCGTGCCGGGGGTAGGCGTCGAGGTAGATCGCGTGGGCCTTCGCCAGCTCCTCGCGGGGGAACCAGTTGCCGAGCTCCTCCAGCAGGGGCGGGCCGATCCGGCTGATGACCAGGTCCACGTCGATGTACGTGCCGGTGGTGGCGGCCAGCGCCGTATAGGCGGCTCGTATGCCGGGCCGGGAGTCGACGAGCGTGAGGTCGAGGTCGAAGCCCACGGTGGGGCCCGGGCGGGGAGCCGATCGCAGCGTCATGCGTTCATCGTACTTTCATTAGCTCAGGTAATGAGTTAATCTAAAGAACATGCCGGATCTGTCCAGCAATCCCGACGACATGGCCGCCGTCAACGCACTGCGGTCCGGAGTCATGCGCATGTCGCGCAGGCTCAAGCACCAGCGGGTGGACGAGTCGCTGAGCCCCACCGAGATGTCGGTGCTCGGCACGCTCGCCCGCTGCGGCTCCGCCACCCCGGGCGAGCTCGCCCGCAAGGAGCACGTCCAGCCGCCGTCGATGACCCGCATCGTGGCGCTGCTGGAGAGCAAGGGACTGGTCAGGCTCGAACCGCACCCCGAGGACCGCCGCCAGAAGGTGGTCCGCCAGACGGAGCGGGCCGAGGCCATGCTCGAGGAGAGCCGGCGCAAGCGCAACGCCTGGCTGGCCGACCTGGCCGGGCAACTGGACGAGGACGAGTGGGCGACGCTGCGCGCCGCCGCGCCCGTGCTGGAGAAGCTCGCGCACCTGTAAGGACGCACAGAAGGAGGCGAACCCATCTTGAGTTCGGGAACCGGAGCAGACTCCGCACCCGCACCGAACCGCCACCACGACGACACCCGCACCACCTCCCTGCCGCGCACGCGGTCCAAGGGAAGCACCTTCAGCTCACTGCGGAACCGCAACTACCGCCTCTTCGCCGCCGGCCAGGTCGTCTCCAACACCGGCACCTGGATGCAGCGCATCGCCCAGGACTGGCTGGTCCTCGGCCTCACGGGCTCCTCCGCCGCCGTCGGCATCACCACGGCGATGCAGTTCCTGCCCCTGCTGTTCCTCGGCCTGTACGGCGGCGTGATCGCCGACCGGCTCCCCAAGCGCAGGCTGCTGCTGGTCACCCAGGCCGCCATGGGCACGACCGGGCTCTTCCTGGCCGTGCTCACCCTCACCGGCCAGGTCCGGGTCTGGCACGTCTACCTCACCGCCCTGGTGCTCGGCATCGTCACCGTCGTCGACAACCCCGCCCGGCAGGCCTTCGTCGTCGAGATGGTCGGCCCGGCCGACCTGCGCAACGCCGTCAGCCTGAACTCCGCCAACTTCCAGACCGCCCGCCTGGTCGGCCCCGCCGTCGCCGGCGTGCTGATCACCGCGGTCGGCAGCGGCTGGGCGTTCCTGCTCAACGGGCTCTCCTTCGCCGCGCCGATCGCCGGCCTGCTGCTGATGCGTACGAGCGAGCTGCACAAGGTCGACCGCGCCCCGCGCGGCAAGGGCCAGATGCGCGAGGGCCTGGCCTACGTCGCCGGGCGCCCCGAGCTGATCTGGCCGATCGTGCTCGTCGGCTTCATCGGCACCTTCGGCTTCAACTTCCCCATCTGGCTCACGGCCTACGTCAACGACGTCTTCCACTCCGACGCCAGCACGTACGGCCTGCTCAACACCCTCATGGCCACGGGCTCCCTCGCCGGCGCCCTGCTGGCCGCCCGCCGCGGCAGCTCCCGCATGCGGCTGCTCGTCGGCGCCGCGGCCGCCTTCGGCCTGCTGGAGGT
Source organism: Streptomyces luteosporeus (assembly GCF_039532865.1). Lineage (NCBI taxonomy): Bacteria > Bacillati > Actinomycetota > Actinomycetes > Kitasatosporales > Streptomycetaceae > Streptomyces > Streptomyces luteosporeus. The sequence continues at coordinate 199,461 of NZ_BAAASL010000001.1, forward strand.
CGCCGCCGCGCTCGCCCCCTCCTTCTGGGCCTTCGCGCTGCTGCTGGTCCCGATCGGCATGTGCGGCCTGACGATCAACGTCACCGCCAACTCGGGGCTGCAGATGGCCTCCGACCCCGCCCTGCGGGGCCGGGTGATGAGCCTGTTCCTGATGGTCTTCATGGGCGGTACGCCCCTGGGCGCCCCCCTGGTCGGCTGGATCACCGACACCTACGGCCCCCGCACCGGCTTCGTCGCCGGCGGCGCCGTCTCCGCCCTCGCGGCGGCCGGCGTCGGCCTCGCCCTGGCCCGCGCGGGCGGCCTCCGCCTGAAGATCGACCTGCGCCCGGGCCGCCCGCACGTGGCGTTCGTGCCGCGCCAGCGGCAGCCCGAGGCGACGGTGGCGGCGTAGGGAGCGCCCCGCCCCGTAGGGGCGCGGGGAACTGCGCGCCAAGCCACGACGCGCCCGCAGACGAAGCACGGCACTCCGTCTGCGGGCGCGTCGTGGCTTGGCGCGCCCACGCGGCGGCAGCCGCAGATCGACACTGCCCCGCGCCCCTACGGGGCGCCGTGGTCCCCCTCCGGGGAAACTTCCGGGGGAGACTGGAGCCATGCGACTGTTCGCAGCAGTGGTCCCGCCCGCCCCGGCCGTCGACGAACTCGCCGCCGAAGTGGCGCAGCTGCGCGCCGCGCTCCCCGAACGGGGGCGCGGCCGGCTGCGCTGGACCGAGCCGCCCCTGTGGCACTTCACCCTCGCCTTCCTCGGCGAGGTCGACGAGGCCCTGCTGCCGGACCTGGACGAGCGCCTCTCCCGCGCCGCCCACCGGCACCCCGTGCACGAGCTGCGGTTCGACGGCGGGGGCCGGTTCGGCGACCGCGTCCTGTGGGTCGGCGCCACCGGCTCCGTGGCGACCCTGGGCGCCCTGGCCCGCTCCACCGTCGCCGGCGCCCGGCGGGCCGGGGTGCGCCTGGAAGGGGTCAAGCCGTTCCGCCCGCACCTCACCCTCGCCCGCACCACCGGGCACGTGGACCTGCGGCCGTACGCGCAGGAGCTCGCCGACTTCCACGGCCGCAAGTGGTGGGTCGAGCGACTGGAACTCGTCCGCAGCCACCTGCCCGCCTCCGGCGTGGCCGGCGAGCGCCCCCGCTACGAGACGGTGGCCGCCTGGCCCCTGGGCACCAGGCGGGCCGGCTGACCGGTCCGGTTACGCTCGTGGGGTGGACCCGAAGACCAGGAACCGGATCATGACCGGTGCGCTCGCCCTCATGCTCGTCGTCGTCGCCGTGGTGGCCGCGGTGAGGTAGGCACGCGCACGCCGCCGGCTCACCAGGCGAACGCCTCGGGAGCCGGCCCCGGGCCGGGGAAGATCTCCTCAAGCGAGGTCAGCAGTTCCTCCGGCAGCACCAGGTCCACCGCCCGCAGTGCCGACTCCAGCTGCTCCGCCGTGCGCGGCCCGACGATCGGACCGGTCACCCCGGGCCGGGACAGCAGCCAGGCCAGGGCCACCTCGCCGGGCACCAGCCCGTGCTTGTCGACCACGTCCTCGTACGCCTGGACCTGCTCGCGCACCGCCGTGTTCGCCAGCGCCTGCGCGGAGCGGCCCGCGGCGGCCCCCCGCTTGATCACCCCGCCGAGCAGCCCGCCCTGCAACGGGGCCCAGGGGATCACCCCCAGGCCGTAGGCCTGCGCGGCCGGGATCACCTCCATCTCCGCCCGCCGCTCGGCCAGGTTGTACAGGCACTGCTCGCTCACCAGCCCCAGCGAGCCCCGCCGCTGGGCGGTCTCGTTGGCGCGGGCGATGTGCCAGCCGGCGTGGTTGGAGGAGCCGACGTAGAGCACCTTGCCCTGCTGGACCAGGACGTCCATCGCCTGCCAGATCTCCTCCCACGGCGTCCTGCGGTCGACGTGGTGGAACTGGTACAGGTCGATGTGGTCGGTGCGCAGCCGCCGCAGACTGCCCTCGACCGACCGCCGGATGTTCAGCGCGGACAGCCGGTCCTCGTTGGGCCACGGCTTGCCGCGCAGGTTCATCGCGCCGAACACCTTCGTCGCGACGACCACCTTCTCCCGCCGCCCGCCCCCACGCGCGAACCAGCTCCCGATGATCTCCTCGGTGCGCCCCTTGTCCTCGCCCCAGCCGTAGACATTGGCGGTGTCGAAGAAGTTCACCCCGGCGCCGAGCGCCGCCTCCATGATCGCGTGACTGTCCGCCTCGTCGGTCTCGGGCCCGAAGTTCATGGTCCCCAGCACGATCCGGCTGACCTTCAACCCGGTACGCCCCAGCTGCGTGTACTCCATGCCGCCCAGCCAACGCCCCGGAGCACCCCCGAAGCAAGGACGCCGGGAGGGGCGGTCGGGAGCGTGTCGGAGCACCCTCCGGCGGCGGTTCCGCAGTGCGGAGCTCGACCGGTCGTGGGACGTGATGCGCGGCGCCCGGCGGCAGCGCGTGCCGGCGTTCTTCCTCAGTGCGCTGTGAGGACCGCGCTCAGCTGCTCGGCGAACTCCTTCGGGTGTTCGACGGCGCCGAGGTGGCCGCCGGGGAACTCGGTCAGCGGCCGGTCGAGGAGTTCCGCGAGCCGGGCGGCCGGGCCGTACAGCGGCAGCTGGTGGCGCGATTGGCGTCCCGCCGCCGGGATCAGCTTGTCCGCCGCGGCCCGCAGCGCGGCCAGGTCCGGCGTGGAGGAGGAGAAGGGGCACAGGATGTGCTCCAGGAAGACGGGGAGGTTGGCGTGCATGCGCGGCGCCATTTCCACGATTTCGGGCGGCAGTTCCGTCGCCTGTTCCGCCGCCTCTTCCGCCGGGCGCTCGCCGAGGGCCTCGCTGAAGCGGGCCATCGCGGGGCCCGCGCCCCGGGCCCGGAACACCTCGCGGACGTCGGCGAAGAGCGCCAGGTGCGGGGCCGGGTCCTCCAGGAGGTTCAGCAGCGGCGGCTCGTGGGCGACGAGCCGGTCGATCCGCTCCGGGTGGCGGGCCAGCAGGCCGAGCGCCGTGATGGCGCCGGAGCTGCAGCCCAGGACCGAGGCAGGCTGCTCCGGGGAGAGGTGGTCGATCAACAGGCGCGCGTCGTCGGCCCATTCGTCGACCTGCTGGTCGCCGAGGGGGCCGTGCAGGCGGCTGCGCGAGAGCGGGCGCGGGTCGAAGGAGGCGACCGTGCGGGTGGTGGCCAGGGTGCGGGCCATGGCCGCGTACAGACCGGCGTCGCCCGCGCCGCCGGGTATCAGCAGGAGCAGCGGTCCGCTGCCGCGCACCTCGTAGTGCAGGGTGGCGCCGGGTGCCTCGATGGTGTTGGTCTGCGTCATTTCTCCCCCTGGTGTGAAGACGGCTGGTGCCGGGACGGCCAGTTCTCCAGGAGCTGGTGGAGGGCGTCGAGCGAGCGGGCCCACGAGTCGGCCACCGGGCGGGAGTGGCCGAAGCCGCCGCCGAGTTCGAGGTGGACGTAGCCGTGGAAGGTGCTGCGCAGCAGCCGGCCGGCGTCGGTGAGGTCGGGTTCGGTGAGGCCGTAGGCGCGCAGCATGCCGTAGGTCAGCTCGACGCTGCGCAGGAATCCGGGGGCGTCCCCGACCTCCTCCGGGGCGAGCTGTTGCTGCGTCGCGGCGTACCGGCCGGGGTGCGCGAGGGCGTAGTCGCGGTACGCGTCGGCGAAGGCGACGAGCGCTTCCTTGCCGGAGCGTCCGGCGACGGCCGCCGCGATGCGGTCGGTCATCTCGCCGGCGGCGAGCAGGGCGATCCGTACGCGCAGTTCCCGCAGGTTCTTGACGTGCGAGTACAGGCTGGCGTCCTTGACGCCGAAGTGCCGGGCGAGGGCGGAGAGGGTGACCTTCTCCAGCCCGGCCTCGTCGGCGAGGGCCGCGGCCGCGGCCGTCAGCTTCTCCGCGGTGAGTCCTGCGCGCACCATGGGTCTCTTCCCTCCCGTTCCTAGGGCTCCTAGGAAGAAACCTAACTGATCTAGGTTTGCTGCGCCAGTCGTCACTCTCCGTTGAAATGCCCTGCGCCGATGGTGCAAGATGGCGCGCCAGGGGGGTGGGGCACTGCGGTATGCGCCACGACAGACATCAGGGGACCGAATTCAGCAGATGCCCGGTTTGGGGGCATGAGATCACCGTGACCACACGACAGATCCGCAAGACGTGCGAGGCATTGGTCGACCGGTTGCACCTGCCGGTCCCGTTTTCGACGGCGGCGCTCATCGAGGAGCTCTCCGCCGTGCGCGGCCGCCCCATTCGTATTCACACGCTGCCCACGTCGCTCGCCGGAACCGCCTGTGGTCTGTGGATCGCCACCGACACCAGTGACGAGATCTACGTCGAGGAACACACGACCCAGTTCCACCGGGACCACATCATCCTCCACGAGATCGGGCACATCCTGCTGGAGCACGGCACCGCCGAAGAGGTGGACCCGCGCAGCGCGTTGGCCCAGTTGTTCCCGCACGTCAGCCCCACGCTCATCAACCGGCTCCTGGCGCGCAACAACTACACGTCGGAGCAGGAGCAGGAAGCGGAGCTCGTCGCCAGCCTCATTCACGCGGCCGCCGAGAGGCTCACGCCCTCGTCGCCGTCCGGAGTCTCCGGGGAACTGAAGGCCGCGCTCGGGATCCAGGGCTGAGCCAGGGCCGAGTCAGGACTGGGCCGGGCCCGAACAGGACCGAACGGGGCGAGGAGGACGAGGGGCGGAGCATGGACAACGCGTCTGTATACGAGCTGGGTTCGCGCGTGGAGCTGATCGGCGCGCTGTGCCTGTGGGTGGCGATCTTCCTGCGGATACCGGCAGCCCGGCACTCCCAGCAGCAGAAGAGACTGCTGATGTCGGTGGTCGGCATCGCCGGCTCGATCACCGTCTACCTCGACCCGGTCACCGCGGCCATCAACCGCAACCTCGTCTTCGCCCAGAGCTGCGGCATGTTCATGAACGCCTGGGGCGTCCTGAGCTCGGCCCTCATCCTGGACTTCACCCTCGCCGCGGTCTCCCGCCGGCGCCCCTGGCTCGTCTACGGCCTGATGGCCGCCACGGTCGCGGTGCTGGTCGCCCTCGACGAGACGGTCTCCCCGGATTCCGGCTGCGTGACCGCGCAGTACGTCCCCTGGTACAGCCCGTTCTGGTGGATCCTGATCGCCTCCCACCTCATCGGCACGATCCCCTGCGTCGTGCTGTGCGTGCGCTACGCCCGCCAGACGAAGGAGGATCGTTCCCTCAGGGCCGGACTGCTGCTGCTCGCCGGCGGGTTCACCTCCTCCACCGTCTTCTGGACGATCGTGCTGGGCTACCTCCTGGCCCGGCCCTCCTGGCTGGGCGCCCTCTTCCCGCTCAACATCGGCATCACCGCCTGGCTGATGGTCGCGGGCGTCCTGCTGCCCCTGGTCCTGACCGCGCGCCGCTGGGCCGGCGACGCCTTCGCGCTGCGCCGCCTGCGACCCCTGTGGCTGGAGCTCACGGCGGCCGTCCCGCACGTGGCCCTGGACGCACCGCGCCCCATCCTGCGCGACCTGATGGCGACACCGCGCTCGGTGCACCTGCGCCTGTACCGCCAGGTGGTGGAGATCCGCGACGCCATGCTCGCCCTGCGCGACCTGGTCACCCCCGAGACCGTCGAGCAGGCACGCCGCCACGTGCACGCGCACGGGCTGCCGGAGGCCGAGGTCGAGCCCGCCGTCGTGGCCTGCTGGCTGGGGGCCGCCCTGCGGGCGCAGGCCGACCACGTTCCGGCCCGGGCGAGCTCGCTGGCGCTCGTCAACCCCGGCGGGCACGGGCTGCAGAGCGAGGTGGCCTTCCTCAAGGACGTCGCCCGGGCCCGCGGCACCGCGCCCGTACGCGCGTTCCGGATCCCGCAGGCCGCCGCGGCGGCCCCGCCGCCCCTCCCGACCGAGCGAACGATCACGGAAACCGAGGCTTCAGAGAAATCATGAGCACCGACCGATCCGCTTCCGTCGCCGCGCGCGGCACCGGCAGGCTTGCCCGGGACTCCTCCGGGGAGCAGGGCCGCCTGGAGTCGATCCAGCGCAGCGTGGACGCCTTCACCACCGGGATCATCGAGCGGCTGCCCGTCCGGCCGGACTGGAACTGCCTGGAACTGGGCGCCGGCGCCGGCTCGATCGCGTACTGGCTCGCCGACCGCTGCCCGCAGGGCAGGGTCGTCGCCGCCGACATCGACACCCGGTACCTGGACGCGGACCGCGCCGCCAACCTGGAGGTGCAGCAGGCCGACGTCACCCGCGAGGACTACGCGCCGGGCCGCTTCGACTTCATTCACGCCCGGTTCCTGCTGTGCCACCTGCCCGAGCGGGACGAGGTCCTCGCCCGGGCGGCCGGCTGGCTCGCCCCCGGCGGCTGGCTGCTCGTCGAGGAGCCCTACCACCTGCCGGCGCAGGACTCGCCGTTCCCGGCGGTCCGCCGGATCCTGGCCGGATACCAGCAGAAGTACCGCGACCTGGGCGCCGACATGACGTGGGCGCGCGGCATCCCCGCCCTGCTCGCCGGCAGCGGCCTGCAGGACGTCTCCTTCACCGGCAACCTCGGCTGCATGGGCGGCCTGGAGAAGGACCGCTGGGCCCCGCTCATCGGCCAGGCCGGGCCCGCCCTGGTCGCGGACGGCCTCGTGGCCCAGGAGGACCTCGACGAGTTCGCGGCCCTCCTGAAGGACCCGGCCTTCCTCGACATCCCCCAGGTGACCATCTCCGCCTGGGGCCGTGCCGGGGACGTCAGCAGGGCCTGACGTACCAGATCGGGTCCCAGTTGTAGACCGCCTGCCACGACTCCGCGCCGGCCGTGACCGTGACGACGTCGTGGTTGCGGCCCAGCAGCCTGGCCTGCGTGCCCGGGGTCTGGCGGTTCCACCAGGAGCCGTTGCCGGTCCAGTTGGTCAGGCCCTGGTCCCGGCAGTAGTACAGGTTGAGCTGGTCACCGGTGTAGTACGTGCCCCGGAACATGCAGAAGTTCTCGTACGGGCAGTCGGCGAACTTCGCGTCCGCCTTCCCCAGGTCGCGCGCCTGCTTCTCGCCGGGGAGGGCGACGACCACGGTGCCGCCCTCGAACTCGACCTTGTTGGCGGCCACCTGCCGGCCGCCGAGCCGGGCGAGGTAGTCGTCGACCTTGTGCTGCAGCTCCTCGGCCCGGGAGCCGCTCAGGCCCGCGGAGGCCGCCTGGGCGGCGAAGTCCGGCCGGGCGGCGGTCGCGGCAGGGGCGGCGGAGGCGGTGCCATTTGCACCGATCAGGGAGGCGGCCAGAGCCGCGGCCGCGGCCGCCGTTGCCCATGTGCGCAGTGCCATTCGAAGATCCCCCCTCGGGGTCTCGCACCGATGCCCTCCACGCCGTCGCGGGGGACATGTGCGCCAGTGTCCTCAGGGGGGCCGGTGCGGGCCACCGGGTTCAGGGGTGTTCGAAAGCGGCTGGTCAGTGTTCGTACGGTGCCTCGGTGTTCGTACGGGCCTCAGTGTTCGTACGGCGCCGGGCGCAGGGCGTCGTCGACCAGGGCCGTCCACTGGCCGACCACACGGGAGCGCCGGGCACCGTCGTCCGTCAGCAGGTTCGCCAGGCCCAGGCCGCGCGCCATGTCCAGAAAGCCCTGCACGGTCTCGCGCACCCCCGGCCGGGCCTCGTCCGCGCCCAGCAGTTCCACGGCCATGCGGTGCACGTCCCGGCCCACGCGCGCCTCCAGCGCCACGACCCGTTCCCGCAGCGGCTCCTCGTAGGCGGCCGCCACCCACAGCTGCAGGGCCGCGCGGAACAGGGGGCCGGTGAACAGCCCGACGAGCGCGTCCAGCACGGCGTACGTCCGCGCCGGCCCCACGATCATCCGCGCCGGGGACAACAGGGTGCGCAACGCCGCCGAGCGCTCCTCCGCCACGTACTCCACCGCCGCCGTGAACAGGTCCTCGCGGGTGGGGAAGTGGTGCTGCGCGGCGCCGCGGGAGACCCCGGCCCGCTCGGCCACCACCCCCACGGTCGAACCCGCCCAGCCACGCTCGGCCAGGCAGGCCACGGCCGCCTCCAGCAGCCGGCGGCGCGTGGCCCGGCTGCGGTCCTGCTTGGGGACGGGAGTGCTTCCGGCCGTTCTCATGCGTGCGTGCACCTTCGCCTTTCACCCTGTGCGGATCAGTACGACTTCGGCAGGCCCAGCGTCCGGTGGGAGACGTAGTTGAGGATCATCTCCCGGCTCACCGGTGCCACACGCGTCACCCGCGCCGCCGTGATCAGCGAGGCCAGCCCGTACTCGGTGCTCAGCCCGTTGCCCCCGAGGGTGTGCACCGCCCGGTCCACCGCCCGCACCGCCGCCTCCGCGGCCGCGTACTTGGCCATGTTCGCCGCCTCGCCCGCACCGGCGTCGTCCCCCGCGTCGTACAGGCCCGCCGCCTTGTACAGCATCAGCCGGGCCAGCTCGATCTCGATGTGCGACTGCGCCAGCGGATGCGCGACCGCCTGGTGCGCGCCGATCGGCACGTCCCACACCTGCCGCGTCCGGGCGTACGCGACGGCCCGCCCGATCGCGTACCGCCCCATCCCCGTCGCGAACGCCGCCGTCATGATGCGCTCGGGATTCAGACCCGCGAAGAGCTGCTGCAGGCCGGCGTCCTCCTCGCCGACCAGCGCGTCCGCCGGCAGCCGCACCTCGTCCAGCACCAGCTCGAACTGCTTCTCCGGCGACGCCACTTCCATGGGAATGCGGCGGTACGTGAAGCCCGGCGCGTCGCGCGGCACGACGAACAGCGCGGGCCGCAGCCGCCCCGTACGAGCTTCCTCCGTACGGCCCACGACGAGCGTGGCGTCGGCGGTGTCCACGCCCGAGATGAACACCTTGCGGCCGGTCAGGAGCCAGTCGCCGCTGCCGTCGGCGGCGCGGCGGGCGGTCGTCGCCAGACGGTGCGCGTTCGAGCCCGCGTCGGGCTCGGTGATCCCGAACGCCATCCTCGCCGTGCCCGCCGCCAGCCCCGGCAACCAGGCGCGCTTCTGCACCCCGGTGCCAAAGCGGGCGATGACCGTGCCGCAGATGGCCGGCGAGACCACGAGGAGCAGGAGCGGGCGGCCCGCGGTGGCCAGCTCCTCCAGGACGACGGCCAGTTCGGTGATGCCGGCGCCCCCGCCGCCGTACTCGGCGGGCAGGTTCACCCCCAGGTAGCCGAGCTTGCCGGCCTCCGCCCACAACTCGTCGGCGTCCGGGCCGCAGCGTGCGGCCAGGGCCGCCACCGCGGAACGCAGTTCCTGGTGCTCGTGCGCGTCGGTGCTCATGGCTCGTCCTCCTGAACCACTGCCAGTAGGTGCCCGGTCTCCACCTGCCGGCCCGGTGCCACGTGCAGCTCCGTGACGACGCCGGTGGCCGGGGCCGTGACGCGGTGCTCCATCTTCATCGCCTCCAGCCACAGCAGGGGCTGGCCCGCGCGTACGGTGGCGCCGACGGTGACGCCGTCCGCGAGCCGGACGACCGTGCCGGGCATGGGGGCCCGCAGCGAGCCGGGTACGGCCGGTGCGGTGGTGGGATCGGCGAAACGGGGCAGCGCGGTGAACGTGAACCGGCCCACGTGGACGCGGCCGTCGCCGTACGCGGCGACCGGGTACGCGCGCGCGACGCCGTCGGAGGTCTCCAGGACGACGCGGGTCGCGGCGGCGGAGACGACGCGGACGCCGGGGAAGTCGTGGGGGCGCGGTGCGCCGTGCCGGGCGTGCCAGTACGCGACCTCGACCTCGCCGCCGTCGGGCTCACAGCGGTACCGCTTGCGCTGCGGGTGCGCGGGAACGTTGCGCCAGGCGCCCGGCGCTGCGGCCGCCTCGGCGAGCGCGGCGGCGAGGGCTGCCAGGCGAGCCCCGTCGGGGTCGGGGCGGGTCAGCGCGGGCAGCTCCCGCTCCAGGAACCCGGTGTCCGGGGGACCGGCGGCGAAGACGCCGTGCCGCAGCACGCCGACCAGCAGATCGCGATTGGTGACCGGCCCGTGGAACTCGGCGCGCTCCAGCGCGTGCGCGAGCAGCCGCACGGCGGCGGGGCGGGTGGGGGCGTGGGCGACGACCTTGGCGATGAGCGGGTCGTAGTGCGCGGTGACGAGGTCGCCGGCGGCGTAGCCGGCGTCGATGCGGAGGCCACCCCGCCGGTTTGTGGGCAATCGTTCCGCTGGGGGTCCCCCCAGCGGTAGCTGGGGGAGGGACGGGTGGGCACAAACCGGCCCACCGGGCGGTACCGCCCCCGGGTCCACCCACAGGCGCCGCACGCGCCCCGTCTGCGGCGCGAACCCGCGCCCCGGCGCCTCCGCATAGACGCGCGCCTCCACCGCATGCCCGCGAGGGCCCGGCACGGCGTCCGGCAGCGCCCCGCCCTCCGCCACGTGGATCTGCAGGGCCACCAGGTCGACCCCGTACACCGCTTCCGTCACCGCGTGCTCCACCTGCAGCCGCGTGTTCATCTCCAGAAACACGGGCTCCGCCCGCTCCGCCGGCCCCGGCCGCAGCAGGAACTCCACCGTCCCCGCCCCCACGTACGCGATCGCCCGCGCCGCCGCCTCCGCCGCCCGGCGCAGGGCGGCCTCGACGGCCGCGTCGAGTCCGGGCGCCGGCGCCTCCTCGATCACCTTCTGGTGGCGGCGCTGGACGGAGCAGTCGCGGGTGCCCAGCGTCCACACGGTGCCGTGGGTGTCGGCCAGGATCTGGACCTCCACGTGCCGGGCGCCCTCCAGGTACGGCTCGGCGAAGACCTCGTCGTCGCCGAAGGCGGCCGCCGCTTCGGCGCGCGCGGAGGCGAGTTCGGCGGGGAGATCCGGCAGCCGGCGGACGATGCGCATGCCGCGTCCGCCTCCGCCCGCCGCCGCCTTGAGCAGCAGCGGCAGGTCGGCCGCGGTGACCGCCGCGAGATCGACGGGTGCCGGCAGCGGCACGCCCGCCTGCGCCATGAGGCGTTTGGCGCGCGTCTTGGAGGCCATGGCCTCGATGGCTTCCGGGGGCGGCCCGATCCACACCAGCCCGGCCTCGACGACGGCCCGCGCGAAGCCGGCGTCCTCGGAGAGGAACCCGTACCCGGGGTGCACGGCGTCGGCCCCGGCCGCGCGGGCGGCGCGGACGAGCAGGTCGCCGCGCAGGTACGTGTCGGCGGGCGCCGCGCCCGGCAGTCGTACGGCGGCGTCGGCCTGGCGTACGTGCAGGGCGCCGGCGTCGGGGTCGGAGTGCACGGCCACGGTCGCGATGCCGAGCTCCCGGCAGGTGCGGAAGACGCGGACGGCGATCTCGCCGCGGTTGGCGACCAGTACGCAACCGATCACTGCCACTCCTCACCTCTCACATCCGGAAGACGCCGAAGCCGCCGCGCACGCCGCGTACGGGCGCGTTGTGCACGGCGGACAGGCACAGGCCCAGCACCGTGCGGGTGTCGCGGGGGTCGATGACCCCGTCGTCGTACAGCCGGCCGGAGAGGAACATGGGCAGGGACTCGGCTTCGATCTGCTGCTCGACCATGGCGCGCAGGGTGGCGTCGGCGTCCTCGTCGTACGTCCGTCCCTTGGCCTCGGCGGAGGCGCGGGCGACGAGGGAGAGCACGCCGGCGAGCTGCTGCGGGCCCATGACGGCCGACTTGGCGCTCGGCCAGGTGAACAGGAAGCGCGGGTCGAAGGCGCGCCCGCACATGCCGTAGTGGCCGGCGCCGTAGGAGGCGCCGAGGAGGACGGACAGGTGCGGCACGGTGGAGTTGGCCACGGCGTTGATCATCATGGCGCCGTGTTTGACGATGCCGCCCTGCTCGTAGTCCCGGCCGACCATGTAGCCGGTGGTGTTGTGCAGGAAGACCAGGGGGATGTCGCGCTGGTTGGCGAGCTGGACGAACTGCGCGGCCTTCTGCGACTCGGCGCTGAACAGGACGCCCCGGGCGTTGGCGAGGACGCCGACGGGGTACCCGTGCAGCCGGGCCCAGCCGGTGACGAGGCTGGGCCCGTACAGCGGCTTGAACTCGTCGAAGTCGGAGCCGTCGACGATGCGGGCGAGGACCTCGCGCGGGTCGAAGGGCGCCTTGAGGTCGCCGGGGACGATGCCGAGCAGGTCCTCCGCGTCGTGCAGCGGCGGGTCGAAGGCCGCCGGGGCGGCGTGCGCCCTGCGGTGGTTCAGGCGGGCGACGACGCGCCGTGCCTGGCGCAGGGCGTCGGCCTCGTCGACGGCGAAGTGGTCGGCGAGGCCGGAGACGCGGGCGTGCATCTCGGCGCCTCCGAGGGACTCGTCGTCGCTCTCCTCGCCGGTGGCCATGCGCACGAGCGGCGGGCCGCCGAGGAAGACCTTGGCCTGTTCCTTCACCATGACCACGTGGTCGGACATGCCGGGCACGTACGCGCCGCCGGCCGTGGAGTTGCCGAGGACGACGGTCACGGTGGGGATGCCGGCGGCGGAGAGCCGGGTCAGGTCGCGGAAGAGGGCGCCGCCGGGGATGAAGACGTCCTTCTGACTGGGCAGATCGGCGCCGCCGGACTCGACGAGCGAGATCAGCGGCAGCCGGTTGGCGAGGGCGATCTCGTTGGCGCGCAGGGCCTTCTTCAGCGTCCAGGGGTTGCTGGCGCCGCCGCGGACGGTGGGGTCGTTGGCGGTGACCACGCACTCGGTGCCCTCGACGACGCCGATGCCGGTGACGAGGGAGGCGCCGACGGCGTGGTCGGTGCCCCAGGCGGCCAGCGGGGAGAGTTCGAGGAAGGGCGTGTCGGGGTCGACGAGCAGCTCCACGCGCTCGCGGGCGGTGAGCCGGCCGCGGGCGCGGTGCCGGGCGGTGTACTTCTCGCCGCCGCCCGCGACGGCCCGTGCGTGTGCGGCCTCGACCTCGGCGAGCCGCTCCAGCATGGCGGAACGGTTCTGCGCGCAGGCGGGCGACGCCGGGTCGAGGGCGGGGACGAGAACGGTCACAGCGGCCCCTCCGCTCGCGCCAGCAGACCGACGGGGATGTCGACGTGCCGGGAGCGCAGCCACTCGCCGACGGCCTTGGCCTGGGGGTCGAAGCGGGCCTGGGAGGCGGCGCCCTCCCCGAGCAGGCCGTCGACGACGAAGTTCAGGGCGCGCAGGCGCGGCAGGACGTGCCGTTCGACGGTGAAGCCGACCGTCTCCGGCAGCAGTTCGCGGAAGCGCTCCACGGTCAGTTCGTGGGCGAGCCAGCGCCAGGCCGCCTCGTCGCGCACCCAGACGCCGACGTTCGCGCTGCCGCCCTTGTCGCCGCTGCGGGCCCCCGCCACCAGCCCCAGCGGCGCCCGGCGCACCGGGCCGGGCGGCAGCGGGTCGGGCAGCAGCACCCGGGGCCGGCCCGTGGCCGCGCCCCGCCCGCCGCTGCGGCGCGGGGGCGGCAGGACGGGCACGCGGGTGCCGTCCGGCAGGACGGCGGTGTGCCGCACGTCCTCGGGCGCCATGGACGCCGCCTCGAACACCCCGTAGGGCGTGCCCTTCCCGGGCGGCGCGGCCAGGTGGAAGCCGGGGTAGCTGGCCAGGGCCAGCTCCACGCAGGCCGCGTGCACGGCCCGGCCGGTGTCCGGGTCGCCGTCGCGCACCACCAGGCGCAGCAGCGCGCCGGCCTCCTCCTGCACCGGGGCGTCGGGCCGGTCCGTACGGGCCAGGGACCAGCGCACCTCGGCGGGGCGGCGGGCGGTGAGCACCCCGTCGAGCTGGGCGCGCACCAGGCGGGCCTTGGCCTCGACGTCGAGGCCGGTCAGGACGAAGACGACCTCCGTGCGGTGGCCGCCCATGCGGGTCAGGCCCACCTTGAGGTCGTTCGGGGGGAGTTCGCCGCGCACTCCGTCGATGCGCACCCGGTCGGGGCCGTCGGCGGTCAGCCGGACGGTGTCGAGGCGGGCGGTGACGTCCGGCCCGGGGTAGCGGGCGCCGGCGGTCTCGTACAGCAGCTGGGCGGTGACCGTGGAGACGGTGACGGCGCCGCCGGTGCCGGGGTGCTTGGTGATGACGGCGGAGCCGTCGGGGTGGATCTCGGCCAGCGGGAAGCCGGGCCGGCGCACGTCGTGCTCGCCGAAGAAGGCGTAGTTGCCGCCGGTGGCCTGGGCCCCGCACTCCAGGACGTGCCCGGCGACGACCGCGCCGGCCAGCGGGTCGAGGTCGTCGGCGCTCCAGCCGAAGTGGGCGGCGGCCGGGCCGGAGACGAGGGCGGCGTCGGTGACGCGGCCGGTGACCACGACGTCGGCGCCGGCGCGCAGGCACTCGGCGATGCCTGCGCCGCCGAGGTAGGCGTTGGCGGTCAGCACACCGCTTCCCCAGTCGCGGTCGCGCAGCACGTCGTCGCCGGTGACGTACGCGACGCGGGCGGGGACGCCGAGGCGGTCGGCGAGGGCGGTGATGCGCGCGGCGAGGCCGGCGGGGTTGAGGCCGCCGGCGTTGGTGACGAGCTTGACGCCGTGGTCGACCGCCAGGCCCAGGCCCTCCTCCAGCTGGGCGAGGTAGGTGCGGGCCCAGCCGGCGGAGGGGTCCTTCAGCCGGTCGCGGCCGAGGATCAGCGTGGTCAGCTCGGCGAGGTAGTCACCCGTCAGGACGTCCAGGGGGCCGCCGGTGAGCATCTCGCGCAGGGCGTCGAAGCGGTCGCCGTAGAAGCCGGAGGCGTTGCCGACGCGGAGGACGGGAGCGGCGGGGCGGGCGGAGGGCATGGCACGGGAGGGTGACAGCGGGCCCGGAAACAAGCAAGCGTGCTTGTGTCATTTTCGGCCGGTCCCACCAGCGCTCTTCAGGGCCTCGGACAGGACCTCGGCCAGGTGTTGCCCCTGAACACCGGCGAGTTGGGCGAGCTGCGTGCGACAAGAGAAGCCGTCGGCGAGGACGGCCGTGCCGTTCGGCGCCCGGCGCACGGACGGCAGCAGCTGCTCCTCGGCGCAGGCGACGGAGACGTCGAAGTGCCCCTTCTCGAAACCGAAGTTGCCCGCCAGCCCGCAGCAGCCGCCGCTGAGCTCGCCGGTGAGCCCGGCGCGCCGGCGCAGCTCGCGCTCGGCGGCGTCGCCGAGGACGGCGTGCTGGTGGCAGTGGGTCTGGCCGGCGACGGGCCGGTCCACGCGGGGCGGCTGCCAGTCGCGTTCGACAAGTACTTGCGCGAAGGTACGGACGCCAGCCGCCAGTTGCGCGGCCCGCGGGTCGTCGGGGAGCAGCTGCGGCAGGTCGGCGCGCAGGGCGGCCGTGCAGCTCGGTTCGAGCCCGACGACGGGCAGCCCCGCGGCGAGCGCCGGGGCCAGCACGTCCAGGGTGCGGCGGGCGACGGCCCGGGCACGGGTGAGCTGGCCCGTGGAGATCCACGTCAGGCCGCAGCACACCGGCCGGGGCGGTACGAGCACGCGCAGGCCGGCGTCCTCCAGCACGGCCACGGCGGCGCGGCCGACAGCGGGGGAGAAGTGGGTGGTGAAGGTGTCCGGCCACAGCACGACGGCCGGGCGGCCCGTACGCCCCTGACCCGCCGCGTTGCCGCCGCGCGCCCGCCACCAGCGGGTGAACGGCTCGCGGGCCGGCACCGGCAGGTCCCGCCGGGCGTCGACGCCCGCCAGGCGCTTGGCCACGGCCGCCAGCGGGGGCAGCCGGGCCGGGCCGCCGAGCAGCGCTCCGGCGCGCAGCGCGGCGGCCGCGCGGAGCCATACCGGCAGCCAGCCCATCGCGTAGTGCGCGGCCGGGCGGAGCCGGCCGGCGTAGTGGTGGTGCAGGAACTCCGCCTTGTACGTGGCCATGTCGACGCCCACCGGGCAGTCGCTGCGGCAGCCCTTGCAGGCCAGGCACAGATCGAGCGCCTCGTGGACCTCCGGCGAGCGCCAGCCGTCCGTGACCACCTCCCCGGCCAGCATCTCGTGCAGCAGCCGCGCCCGGCCCCGCGTCGAGTGCTGCTCCTGCCCGGTGACCCGGTACGACGGGCACATCACGCCGTCACCGTTGCCGTCGCTGTCGCCGTCGCCCGCCGACGTCTGCCGGCACTTGGCGACGCCGACGCAGCGCCGTACGGCCACCGCGAAGTCGCCCCGGTCGTCGGGATAGGCGAACTCCACGTCCACGGGCCGCCGCGGCAGGACGGCGAAGCGCAGGTTCCGGTCCAGGCGGTAGGGGCGCACGAGCATGCCCGGGTTGAGGCCGCCCGCCGGGTCCCACAGGTCCTTGAAGCGCTCGAAGAGCCGCACCACGTCGTCGCCGTACATCCGGGGCAGCAGCTCCGCCCGCGCCTGGCCGTCGCCGTGCTCGCCGGAGAGCGAGCCACCGTGGGAGACGACCAGGTCGGCCATGTCGCGGGAGAACTCCCGGTAGCGGCGCACCCCTTCGGCGCTGGTCAGGTCGGTGCTCAGGCGCACGTGCACACACCCCTCGCCGAAGTGGCCGAAGGGCGCGCCCCGCAGGCCGTACGCCGCCAGCAGGGCCCGGAAGTCGCGCAGGTACGCACCCAGGCGCTGCGGCGGCACCGCGCAGTCCTCCCAGCCGGGCCACGCCTCGCCGCCGTCGGGCAGCCGGGTCGCGGTGCCCGCCGCGTCCTCCCGTACGCGCCACAGGGCCCGCTGCCCGGCGGTGTCGGCGACCAGGGCGTGGCCGCCGGCACCGGCGACCCGGCGCAGCTCCTCGGCGCGGGCGGCCGCCTCTGCGGTGCTCGCGCCGCCGGCCTCCACGAACAGCCAGGCGCCGCCCGGCGGCAGCAGCGCGGCGGCCGGGCCTGCCACGAGGTCGGCGGCCATGCCCTCCACGGTCAGCGGGGCCAGGGGCAGCAGCGCCCGGGCCGCGTCGGCCGCGGTGCTCTCGTCCGGGTAGCCGAGCACGAGCAGGACGCGGGCGGCCGGCACCTCCACCAGGCGCACCGTCGCCCGCGTGAGGACGCCGAGGGTGCCCTCGCTGCCGGTGAAGGCCCGCGTCAGGTCCCGGCCGCGCTCGGGCAGCAGCGCGTCGAGGGCGTAGCCGGACATGCGCCGGGGCAGCGCGGGGAAACCGGTGCGCAGCAGCGCCAAGTGGCCCTCCACCAGGGCCGTCACGCCCTCGGCGAGGTCCGCCGGCAACCCGTCGGGGCCGGCGCCGCGGGTGAGGCGGGCCGATCGGCCGTCGTACGTGAGGACGTCCAGTGCCCGCACGTTGTCGGCGGTCGTGCCCCAGGCCACCGTGTGGGAGCCGCACGCGTTGTTGCCGATCATCCCGCCGAGCGTGCAGCGGCCGTGCGTCGACGGGTCCGGGCCGAACGTCAGCCCGTGCGGCGCGGCCGCCTCCCGCAGCCGGTCCAGGACCACGCCCGGCTGCACGACGGCCGTCCGGGTGGCGGGGTCGACGTCCACGATGCGGTGCATGTGGCGGGTGAAGTCCAGCACGACGCCCTCGCCCGTGGCCTGCCCCGCCACCGACGTCCCGCCCCCGCGCGCCACCACCGGCACGCCGTGCTCCCGGCACACGGCGAGCGCCGCCGCCACGTCCTCCGCGTCCCGCGGGGCGACGACCCCGGCCGGGACCCGGCGGTAGTTGGAGGCGTCCATGGTCACCAGGGCGCGGCCGGAGGCGGAGAAGTCCACTTCCCCCTGCACGGCCGCGCGCAGGGCCTGCTGCAGTTCCCGAATCACAGCCATACGGCCATGGTGCAAGGTGGTGATCCTCAGCGCCGGGAGATCGACGTCAGGATGCCGAGGAGGGTCAGGGTGCCGACGTAGACGCCGAAGCCGGTGAGCGAGGCGATCAGCATCCCGTCGTCAGTGCGGGTCAGGTGCAGGGCGAAGTACATCACCCCGTTCGTGACGGCGGCCGCGGGAGCGGTGGCTTCCATGACCTTCGGCCGTTGCTCCGCCGAGAAGATGCCGGACGCCACGGCCGCCAGTACGAACCCGGCGACGAGCACGCCCAGACCGGTGAGCAGACCCGCCCACCAGGGCGACGGGCCGAAGACGGAGAACGTGCCCAGCGTTGCGCCGATCAGCCCCAACGCGGTCAGGCCGGCCAGCGTCTCGTGTTCGTCGCCCGCCGCCAGCCCGCCGGTGACCAGCGCCGCCACACCCGTAGTGAGCAGGGACAGCAGCACCACCATGCCCGCGCTCAAAGACGTCAGCGCGGCGAGCGAGGTGGCCACCCCCGCGACCGTGGTGCCCGTGCACAGGACGACGGGCCGCAGGACGGACCCCTGCCCGGTGACCTGCGGCGGGGCCAGGGGCTCGGTGGCCGCGGGCGCGGCCACCGGCGACGCCACGGCCGTGGGCGTCGCGACCGCCACCGGCGGCTCGCTGCCGTGCACGGCGAGCACCCGCTCGTCCAGGCGCCGCGCGACCTCCCGCGCGTCCGCCGGCCGCCGCTTCGGGTCCTTGTGCAGCAGGTCCAGGACGAGCCGGTCGAGGTGGCGGGGTATGCCGGGCCGCCGCCGGGACGGGGGCTCGGGCTGCTTGTCGAGGTGCTGGCGCAGCAGCGCGTACGGCGACGCGCCCGTGAAGGGCGGCTCCCCGCACAGCAGTGCGTAGAGCAGGCAGCCGAACGAGTAGAGGTCGGACGCCGCCCCGATCTCCCGGGAACCCTCGAACTGTTCGGGCGACATGTACGCGGGCGTGCCCACCGCCGAGTTCGTGGCGGTGAGCGTGGTCAAGGAGGCCGTCTCGCCGACGAAGCGGGCGATGCCGAAGTCCAGGACCTTGATTCTCCCCTCGTCGGTCACCATCACGTTCGCCGGCTTGATGTCGCGGTGCACGAGCCCCGTGCGGTGGGCGGCCTCCAGGGCCCGGCATATCTGCCTGCCCCAGGCCAGCGCCGTCTCCACGTCGGGCCGGCCCTTCGCCAGGACGCTGCTCAGGGACTGCCCCCGGAGCCGCTCCATCACCAGGAAGAGCGTCTGCCGGCCGCCCAGGTCGCCCTCCCCGTAGTCGTGCACGGTGACGACGTGCGGACTGGACAGCCCGCCCGCCGCGCGCGCCTCCCGCTCGAAACGCGCCACGACGACCGGGTCCGTGGCGTCGATGCTGTCGGAGAGCAGCTTGACGGCCACGTCCCGGCGCATCCGCTCGTCGAACGCGGCCCACACCTGCCCCATGCCGCCGCTCCCGATGCGTTCCACCAGGCGGTACCGGCCGTCGAGCAAAGCACCTTGCATAGGGTTCGACTCCCCCCATCGGCTGGTTCTGGCCACGAGCCTACGAGCATGAGCCGTATCTCATCCGATGGACGACGCACCTCGGGGCCGCCTTTCTCGGATTAGGCTGCGCCCGTGGCTGACATCCAGATCCCCGCTGACATCAAGCCCGCCGACGGTCGCTTCGGTGCGGGCCCCTCCAAGGTGCGCACGGAGGCGCTCGACGCCCTGGCCGCCACCGGAACCTCCCTCCTCGGCACCTCCCACCGCCAGGCCCCGGTGAAGAACCTCGTCGGCTCGGTGCGCGACGGCATCCGGCAGCTGTTCTCCCTGCCCGACGGCTACGAGGTGATCCTCGGCAACGGCGGTTCCACCGCGTTCTGGGACGTCGCCACCCATGGCCTGATCGAGTCGAAGTCCCAGCACCTGAGCTTCGGCGAATTCTCCTCGAAGTTCGCCAAGGCCGCCCAGGCCGCCCCCTGGCTGGCCGAGCCCACCGTCATCTCCTCCGAGCCCGGCACCCACCCCGAGCCGCGCGCCGAGGCGGGCGTGGACGTCTACGCCCTCACGCACAACGAGACCTCCACCGGCGTCGCCGCCCCGGTCCGCCGCGTCGCCGGCGCCGACGAGGGCGCGCTCGTCCTGGTCGACGCCACCTCCGGCGCGGGCGGCCTGCCCGTCGACATCACCGAGAGCGACGTCTACTACTTCGCGCCGCAGAAGTCCTTCGCCGCCGACGGCGGCCTGTGGATCGCCGTCTTCTCCCCGGCCGCCCTGGAGCGCGCCGCACGCGTGCACGCCTCCGGGCGCCACGTCCCGGAGTTCTTCTCGCTGCCGACGGCGATCGACAACTCCCTGAAGAACCAGACCTACAACACCCCGTCCCTCGCCACCCTCTTCCTGCTCAACGAGCAGCTGCAGTGGCTCAACTCCCAGGGCGGCCTGGACTGGGCCGTGCGCCGCACCGCCACGTCGGCGCGCACGCTCTACGGCTGGGCCGAGGCCTCCAAGCACGCCCAGCCGTTCGTCGCCGACCCGGCCCAGCGCTCGCTCGTCATCGGCACCATCGACTTTTCCGACGACGTCGACGCGGCGGCGGTGGCCAAGGCGCTGCGCGCCAACGGCATCGTCGACACGGAGCCGTACCGCAAGCTGGGCCGCAACCAGCTGCGGGTGGCGATGTTCCCGGCGATCGACCCGTCCGACATCGAGGCCCTGACGGCCTGCATCGACTACGTGATCGAGCGCCTGGCCTGAGGCCGGCCGGCCCGGCCCCACCCTCTGCAGCGAAGCCCCCCGGACACCTCGTCCGGGGGGCTTTCGTCGCTGTGCGGACCGGTACCGGCAGGGCCGCCTCACTGTGCAAGGAAGAACTTCTGCGTCACCCGTCCCGGCAATAGATTCCGGAGCGAAGTCCTTCCGAACGAGAGGTCATTCATGTCGAAGAAGCGCGCAGGAAAGGCCCTGGGAGTCGCACTCGCGATCCCCGCCCTGCTGATGTGCACGTCCGGGTCGGCCTCGGCCAAGGACAACATACGCTGGACGAACGAAGCCACCGACGGATGTCTCGCGGCCTTCCCCACAAAGAACGGCGGCTTCACCGTCAAGACGGTCGTGCCCAATTACATGAAGGGCTTCCGCTGCGGCACCGGCCTGGACAACACAGAGAAGATGTGGGCGGACACGCAGGACAACCTGGAGAACCCCGACGGCGCCTGGGCGCAGCACCCCATGGCGAACAAGGGCTACTGCCTCGCCATGTGGCCGGACGGTCCCGAGCAGGGGCACGTCTACCTGGAGCCGTGCTCCAGCCCCGTGAACTACTACCAGCAGTGGTACGAGAACTGGGACGGCAAGAAGTTCAACCTGGTGAACCGGCAGACCGGCATGTGCCTCGACAGCAATGGCGACGGCGACGTCTACGCCCTGAAGTGCAACGGCGGCGACTACCAGCGCTGGCGCTGACAACCGCCTCCGGCACCACCACCCCCGGCTACCCCCGCCGCCGCAGCAGGCGGCGCAGGCCCAGCGCGAGGGCCGTCGCGGCGGCGAGTGCTCCCGCGCCCAGGGCCAGCGTCCGGTTGCCGCCGTCGCTGCCGGCGTCCGTCGTCCCCGCCCGGTCCGGGGCGGCGGACGGGGCGCTCTTCGCCGCCTCGTCCGGTACCTGCGTTCCCGTCAGGGCCACCGGTGTGACGCGGCTGCGCGCGCCCTCCGTGCCGTACATCAGGGTGCGCCCGTCGGGGGTGAAGGTCACCGATTCGCCCTGGCGCTGCAGGGGGACGGTCGGGCGGGGGAGTTCCTCGACGGGGCGGCCGTCGCGCCAGCGGTAGGCGCGGGCCTCGAAGTAGCCGCGGACGACCAGGCGCGTGCCGTCGGGGGAGATCGCGCCGTCCGTGGCCCAGATGCCGATGTCGGCGACCCGCCGGAAGGTGTTCACCCCGTCCGGCGACAGTTTCTGCGGCCCCTCGTACAGGGCGCCCTTGCCCGACTTCTTCTTGCTGACGATGTAGGCGCGGCCCGTTTTGGGGTCGATCATCAGCGACTCCGCGTCGCGCGGGCCGTCGTCGTAGCGGACGGTGTAGCGCACGGGGGTGACGGTGATCTCGTCGGTGAGCCGTTTCGGTTCGGGGAAGCGGTAGAGGTGCACCTCCGGCCAGCTGCCGCCGAGGTTGTCGCCGATGTCGCCGAGGTAGAGGTCGCCGTCGGGGCCGAGGGAGATGGCCTCGACGTCCCGGGCGGTGATGCCGGCGAGGGTCACGCGGGCGACGGTGCGGCCGGTGCGGCTGTCGACGGCGTACGCGTACGGTCCGTCGCCGCTGTCGTTGTGCGTCCAGTAGATGCCGGGGTGGGCGCGGCTGGCGGCCAGGCCGCTGGACTCCGTGATGCGCGGGTCCTCGATGGTGAAGCCGGAGGGCGTGGAGTCCGCGGGGGCCGCGGTGGCGGGGGCGCAGGGCAGCGCCAGGAGGGCGACGGCGGCGGTGCCGGCGATGAGGCCGGCGGCGAGGCGGTGCGGGCGCATGCCTCCAGCCTGCCATCCGGGGACGGCAGGCCGGAGGAGGCGGCGCGGCGTCAGTTGGCGACGCGGCCGATGTCGGCGTAGCCCTCGACCTCGCGCGGGTTGCGCGGGCCGGGGCCCACGTAGCGCGCGGAGGGGCGCACGAGGCGGCCCGTGCGCTTCTGTTCGAGGATGTGCGCGCTCCAGCCGGCGGTGCGGGCGCACGTGAACATGGAGGTGAACATGTGCGCGGGCACCTCCGCGAAGTCCAGCATGATCGCGGCCCAGAACTCCACGTTGGTGGCCAGCACCCGGTCGGGACGGCGGTTGTGCAGCTCCTCCAGCGCCGCCTTCTCCAGCGCCTCCGCCACCTCGAAGCGCGGCGCGCCCAGCTCGCGCGCCGTGCGCCGCAGGACGCGGGCGCGCGGGTCCTCGGCGCGGTAGACGCGGTGGCCGAAGCCCATGAGGCGCTCGCCCTTGTCGAGGGTGCGCCGGACGTACGCGGCGGCGTCGCCGGTGCGTTCGATCTCCTCGATCATGCCGAGGACGCGGGAGGGGGCGCCGCCGTGCAGCGGGCCGGACATGGCGCCGACGGCGCCGGAGAGGGCGGCCGCCACGTCGGCGCCGGTGGAGGCGATGACGCGGGCGGTGAAGGTGGAGGCGTTCATGCCGTGCTCGGCGGCCGAGGTCCAGTACGCGTCGACGGCCTTGACGTGCTTGGGGTCCGGCTCGCCGCGCCAGCGGATCATGAAGCGCTCGACGACCGTCTCCGCCTTGTCGATCTCGCGCTGCGGCACCATGGGCAGCCCCTGGCCGCGGGCGGACTGGGCGACGTAGGACAGGGCCATGACGGCGGCGCGGGCGAGGTTGTCGCGGGCGGTGGCCTCGTCGATGTCGAGGAGCGGTTTGAGGCCCCACACGGGGGCGAGCATGGCGAGCGCCGACTGCACGTCCACCCGGATGTCGCCGGAGTGGACCGGGATGGGGAAGGGCTCGGCGGGCGGCAGCCCGGGGTTGAACGCGCCGTCGACTAGCAGGCCCCACACGTTCCCGAAGGAGACGCTGCCGACCAGGTCCTCGATGTCGACACCGCGGTAGCGGAGCGCGCCGCCTTCCTTGTCGGGTTCGGCGATCTCCGTTTCGAACGCGACGACTCCTTCGAGTCCGGGGACGAAGTCGGACATCAGGCGGCTCCTTGAGGACGTGTTCGACAGGCGGCTGCCGACCGGCCGTGCCGGCTTCCGGGGTCACCGGTTCCGGCCGGATGGGTCGGGGGAGGGCCACACGGGTGGCCACGGTGGCTTCCGTTGCGGCTCCGCGGCAGCATCTGCGGCTCGCGGTCCGTTCCGGTCTACCCGGTCATGCCCCGCGCGGAGGTACTTCACCCGGGACTTCACCCGGCCTCCGCAGAAGGACGGGTCCGTGCGCCGCACGGCCGTCCGCCTGGTGATTCTGCGGGATCACGGGGGAGTTCGGCCCGGACGGGCGAGGTGATGTCCGGCACACCGGTCTTTTACCGGCGGAGAGGATTGGGAACGAGGCGTACGGGGCAGGGGACATGGTCGGCCCGCGCGCGGGAGGCCGTGCGGCGCCCGCCCCCGTGCCCCGGCGGCCGCCCGGCATCCTGCAAGATGTGGCCGTGTCCCACGCTGACGACTTCGACGCCGCCGACTACGCGCTCGCCCACGACCTGGCCGCCATGCGGCGGCAGTACCGGTTCGCCGGGCTGTCCGAGGAGGAGCTGCCGGCCGAGCCCTACGCGCAGTTCGCGCACTGGTTCGACGAGGCGGTCGCGGCCGAGCTGCACGAGCCCAACGCCATGGTGGTCTCCACCGCCGACGCCTCCGGCCGGCCCAGTTCGCGCACCGTGCTGCTCAAGGGCTACGACCGGCGGGGATTCGTCTTCTACACCAACTACGGCTCCCGGAAGGCCCGGGAGATCGCCGAGAACCCGCACGTCGGCCTGCTCTTCCCGTGGTACCCGCTGGCCCGCCAGGTGGTCGTCACCGGTACGGCCGAGCGGGTGTCGCGCGAGGAGACGGCAAGCTACTTCAGGGCCCGGCCCTACGGCTCGCAGATCGGGGCCTGGGCCAGCGAGCAGTCGTCCGTGGCCGCCTCGCGGGCCGAACTGGACGCGGCGTACGCACGCATGACCGCCCGCTTCCCCGAGGGCAGCGAGGTGCCGGTGCCGCCGCACTGGGGCGGCTTCCGGGTGACGGCGCAGGTCGTGGAGTTCTGGCAGGGGCGGGAGAACCGGCTGCACGACCGGCTGCGCTACGTCCGCTCCGGGGACGGCTGGCACGTCGAACGGCTGTGCCCGTAGGCGGCTGCCCGTACCCCTGACCGCCGCACAAAAGCAGGCGGCCCGTGGGCCTGTACGCCGCGCCGTCCGCACAAGCGTGCGGCGACGCGGCGGCCGAGCGGACGTCTCGGCGGCCCACGGACCGGGTGACTGCTGGGAATTGGCCGGCGCTCGCGCCGGCACCGCGTAGTGCGGGACGACGGGCGTTAGCCCGCAGTCACCTCACGCGTCCGGAAAGAAATCATGCTCCGAACCACCTCCCTTCTCGTGTGCCCCACAGCCTAGGAACCCCGCCGGCGGCCCACAACCGGATTTTTTCCGGGGAACTCCGGGAAACGCGGCGCGGCCTGCTGCCCGGTCGAGTTGAATGACCCCTCGTGCAGGACCGTGCAGACACGGCGGACACGTCCGGCAGGGGGTATCCCGTGACCGCTCCACACCACTCAGGGCCGGCTGCGGCGGCCCAGGACGGCTCCGACAGCGAGGACCACGACCTGCTGGCGGCCCTCCTCGACGGCATGGACGCCGCGCTGTGCGCGTTCGACGCGGACGGCACGGTCACCCACTGGAACCGCGAGGCCGAGCGGATACTGGGCTGGTCGGCCGAGGAGGCCGTGGGCCGGCGCGGCCTGGGCGGCTGGGCGGCGCGCGAGGCGGACGCCGACGAGGTCGGCGAGCGGCTGCTGGCCGCCATGGGCTCGCCGGGCCGCCGGGTGGACGAGTTCGCGCTGATGACCAAGGACGGCGGCAGAGTGCTGGTGCGCGTGCAGTCGGCCGCCGTGCCCGGCGCCGACGGCACCCCGGCCGGTGTCTACTGCGCCTTCAGCGAGGTGCACACCCAGCTCGACCTCGAACGCTCCGTCGCACTCGGCGACGCCCTGTTCGGCGACGCGCCCTGGGGCGTCGTCCTGGTCGACGCCGACCTGCGCCCCGCCCTGGCCAACGCCCACGCCGCCCGCGCCCTGCGCACCGGCCGCGCCGCCCTGCTCGGCCGGCCGCTCGGGGAACTGCTCGAAGCGGGCGTGGAGGACCTGGAGGGCGCACTGCAGCACGTCCTGGCGGGCGGCACGCCGCCCGCGCCCGGCGAGCTGTGGGTGACCCTGCGCCCGGGCAGCGGCCCCTCCCCCGTACCGGAGCGGCGCTGCTGGCGCAGCGGCTTCGTGCGGCTGGCCAGCCCGCTGGCCGAGGAACCCGTGCCGCTCGGCGTGGCCTGGCTCTTCCTCGACGTGACCAAGACCCGGCTGGCCGAGCAGGAGAGCGCCCGGCTGCGCTTCCGCGGCAGCCAGCTGCACCGGGCGGGACGCGCGGTCGGCGAGTGCGAGGACCCGATGGAGGCCGCCGCGCTCTGCCTCGACTTCGCCCTCGCCGGCTTCGCCGACCACGCCCTGATCGACGTCCTGCCCGAACCGCAGGCGGTGCCCGAGGGGCCGGTGCGGCTGGTGCGCGCCGCGGCCACCCCGGCCGGCTCGCTGCCGGCCGGCGGCGGGCTGCCGGTGCCCTACCGCGAGGACCACCCCGCCCTGCAGGCCGTCGAGCGCTGCGGCTCGGTGCGGGCGGTCACGGACCGTACGCAGGACTGGGCGGCGGCCCGCAAGTGGCCCGAGGGCACCCGGTACGCGCTGGCGACGGCACTGCGCAGCCGCGGGCGGACGGTGGGGGTGGTGACGTTCCTGCGGGGCGCCTCCCGCCGCGGCTTCGACCGGTCGGACGCGCTCTACGCGGAGGACATCGCGTCCCGGGTGGCGGCCCAGATCGACCTGGCCGGCGCGGCGGCCGTCACGACGGGGCAGGACCACTCGCTCCCGTAGGGCGCCCGGCGCCCCGTAGGGGCGCAGGGTGGTGTCGATCTGCGGGCACGTCGTGGCTTGTCGCGCAGTTCCCCGCGCCCCTGGCGGGGCGCTGTCCGGCGGCCACGGCGCCCCGAAGGGGCGCGGGGAACTGCGCGATCGGCCACCGACGGCCCGCAGTCGACGACGCACACCCCCCGCGGCACCACGGCGCCCCTACGGGGCGCCTCAGTGCCGGAAGAAGACGCGGTCGCCGTACTCGGCCAGGACGCGGCCGTTCCAGTCGTGCCCGCCGTCCACGTTCCCCGAGCGCAGCATCGGCGGGTCGATGCCGCGGGCGGCGAGCTCGGCGGCGGCCGCCGCGACGATCGCCTGCATCACGGCGCCCGCCACCACCGTCGAGGCGGGCCCGAACGGCGCGCCGATGCCGTCCGCGGTCAGCTCCGCGTCCCCGACGCGGATCTTGGTGTCGACGACGACGTCGCAGTGGTCCTTCAGGAACGTGCCCGACACATGCCGCGACCTCGTCTCCCTCGCGTACGCGAGCGACGTGACCCCGACGACCTTCAGGCCCAGGGCACGGGCGTTCATGGCCATCTCGACGGGCAGGGAGTTGCGCCCGGAGAGGGAGACGACGACCAGCGCGTCGCCGGGCTGCGCGGGGCTGGTGTCCAGCACGGCGCCGGCCAGGCCGGCCACGCGCTCCAGGGCGCTGCCGAGCGTGGCGGGCATGACGTCGACGCCGACGGCGCCGGGCACGGAGAGCAGGTTCATCAGGGCGAGCCCGCCGGCCCGGTAGACGACGTCCTGGGCGGCGAGCGAGGAGTGGCCGGCGCCGAAGGCGAAGAGCCGGCCGCCGTCCG
This sequence comes from Streptomyces luteosporeus, assembly GCF_039532865.1. Classification (NCBI taxonomy): domain Bacteria; kingdom Bacillati; phylum Actinomycetota; class Actinomycetes; order Kitasatosporales; family Streptomycetaceae; genus Streptomyces; species Streptomyces luteosporeus. The sequence goes on from NZ_BAAASL010000001.1 coordinate 226,358, forward strand.
CGGCCGTGCCGGCGAGCAGCGCGCCGGCGGCGGCGATGTGCTCCGCCTCCTCCTCGCGCACCCGCTGCAGCAGGGCGATCGCGGCACCGAGGAACTGCCCGGCGGCCTCGTTCCCGCCCACCGGCTTGCTCTCGCTCATCGGATCACGTTGCGGTGCGGACGGCCGCGCTGTCAATACGAGCGCACCGTCGCGTACGCGGCCCCGTTGTCGGTGGGATGCGTCAGAATTGGGTGCAGGGCCAGCGCACGATTACCGAGGGGCACGGCATGTCCGGACTGATCGACACCACGGAGATGTATCTCCGCACCATTCTCGAGCTGGAGGAGGAGGGTGTGGTCCCCATGCGCGCCCGCATCGCCGAGCGGCTCGACCAGAGCGGCCCGACGGTTTCCCAGACGGTGGCCCGCATGGAGCGCGACGGCCTGGTGACCGTCGCAGGCGACCGGCATCTGGAGCTCACCGAGGAGGGCCGCCGGCTGGCCACGCGCGTGATGCGCAAGCACCGGCTCGCCGAGTGCCTGCTGGTCGACGTGATCGGCCTGGAGTGGGAGCAGGTGCACGCCGAGGCCTGCCGCTGGGAGCACGTGATGAGCGAGGCCGTGGAGCGGCGGGTGCTGGAGCTGCTGCGCCACCCCACCGAGTCGCCGTACGGCAATCCGATCCCGGGCCTGGAGGAGCTGGGCGAGAAGCCCGAGCCCGACCCGTACATCGACGAGGGCATGGTCAGCCTGACGGAGCTGGAGGCGGGTGCCGACGGCAAGACGGTGGTCGTGCGCCGCATCGGCGAGCCGATCCAGACGGATGCCCAGCTGATGTACACACTCCGGCGGGCCGGCGTCCAGCCGGGCGCCGTCGTCAGCGTGACGCAGTCGCCCGGTGGGGTGATGGTGGGCAGCGGTGGCGAGGCCGCCGAGCTCGTGACCGACATCGCCTCGCACGTCTTCGTCGCCAAGCGCTGACCGGGCTCGACGCCACCTGCGGCGCGGCCCCGCCGGGTACGTACGCCGCCTTACGTCAAGCTGCCGAGAAGCTGCCGAGCCCTTGCGGAATCGGCGCGCTCGGGCCCGAGCCGTGCCACGCTGGCGCTGGGAATGCCGAAGGGCATATGCGCGCGCCGCCGAGGACGACCGGGGAGGGCTGGGATGAGGGGGCAGCAATGACGCCCGCGTGGCGCGGGACGCCCCCGGGGGCCGGGCACGGAAGGCAGCGGAAAGGGCCCCGGCGCCCTTGCCGGCCGCCGGGGCCCCACCTCCCCGTTCTCCCCCGCGGCGACCCGGAGCCCCGAGCTCCCAGGGTGCGCCTCGCGGACCTTCTTCCCCGAGTGGTCCGCGCCCAGGTCGATTCCTCCCCTCGGCACGGACGGCCAATCCTGCCGCCCGGTCACTCGAACGAGGGGTGTTGCGCGCCAGAACGGTTCATTCGAATGGAAGTTCCATAGGGTGGAGTGCTCGGGGGAGACGAGGGGGTGCGACAGCTCATGGTGCGGCGTATCGAGGTGACCGGAAGCGGCGGGGTGCGGCTCGCCGCCTGGGAGTTCGGCCGGCCGGTACGAGCGGCCGACGAGGGCGGCGGCGGGCGCGGGCCGGGCGGCGTGCTGCTCCTGCACGGCCTGCTGGGCCGGGCGGCCCACTGGGCACAGACCGCGCGCTGGCTCTCCGAGCGCTACCGCACGGTCGCCCTCGACCAGCGGGGCCACGGCCGCAGCGACAAGCCGGTCAGCGGCCCGTACGCGCGCGAGGCGTACATCGCCGACGCCGAGGCCGCCGTCGAGCAGCTGGGCCTGGCCCCCGTCACGCTCATCGGGCACGCCATGGGCGCCCTCACCGCCTGGCAGCTCGCCGCCCGCCGCCCCGACCTGGTGCGGGCCCTGGTGATCTCCGACATGCGCGCCTCCGCACTGGGCGCCGCCACCCAGCGCCAGTGGGGCGAGTGGCTGGGCTCCTGGCCGGTGCCCTTCGCCACCCTCGCGGACGTGCGCAAGTGGTTCGGCGAGGACGACCCCACGCTGGAGCGGCCCGCGCCCGCCCGCGGTGACTACTACGCCGAGGTGATGTCCGAGCGCGCCGACGGCTGGCGGCCGTTGTTCTTCCGCCGGCAGATGCTCAAGGCCCGCGAGGGCTATGCGCACGAGGCGCACTGGGAGGAGCTGGCCCAGGTCGAGTGCCCGACGCTGGTGGTCCGGGGCCTGGACGGCGCGCTGGGGCGCGCCGAGGCGCAGGAGATGGTCCGCGTCCTGCCCCGCGGCCGGTACGCGGAGATCCCGGACGCCGGGCACCTGGTGCACTACGAGCAGCCGGAGGGCTGGCGCCGGGTCGCGCAGCCCTTTCTGGAGACGGCCGTGCCGGCGTAGGGGGGCGCTCGCACATTAATTCAACGACCGTTGACATATGTCGGCGCCGGGTGTGCACTGGACGTAGGAGCAACCGAGCGCGATCGAGGCACCGAGCCATCGAGTAATCGAGCGATCGACCCAACGACTCACGGGGGCGCGTCATGTCCACCGAACCCACCGCAGACGTCATCGTCGTCGGAGCCGGCCCCACCGGCCTGCTGCTGGCCGGCGACCTCGCCGCGACCGGCGTCCGCACGGTCGTGCTGGAGCGCCGGGCCGAGGAGTCGAACCTCACCCGCGCCTTCGCCGTCCACGCCCGCACCCTCGAACTCCTCGACGCCCGGGCCCTGGCCGAACCCCTCATCGCCACCGGCACCTTCCGGGACGGCGTACGTCTCTTCGGCCGCACCAGGGTCGAGCTCGACCGGCTCGACAGCCGCTTTGCCGGCGTCCTGATCACCCCGCAGTACGAGCTGGAGGCGCTGCTGGAGCAGCGCGCCCTCGCCGCCGGCGCCGACATCCGCCGCGGCGCCCGCGTCACCGGCCTGCGGCAGGACACCGACGGCGTCGACGTCGACGTGGCCCCCGCCGAGGAGGGCGGCGCCCCGCTCACCCTGCGCGCCCGCTACGTCGTCGGCGCGGACGGCGTCCGCAGCGCCGTGCGCACCGCCATCGGCATGCCCTTCCCCGGCAAGGCCGTGCTGCGCTCCGTCATGCTCGCCGACGTCCGCCTCGACACCCACCCCGACGAGCTCCCCGCCTTCCAGGGCACCCCCGACGGATTCGCCTTGATCGTGCCCTTCGGCGACGACTGGTACCGGATCATCGCCTGGGACCGGCGCACCGAACTCCCCTCCGACGCGCCCGTCGACTTCGACAACCTCAAGGACGTCGTCCGCTCCGTCTTCGGCAAGGACTTCGGCCTGCGCGACCCCCGCTGGACGTCGCGCTTCCACAGCGACGAGCGCCAGGTGCCGCGCTACCGCGACCGCCGCGTCCTCCTCGCCGGCGACGCCGCCCACGTCCACTCGCCCGCCGGCGGCCTCGGCATGAACGCCGGCCTGCAGGACGCCGCCAACCTGAGCTGGAAACTGGCCGCCGTCCTCGCCGGCCGCGCCGGTGACGACCTCCTCGACAGCTATCACGACGAACGCCACCCCGTCGGCGCGATGGTCCTGCGCGTCAGCGGCACCCTCGTGCGCACGGTCCTGCTGTCCACGCCGCTCGCGCGCACCGTGCGCGGCACGGCCGGAAGGGCGCTGCGCTACGCGCCGTTCGCGCTGCGGCGCGCCGCGCTGACCATCTCCGGCCTGGGCATCCACTACCCGGCCCCGCGCGGTGCCCACCCCCTGACGGGCCGCCGCGCCCCGGACCTCCCCCTGGCCGAAACCCCGGACGGCGGCCCCGTCCGCCTGTACGAGGCGCTGCGGGCGGGCCGGTTCGTCCGGGTGCTGCCGCGCGGCGCGTCGAAGCCGGCGGACGACGACGGCACGGTCGTCGTGACCCGCGCCGACGCGAGCCGCACGACGCTGCTCGTCCGCCCCGACGGGTACGTGGCGGAGGCGTCGTCATCGGTCACGGGGCCGTGAGGAGCGAGGCGATGGCCGAGGGGGCGGGCGGGCCGTCGAGGAGGTGCCGCAATTCGGCCGCGCCCGCGCACCGTTGTTCCTGCGTGAGCCCGAGGTAGTGCTCGATGCGGTGGTTGAACGTACTGCGGAACCGTGCGTAGAGGTCGTCGTTCTCCAGGACCCTGCCGGCGACGGCCATGAGGGCGGCGGTGCCCGCGTGGTCCTCCTCCGGCAGCGGGTGGCCGGGCAGGACGTCCGCGAACCGGCCGGCCAGGCGCCCGAAAAGGGTGCCGGCGAGGTTGCGGATGGTGAAGGTGTGCGCGTAGTGCTGTTCGTGGAGCGCCAGGGGCAGCCGGCCCAGGAGGGTGGCTTCGTGGAGCGCCGAAAGGCCGGGGGCGAGCAGTGAGTGCGGGGTTCCGGCCATGTGCCGCAGCAGTTCGCGCTGGGGGAGGAGCCGGCGGTCGACGAGGCGCCCGGAGGCGCGGTGGCGGCCGGCGCGGGGGCCGGTGTAGGGACCGCCGCAGACGAGGATGCGGGTGAAGCGGGGCCAGTCGGCGAGCAGGTCCGGGAGCCAGCGGTCGATGAGGCGGAGGTAGGCGTTGTTGGTCTCGAAGTCCAGGAGGAAGTTCTTGAAGCCGCCGGTGTTGATCAGCAGGTCGTAATCGGGTTCGCCGGTCGCCGGGGCGGCTGCTGCCGCTGCGTTCAGGCCGTCGAGGTCGACGAGCGGGCCGGTCAGCAGCATGGTGCGGCCGGTGCCGGTGCCGGTGCCGGTACCTGTGAGTTCGGTGATGCGCCGGGAGACGCCGGGGAAGTTCTGGACCACGCTGTGGTCGGCCAGGAGGTGCGCGGCGAGGACGTATTCGTGCGGCGAGAGGCTGGACAGGTGGCGGCGGGCCGCCGGGAAGGAGTCCCGCGGGAGGGTCGCGCACAGCTCGTGGAGCCGCGCGAGGGGGATGCGGTGCTGCCAGAAGCTGAACAGGGCGTCCACCAGGATCACCGGCCGCCGCGCCACGACGGCGTGCAGGACGAGATCGGCGTCCATGACGGAGACGACGTGGTCGCTGCCGGCCAGCAGGTGGTCGAGGAGCGCGGAGGTGTTCCCGCGCGGCTCGGTGAGTTCGTGGACGGCGTCGAAGGCGCCGGCGTTGCGGCGGGCGAACGCCGCCGCGATGCCGTCTCCCGCGAACACCCGCTGGTGCCCGGAGAGCTGCCGGGAGACGGCGACGAGCACGGAAGCAGGGCCGAAGCCGCAGTCCTGGGCGCCCATCAGGATGCGCATGAGGCGTCAGTGGACGACGGGCCGTGCGTCGTCCAGGAGTTGTTCGAGCTGCCGGGCGAAGGAGGCGGGGTGTTTGGCGTAGCCGGCGTGCCCGCCGGGGAACTCCACCAGCTGCCGGCCGAGCCGCCGGGCGAGCTCGGCCGCCGGCCGGTGGACGTCGTAGGTGCGCGATTCGCGGCCGCCGGCCATGACGATGCGGCCGGCCACGGCTGCCAGCGCGGTGAGGTCGGGCACGTGGCGGGTGGAGGGCAGCATCACGTGGGAGAGGAAGTATGCGTCGTTGTCGGCCGCTCGGGGGAGGGGCGGAGCGGCTCTGCCGCCGAAGAGGTCCCGGAGCCTGTCCAGGGCCGCCGGCACACCTTCCCGGCGGAAGATCGCGTACACCTCGTCGAAGAAGGCGGCGTGCCGTGCCGCGTCCGGCAGCAGTCCCACGGCGGGGGGCTCATGGACGACGGCACACCGGACCCGCTGCGGGTGGCGAACGAGGAGCTCCAGGGTGGTCAGCCCGCCGGCGCAACTGCCGAACACCCGCACGTGCTCACCGTGCGGGGCGACGTGATCGAGCAGGCGTACGGCGTCCTCGGCCTGGGTGTCGATCCACGGTCCGGTGGGTGCGGCGTCGAGGGAGCTGCGGGAGATGCCGCGTGGGTCGTAGGTGACGACGCGGTGGCGGGCCGCGAGTTCTTCGGCCAGGCCCCGGAAGACCTCGGCGTCCGAGGCGCCGCCCGGGACGAGCAGCAGCAGGGGGCCCCGGCCGCGCACTTCGAAGTACAGCCGCGCGCCCGGCAGGGCCAGGGTGCCGCTCTCCAGCGTGTCCATCTCTCTCCAGGCTCACTCCGGCGCAGGCCCTGCAGGAGGACCAGGGGCGGCACGAGGCTACGCGCGGGACGGCCCGCGCAGGTAGGGGGCGGGCGCGCGCACCGGACCGTGCGCGGTGCCCCGAGCCCTGGCGTCCGGCGGTGCACCGATGTGCCCGTCTGCGCAGCATGCCGGCGGGGCAGGGTGTGCCTCATGGCCCTCAGTGTGCAGAGATTTCCCTTGGTGACGGCAGGCGCGAAGCGGCTGCGCGCGGTCGTCCTGGCAGCAGCCGTGGTGGTCGGCGCGGCCGCACCGGTGGCTGCCCAGGCGTCCGCCCAGCCCCGTGACTCCGCCCACCCCCGTGACTCCGGGCCGTTGCAGTGCCAGGGAACGGAGAGCGTCACCTATTCTCCGGGGGTCACCCTCCTGCCGCGCCCCGTCCGCGTCACGGTCGACGGACGCTTCACCTCCTGCACCGGGGGTCAGGGCACGGTGCACAGCGCCAGCTACCACGAGGAGTTCACGCTGTACACGGGCTGCACCAACCTCCTCGAAGGGTTCCGGGCCCGCCGGACCTACCACTGGAACACCGGCGACTCCAGCACCGCCGACATCAGTGGCAGCAGTACGGTCGTGGCCGGCCAGGTGGTGACCCCGGCCACCGGCACCGTCGTCCAGGGCCGCTTCGCCGGCCACAGGCTGCTCCAGCTGATTCCCCTGCCCCAGCCGAGCGCGCTGCAGTGCCTGTCGGGCGGTGTCACCGGCGCGACCGGCCCGACGACCCTGACGATCCTGTAGACGGGGCCGGACGAGGGCCGGACGAGGGCCGGCCGAAGGGGCCGGCCCCCGCCTCAGCCCTTGCTGACCGCCGTCAGGACCTCCGGCAGGCGGGAGGCCAGGCGAGGTGCCGCCGCGCGCAGGCCGAGCCAGGCCGTCAGGACGCCGTACGCCGCTCCCGCCGGCAGCAGCGTCCACAGGGCGCCGTGCGCGCCGGCGACGTGCAGCCAGACGACCAGGCCCACCAGGGGGGCGCACAGCACCGCGCCCACCAGCGCGCCGAGCATGCCGAACCAGGCGATCGCGCCCTGTCCGGGGGCCACGTTCTTGAAGCCGCTGTCCTGGGGGACGGAGTAGGGGGCCAGCACCGAGGTGACGGCGCCGGTGGCGAAGAGGGTGCCGAGCAGGGCCAGGGACAGGCCCAGGACCTCGGCCCACTGCCACCACTTGCCCGTGAAGGCCGCCGTCCCAGTGACCACGAGGGCCACGTACGGCACGGCGATCAGGCCCAGTGCCAGGGCGCGGGCGCGCAGTTCGGCGTAGGTCTCGCGGGGGGAGCCGATGGTCTGCAGGACCATCCAGAACGCCGAGCCGTCCATCCCGAACTGGTTGTACATCTGCAGGCCCAGCATCGTCGGCGCGAAGAGGGCGAACCAGATGCTGCTCATGCCCTGGGCGGCGTTGACGACGGGCACGAGCGCGCCGACGGCGAGGCCGGAGACCCAGGACGCCTTGGTCTTCGGGTCGCGCCAGATGTAGCGCAGCGTGCGGTGCATGACCGCGCCGGTGCGGCCGGCGGGCAGCAGGGCGGCGAGGCCGGGGCGCCCCGCGCCGCGGGCGGTGTCGCGGCCGGTGGAGGCGGCGCCGAGGGTGGAGGAGTCCGGGGCGGTCATCAGCTTCGTCAGGCCCTGCCCCCACCACCACAGCAGGGCGGCGAGGCCGAGGGCGGTGACGGCGAGGCCGGTGGCGGCCCGCCCGTACGCGCCGTCGCCGGCCGCCCGTACGGCGTCGAGGGCGGAGCCGGGCGGGATCCAGCGCACGACGTCGGCGACGGGCTCCAGGCGGGCCATGCCGAGACCGTTCAGCTCGCGCATGGCGAGGTTGACGAGCTGCCCGCCGACCGCGATGACCACGCCGCTGAGCAGGGCGAGGTCGCGGCCGCGGCGGCTGGTGAGCAGCCGGACGTTGGCGGTGGCGACGGCCCGGGCGAGGGCGAGGCAGACGAGGAGGGCCAGGGCCACGGCGGGGACGCCGACGGCGGCGGCCGCGGCGCCGTGCGCGGTGGCGATCACCGCTCCGACGAGGATGACGAGGGTGAAGCCGGGGCCGATGCCGACGAGGGAGGCCACCAGCAGCGCCCGGACGAGGGGGGCCGGCCGCAGGGGCAGCATCACCAGCCGGGTGGGGTCGAGGGTTTCGTCGCCGCCGGGGAAGAACAGCGGGACGACGGCCCATCCGAACGCCAGGACCACCGTGAGCAGCACCGTCATGGCGCCGACGTGGGCGTGGCCGCGCAGGGCGATCAGGCCGAGCAGCTGCAGGGCGGCGAAGAGGGCGACCAGGACGAGCGAGGTGATCCACACCGCCTTGCGCCCGGAGGACTGCCGCAGCCCGTTGCGCAGCAGCGACAGCTTCAGCCGGACGAAGACGGACGTGAGGGAGGCGGGCGTGGCAGAGGGGGCGGTGGTGGTGCTGCTGGTCATCGGACGCCGCCGCCCAGCCAGTCGAGGCTGTCGTCGGCGGTGGTGCGCACGCCGACGAGTTCGAGGAAGGCCTCCTGCAGCGTGGGCGCGTCGCCGCGGACCTCGGCGAGCGTGCCGTGGGCGCGGATGCGGCCGCCGGCCAGGACCGCGACCCAGGAGCACAGGGATTCCACGAGTTCCATCACGTGGCTGGAGAAGACGACGGTGGCGCCGGAGGCGGTGTAGCGCTCCAGAACCGTACGGATGGTCTGGGCCGAGACCGGGTCGACGCCCTCGAACGGCTCGTCGAGGAAGAGGACTTCCGGGTTGTGCAGCAGCGCGGCGGCCAGGCCGATCTTCTTGCGCATGCCGGTCGAGTAGTCGATGACCAGCTTGTGCTGGGACGTGGCGAGGTCGAGGACGTCGAGGAGCTGGGTGGCCCGCCGGTCGACGTCGTCGCCGGACAGGCCGCGCAGCCGGCCCATGTACGTGAGGAGTTCGCGCCCCGACAGGCGCTCGAACATCCGCAGCCCCTCGGGCAGGACGCCGATGCGGGCCTTGACGGCGGCCGGGTCCTGCCAGACGTCCGTACCGCCGATCTCCACCCGGCCGGAGTCGGGGCGCAGCAGCCCGGTGACCATGGAGAGGGTGGTGGTCTTGCCGGCGCCGTTGGGGCCGACCAGGCCGATGAACTGCCCGGCGGGTATTTCGAGATCGATCCCGGCGACCGCCACCTGCTCGCCGAATCGCTTCCACAGGCCCTCGATGCGGACCGCGGGTGCCGCGGGCCCCTCGGTGTTGCCGTCCCGTCCCACTTGCTTCGCTTCCTTACGTCCCCGAGATGCGGTGCGTGCGGGGATGCGGAACGGTGTCCCGCCCCCCTGTCCTCACCCTATGGGGTGAGGCGGGGGCGGGCGGATGACGTTTGTCAGGAGTCGGCCATGACGAATCGGCGGTGCTGAGTCGGCGGTGCCGCATCGGCCGCGGTCCGTCGGCCGCGGTCCGTCAGCTGCGGCCCCGGCTGAGCGCGGCTTCCCGGCCGCAGGCGTACGCCAGGGCGCTGACCAGCTCCTCAGCGTCCGGCAGCCAGCGGTTGGCGGCGGTGGGCTGGCGGGCCCACTGCACCGGGCCGCGGCCGCCGATGCGGGTGGGGGGCGCGACCACGTGGTCGCCCTCGCCACGGGCGACCAGGTCGAGGGTGGCGGGGGACCAGCCGAGCCTGCGCGCGTGGTCGGCGACCTTCGCCGCCCCGCCGGGCAGCACGAAGAAGAGCATGCGCCGGAACGGGGTGCAGGTGATCGGCCCGAGCTGGATCTCCATCCGCTCCATGCGGGCCAGGGCGAGGAAGCCGGCCGACTCCGAGACGTCGAGGGCGTCGAAGGTGCGACCGGTCGGCAGCAGGATGGAGGCGTGGGGCTGCTTCGTCCACATGCGCCGCGCCGTCGAGGCGCTCCCCGTGGCCTGGGTCGCCCAGTCGGGGCGGGCCGGGTGGGCGCCGGGCGCCGGGCAGTCGAACTCGCCGCACGAGCAGCGCTCGCGGCCGTCGACGACCTCCAGCCAGGTGCCGGCGAATACGTCCCAGTGACGGTCCTCCGCGTACCTCACCGCGGCGTCGAGCAAGCGCTCGCCGCGCTGTTGGGGGATGTGCGGGGCTCCTACTCCGATGGTCTCTTCCACGTGCTGCACAACTCCCCTTGTCACCAGGGGTTACGGCTCTGGGCCGGGCTTGTTGAAGGCGGCCCGGGGTGATCGGCGACTGCCGGTAACAGCACACGGGGCGCACGGATGCATGTACGGGGGCGCAGGCGGGGGTTCACCGCCGCGAAGGGGTAGCCACCTGGGCGGCGGTTGACGGCCAAGGTCATCGCACCTCGGCGGCCGGCCACCGGGACGTGCCGGACAAGGCAGTCATGGGCACCAATACCGGCAAGTCCTGCAAGTCCTGCATTCTCCGGACATCAGGGGGGCAAAGATCAAAGGAGAAGGCGTTCACCGCAGTGCCCGCACCTCCGCATCCAGCGGAGCCCATCGCGAACGCATAGCAGTCTCAGGGGGTTAAGACATGGCCGCACGGCCACTCGTGGCGCGACAGCCGAACGAACGGCTGCAAGCGCTCATCCAGGAAGCCGGCTGCTCCAATGCCGGATTGGCGCGCCGGGTCAACATGTGCGGCGCCGAGCACGGTCTGGACCTGCGGTACGACAAGACGTCCGTGGCCCGCTGGCTGCGCGGACAGCAGCCGCGCGGCCGCGCCCCCGCCGTCATCGCCGAGGCCCTCGGGCGCAAGCTGGGCCGTTCCGTCACCATCGACGAGATCGGCATGGCCAACGGCAAGAACCTCGCCTCGGGCGTCGGGCTGCAGTTCTCCCCGACCGTCCTCGGGGCCATCGAGCAGGTCTGCGAGCTGTGGCGCAGCGACGTCGGCCGCCGCGACTTCCTCAGCGGCACGTCGGTGGCGTCCTCCGCGCTCGTCGAACCCAGCCGCGACTGGCTGATCACGGCCGCCGACCCGCAGGTCGCCCGCACCGCCGGGGCGCGCGTGGGCCCCTCGGACGTGGAGGCCGTGCGCGCGACGACCGACGCGCTCATCGAACTCGACCACCGCTACGGCAGCGGGCACGTGCGCCCCGTCGTCGTCCACTACCTCAACAGCGTCGTCTCCGGCCTGCTGGCCGGCTCCTACCGGGAGGCCGTCGGGCGCGAACTGTTCGCGGCCGTCGCCCGGCTCACCGAGCTCGCCGGCTACATGGCCGTCGACACCGGACAGCCGGGGCTCGCCCAGCGCTACTACATCCAGGCGCTGCGGCTCGCCCAGGCGGCCGGCGACCGGGCGTACGGGGGGTACGTGCTGGCCGCCAGCATGAGCCACCTCGCCGCCTCGCTCGGGAACCCGCGCGAGATCGCCCAGCTCGCCAAGGCCGCACAGGAAGGCGCACGCGGACACGTCACCCCGCGGGCCGAGGCGATGTTCTACGCCGCCGAGGCGCGCGGGCACGCCCTGCTGGGCGACGCGCGCTCCTGCCAGGTCGTCGCGAGCCGGGCCGTCTCCCGGCTGGAGGCCGCCGACAACGGGCCGGAGTCCGGTGACGATCCCCCGTGGATCCGCCACTTCGACCGGGCCTACCTCTCGGACGAGCTGGCGCACTGCCACCGCGACCTCGGCCAGGCCGAACCCGCCCGGCGGCACGCCGAGGACGCCCTCGCCGCGCACCCCACCGGTCGGGTGCGGCGCCGCGCCATCGACCTGCTGCTCCTGGCCACGGCCCACGTGCAGCAGCGCGAGGTGGAGGAGGCCTGCGCCACCGGCACCCGCGCCCTGGAACTGCTGGGCACGCTGAGGTCCAACCGCGGTGCGGAGTACCTCGACGACTTCCAGCAGCGGCTGGAGCCGTTCCGGGGCGAGCCGGTGGTACGGGAGTTCGGCGCGAGGCTGGAGGTGCAGGCCGCGTAGCGAAATGCGCTGAACGTCACCGTACGTGCCGCCGGGCAGGGGGGAGCCCGGCGGCACATGGCCGAGCGGCGGGAGCACCCGGTAGCGTGAGCGGCCGGTTCCATAAGTCCCGCCACAGCCCGAGGAGTCACCGGTGACGCAGAGCGGCCCCCCTTCGCCCCCCGGCGGCGAACCGACGCCGACGCCGACGTCAGCCCGCGTGCCCCTGCCCCCGGAGACCCGCCCGGGCCTGGCCCCGCACTTCCCCCCGCCCCCGGCGTTCCCGCCCCGGGCGGCGGACGGCGCGGGCATACACGAGATACGCGAGGCGGACGACGCACCGCCGGCCACGTACGGCGACGCGGCCCCCACGACGCTCCTCCCCCCGATCCCCCCACGCCCGGGCGGCGCGACCGCCTCCGGCGCGGGCACGCTGCCGTGGGACGGCGCGGGCGCCCCGGGGGCGTACGCCCCGGGTGGGGGGATGCCGCGTCAGGGCGGCGGCGATGCGGCGGCCACGACGGTGTTGCCGCCGGTGGCGGGCCCGCCCGCCGGGGACAGCGCTGCCGAGGCGACGACGGTGCTGCCCGCGCCCGGTGCGGGTTTCGGTCCCTTCGGGTCGGGCACCCCGCCGCAGGTCGGGGACGCCGCAGCCACGACAGTGTTGCCGCCGGTGGCGGGCCCGCCCGCCGGAGGCTTCGGCCGGGCCGGCGACGAGGCGCCGTCGCGGGACAGCGCCGCTGAGGCGACGACGGTCCTGCCTGCGCCCGGTGCGGGTTTCGGTCCGCATGGCGGTGACGCCGCGGCGACGACGGTGCTGCCGCCGGTGGCAGGTCCGCCTGCCGGGGGCGACGTGCCGTTGCGGGACAGTGCAGCCGAGGCCACCACGGTGCTGCCGGCGCCCGGTGCGGGCTTCGGTCCGCAGGGCGGCGACGCCGCGGCGACCACGGTGTTGCCGCCGGTGGGCGGCGCGGGCGCCCCGGGGGCGGGTTTCGGCTACCCGGGGGGCGACGCGGCGGCCGCGCCCGTGCCCGGGACGGGCCCCGGCGGGACGCCCCCGCGCGGCCCGGCCGCTCCGTTCTCGGTGATGGCGCCGGCGGGGGAGCGGGCGACGCCCGCCGAGTTCGACACCCTCTTCCGGGCGGCCGCGTCCACGGAGCTGTTGCCGCCGGTCCCGAGCGGGGGCGTCCCCCAGGCACCGGCACCGGCACCCGCACCCGTACCCCCGCCGTCGCGGGGCGAGCCGCGGCGGAAGAAGTCGCCCGTCGTGCTCCTTGCCGCCGTCGTCGCCGGTTGTGCCGTCGCCGGGCTGGGGGCCGGGGCGCTGCTCAGCGGTGGGGACGACAAGGGCTCCGCGCAGAACGCGGCGGCCGCGAGCAGTCCGGCCGCGTCGGAGGCGCCCGCGCAGGAGGGTTCGCCGAGCCCGTCCGCATCGCCTTCCCCGTCGGCGTCGCCGTCCGCCGACCCTGCCGCGGCGCAGGCGAAGGCGCTGGACGCGCTGCTGAAGGACAGCAACAACAGCCGGGACGCCGTGATCAAGGCCGTGGCGGCCACCCGGGAGTGCAAGGACCTGGACAAGTCGGCGGCCGATCTGACCGATGCTGCCGGTCAGCGCAACGGGCTCGTCTCGCGTCTCGCGCAGACCCCGGTCGACAAACTGCCCAACAGCGGCGATCTCACCGCACAGTTGACGACGGCGTGGAAGTCGTCCGCGTCGGCGGACAGCCACTACGCGGCGTGGGCGCACCAGGCCGGTGACAAGAAGGTGTGCGTGAAGGGCCACGCCCGGCCGACGAAGGACAGCGTGGCCGGTGACAGGGACAGTGCCGCGGCCACCGACGCCAAGAAGCGGGCCGCGGACCTGTGGAACCCGATCGCGCGGAAGTACGGGCTGACGACGCACGACTGGACCCAGCTGTAACGTTCCGCCCGCGGACGCCCGCGCCCCTTACGGGGCGCCGTCCCGCCGCGCCTCCAGCGTCCGCGCCACGTTCACGGAGCCGTCGCGCAGCGCGACCACGCGTCCGCCCCGCACCACCTGGTGGGTGACGTTCGCGTTGACGATGCGCGGGTGGTCGCGCGCCGCCAGCAGGTCCTGGCGGCGCCAGCGCAGCGGCGGCGTGAGGCCGCCGGTGTCGACGCGGTGGCCGCCGTCGAGGGCGTGCCGGAGGGACTGGGCGCTGATGTCGTCGGGGTCGAGGGACTCCAGGACGGAGCGCAGCACCGTGTAGGCGAGCCAGGTGGTCTGGACGCCCGGGTCGGCGGGGTCGACGCGGTTGTCGCCGAAGGCGTGTTCCTGGACGACCTTGCGCAGGGGTGCCCAGCGCGGGTCGTCGGCCGCCGGGTACCAGCCGGTGACGTACGCCCCTTCCAGGGGGCTCGCCGCTCCGCCGGTGCTGTCGACGAGGGACTGGGTGACGCTGCCCAGGACCGCGCCGATGCGTACGCCGCCGGTGTTCATGCGGCGGAAGGAGTCGAAGAAGGTGCGGGTGCGCTCGCCGAGGGCGGCGGCGACGCAGCCGTCGCGGCCGGGCCCGGCCGTGGCGAGGGCGGCGAGGGCGGCGGTGCTGTGCCGGCTGTAGTCGGTGGCGGCCTCGGGTGCCCGGATGTCGGTGGCGGCCGGCCGGCCGCCGGCGGCGAGGCCGGCGTCGAGGAGGGCGGGCATCCGGTCGCCGGCGATGGTGTCGGGGCGGACGAGTGCCACGTGCCCGCAGGTGCCGGCCAGCTGGTGGCCGAGGCCGGCGAGGAGGGCGGGCTGGCCGCCGTTGACGGGGTAGGAGACGGGGCTGGCGAATTCCTCGCCGCTGACCCCGTACCCGCCGATGTAGGGCGTGCCGGACGCTTCGAGGGGGGAGAGGGAGGAGCGCCCGTGCTGGCTGTAGGAGCCGACGACGGCGACGGCCTCCTCCTGGACGGCCTGCTGGGCGCAGCGGGCGGCGGCGACGCTGTCGTTGTGCTCGTTGCAGGTGAGGACGCGCAGGGGGCGGCCGTGGATGCCGCCGTGGGCGTTGACCCAGCGGGCGTAGGCGCCGGCCATGGCGGGCATGCCGCCCATGTTGGTGGCGCGGGTGCCCTCGGGGGCCCAGGTCATGACGGTGATGGGGGCGCGTGAGGCGCCGTGCGCGCCGGTCAGTGCGCCGCAGCCGGCGTACACCCCCAGACCGGCGACGGCGGTGAGGGCCGCGGTGACTAACGCGCGGCGGCGTGGCCGCCGTCGTCCGGTGGTGCT
Source organism: Streptomyces luteosporeus (assembly GCF_039532865.1). Taxonomy (NCBI): domain Bacteria; kingdom Bacillati; phylum Actinomycetota; class Actinomycetes; order Kitasatosporales; family Streptomycetaceae; genus Streptomyces; species Streptomyces luteosporeus. Next base: position 241,454 of record NZ_BAAASL010000001.1, read on the forward strand.
CCGTCCCGTCGTGGTCATGGGCCACGAGCCTCGGGCGCGCCCGGAAACGGGCGGGCGATCGCCGGTCGACGCCCGGTGACGCGGTGGTGAACACCGGGGTGCGGGCGCGGCACGACCGAAGGGAACGTACGATCGATACCTGTGCAGGGTTCGGAGAAGTCTTCCCGTCGCGGCCGCCGCTCGACCACCATGGGCGGTATGCCGCTCAATGACATGCCGTGGTGGCGCTGGCGTGCGAACGTACGCTCGGCGCTGCACATGCTCTCGGACCCCGTCTTCCAGCAGGAGTGCTGGCTCGCGGGCCGCGAGGAGTACGGGGACGTGACCGACGCCGTCTACCGCCTGGTGGAGGACACCTGGCTGGACAACTGGTCGGCCGAGAAGTACGTCGGCACGGTCTTCCGCGACTCGCAGGAGGCCGCCCTCGTCGACGTCGCCGTGCTGCGCGTGCTGCGGATCATGCACCAGGTGGGGGCGGACGCCCCGGTGGCGGCGTACCTGGAGCACCACGGCTGGCCGGAGGCGGTACGGGCCGCCCGCGAGGCACACGTACGGATGGCGGCCGGGGACGGCGACGACGCCGACGAGCCGCCGCGCCCGCTGGCGGTGCTGGAGATGATGACCGCGGCCAGGTGACGCCGGCGTCAGCTGACGCCGGGCCGCGGGGCGGCCCGTGAGCGGACGGACGGGCTCCGCGGATGTGCGACGCTATAGGGCTATGACCACCGAACAGGCGCAGCCCCAGCAGTACGTCCTCACCCTCTCCTGCCCGGACAAGCAGGGCATCGTGCACGCGGTGTCCAGCTACCTGTTCATGACCGGATGCAACATCGAGGACAGCCAGCAGTTCGGTGACCGCGACACGGGCCTGTTCTTCATGCGCGTGCACTTCAGCGCGGAGGCCCCGGTGACGCTGGAGAAGCTGCGGGCCAGCTTCGCCGCCATCGGCGACTCCTTCCACATGGACTGGCAGATCCACCGCGCCGACGAGAAGATGCGCATCGTGCTGATGGTGTCCAAGTTCGGGCACTGCCTCAACGACCTGCTCTTCCGGGCCCGCATCGGCGCCCTGCCGGTGGAGATCGCGGCGGTCGTCTCCAACCACACCGACTTCGCCGAGCTCGTCGGCTCCTACGGCGTGCCCTTCCACCACATCCCGGTCACGAAGGACACCAAGGCCGAGTCCGAGGCGCGGCTGCTGGAGCTGGTCCAGGCCGAGGGCGTGGAGCTCGTGGTGCTCGCCCGCTACATGCAGGTGCTCTCCGACGACCTGTGCAAGGCGCTGGCCGGGCGGATCATCAACATCCACCACTCCTTCCTGCCGAGCTTCAAGGGCGCCCGCCCGTACCACCAGGCGCACGCCCGCGGTGTGAAGCTGATCGGCGCCACCGCGCACTACGTGACCGCGGACCTCGACGAGGGCCCGATCATCGAGCAGGAGGTCGAGCGGGTCGGCCACGAGGTCACCCCGGACCAGCTGGTGGCGATCGGCCGCGACGTGGAGTGCCAGGCCCTGGCCCGCGCCGTGAAGTGGCACAGCGAGCACCGCGTGCTGCTCAACGGCACCCGCACGGTCGTCTTCGCCTGACCGGCCCGACCGGCCGAACCGGCTGGTGGCAGGAGCACCGCTCCGAGTCATGTACAGTTGTTCCCGCAACGCCGACAGCGCGGTGGGAACAGCCGCCGGAGGCCGAGCGCTCGTAGCTTAACGGATAGAGCACTTGACTACGGATCAAGAGGTTGCAGGTTCGAATCCTGCCGAGCGCACAGCAGACAGAACCCCCCGGGCCCGGCCCGGGGGGTTCTGTCGTGTCCGGGGTACGTGTCCGAGGTGCAGGACAGTGTCTGACCTATATGCGTCCTACTGTTCGTCCCATGACCACCACGCCTCACATCAGTGACGAGCAGCGGCGGGCCCGGCTCGGCCGCCGGCACCTGCTGGCCCCCGCCCGCCGCGCCGCCACCGCCGAGGAGGTCGCCGACGCCGTCGTGGGCCTGCACGCCACCGACCCGGCCACGGTCTACCTCGCCGCCTGCGCGCGGCTGGCGAAGCCGGCGGCCGCCGAGGTCGACCGGGCCCTGTACGAGGACGTCTCCCTGCTCAAGCTGCTGTCGATGCGCCGCACGATCTTCGCCGTGACGACGGAGCTCGCCCCGTACGTGTACTCCTCCACGGCCCACGACATCGCCCGGCGCGAGCGGGCCCACATGATCAAGGCCCTCGCCCTGTGCGAGAACCCCGCCGAGCCCTGGGACGAGCAGCGGCTCGCACGCACCGAGCGCGCGGCCCTGCAGGCGCTGGCCGCGCGCGGCGAGGCCACCACCGCCGAACTGGGGCAGGACGTGCCCGCGCTGCGCGAACAGGTGATCATGTCGCCGGGCAAGCCGTACGAGGCGCGGCGCAGCGTCGGCAGCTGGGTGCTGGGCGTCCTGGCGGCCGACGGCCACGTACGGCGCGCCCGGCCGCGCGGCTCGTGGACCAGCAGCCTGCACCGCTGGGCGGCGGCCGAGGAGCTGCCGGAACTGCCCGCGCGCGAGGCCAAGGCGGAGCTGGTGCGGCGCTGGCTGGCCTCGTACGGCCCCTCCTCCGAGGCCGACCTGAAGTGGTGGACCGGCTGGTCGCTGCGGGACACCCGCACGGCCCTGGCCGACACGGGCGCCGTCCCGGTGCGCCTGGACCACGGCCCGGGCCTCGCCCTGCCCGGCGACCTCGAACCGGTCGCCGCCGACGGCGACTGGGCCGCGCTGCTGCCCGGCCTCGACCCGACGGCGATGGGCTGGCGCGACCGCGACTGGTACCTCGCCCCGGAGCACGTACCGTTCCTCTTCGACCGCGCCGGCAACATCGGCCCCACGGTGTGGTGGAACGGCCGCATCGTCGGCGGCTGGGCCCAGCGCGCGAACGGCGAGATCGTCTGGCGGACGCTGGAGGAGGTGAGCCGCGCCGCCACCGAGGCGATCGAGGCGGAGGCGGAACGCCTGGCGTCCTGGCTGGGCGAGGTCCGCGTCACGCCCCGCTTCCGCACCCCGCTGGAGCGGGAGCTGGTGCGGTAGCCGCTCCCGTCCCTGCCGGCGCCCGTCAGCTGTCCGAGCGGAATGCCCCGTGGACCCGCAGGTTGCCCTGGATCGCCACCATGTCGTCGTTGACGTGCATGATCCAGGCGTCCTTGTTACGGACCGACAGGTGCCTGTTGGCATTCACCTTCCCCAGGAACAGCGATTCGCCGTGGACGATCAGCGTGAACCTGTCGTGGTCGGTCGTCAGCTTGTCCCTGACCGTCAGGTCGCCGGCGATGACCGCGCCCCCGACCTCCAGGTTCCGCGTCGGCCGGAGATCGCCATTGACGGTGAGGTCGCGGCCTGCGACGACATCGCCGGTGACGTTCAGATCGCTCTTGGCTTCCAGGCGACCGTTGACGGTCAGCCCGCCGTCGAGGGTGAGGTGCTCCTTCACCTGGGCCCGGTCGGTGACCAGGTCGTTCAGGTCCGCCGTGGCCGCCGTGACGGTTCCCCGCCCGCTGCCACTGGTGATGTCCACTCCTGCCGGGGAGAAGGCGACACGGCTGTTGTTCCCCGTCCCCTCGACCCAGGGGGTGCGCATTCCGCTCTCGAACTCGGGAACGCGGACATGGACCGTGGTGGTGAGGAAGTACCCCTGCTCCGGCTGCCCGGCACTGTCGGTCGTCCCGGCCACCAAGGTGTAGGTGGTGTCGCGCTTCGGGGTGGGGCTCACCGACCACGCGTAGGACGTCTGGGTCACCGAGGGCCCCGGGCTCTTCTGCCGGGCGAGGACCTTCTGCCCGCCCGGGTACTGGATCCAGTAGTCGAGGTTGTCGGGCCCGTCCCACCACAGGGTGACCTGCTCGCCCGCGTCGGCGTCCACCAGGGATTTGTCCGGGCGGAAATTGCGCGGGGTCGCCGGAGTGCTCTTCGGCAGCCCGAACACGACCTGGCGCAGGTTCGGGGTCAGGCCGCCCGGGACGCTGGCCTTCTCCAGGATCTTCAGGCGAGCCAGCCCCTTCTCGCCGGAAACGGGTATGTTCTCCAGAATCAGGGTGAAGGATCCGCCCTCGGGCAGGGTGAGTCGCCGGAGCGAGGGCGCGGCCGCTCGGAAGATGTGCCTCGAACTGATGAAACCGAACTCCGGGGCTTCCTCGCCCGGTTGGACGGCGTAGTCGATCTCGACCCTTGCGCGGATGTCGTCGGCGACCTCCGTCAAGGCGTCGGCACCTTTGCCGTCGGGCAGGTCCACCGAGATGAAGTCCCATTGCACCTCGGTGTGGTGGGAGTTGGAGACGGTGATGTACATCGACACCACGGACGGGGCACCGGGCTGCGAGACCTGCAGCAAGGCCGGGTCGGTGAAGACGGCGTAGTCCAGCACGGACACAGCGGGACTCCTTTACCTCGGCGATTGGCGCGGAGAGCAGAGGATGTGCGGTGAGGGCCCGGGGGAGGGAGAGAACGTCCAGGCCGGGAGCGGCCAGGTCCGCAGGAGCTGGGGCAGGCCGGGTCGGCAGAAGTCGGGTGGGAGCGTCAGACCCCGATCACCGGGCCGGCGGCTCCGCGGGTGCGGGGAGCTCTGCAGGCGCCGCCACGGCCTCTGGTCGCAGGTCTACGCCGTCGTCCCGGCGCGACCTGCCGAGCGTCTCGCCGCACGGCCCCCCACCCCCCGCCCGTCGGAACTCCCCCCGACGCCGGCCGCACCCAGTCGTGGCGGCACCGCCAGGCCCGCCAACAGCGTCCTGCAGCCGGGACCGCCCAGGAACCGCAATTCGGCATGTCTGGCCCAAACCACACCCTGGGTGGCCGGAACCACCGCGATGGATATCGCATGGTGCGGCAAGGGGCACGACCGTAGGGTTGCCGACATGTCTGTACGTCTCCGCATGCGCCAAGCACTGCCGGAAGCCATGCGCGCCCGCGACAAGGTCGCGGTGACAGCGCTGCGCGCAACTCTCGCCGCGCTGGACAACGCCGAGGCGGTCCCCTTGGAGGAAGCCGGGGTCGGCTCCACGGAAGTGGCGCGGCGAGAGCTGAGCGAGCGCAAGGTGGCCGACGTGGTACGAGCCGAGATCGCGGAACGGTTGCAGGCGGCAGCCGAGTTGACCGACCTCGCGCACGCGGAGCGAGCAGCCGGCCTGCGCGCGGAGGCCGCCGTGCTGCTCGCCTTTCTCGGCGCTCCGGGGGTGGAGGAGCCGGCCTTGAAATGAGGCACGGCAGGCTGCGGGTGGGTGGGTTTGGTGGTGGAGTGTGCGCTGCGCCGCTGCGCGGCTTGGGGGGCGGAGGGCCGGGCTGCGCCCTGGGGCCCACCCGCTGCGCGGCTGGAAGGGGGAGCCCGGGGCGGGGAGGGTGCGCAGAATCGTTTGCCTGGCGAAGTGAAGCCCGCCGCTGCGCGGCTTGAGGCACGCGCCCCGAACTGGCGGCGTTTCCCTTCCTCGTGGGTGGGCCGCTCTGCTTCGCTGCGCTGTCAGGACGCCCGCACCGGGGTTGGGTGCCGTCTTGGCAGCGGGACCACACGTGGGCGGAGCCCTCGCGGTGAGGGGTAACGCTGCCAAGCCGCGCAGCGGCGGGGGTGCCGTCCTCTTGCGGGGTTTGCTCTTCAGCCGCGCAGCGGCGCAGCTTCGCTTCATCACCCGCCCCGGTGCCGGCACCGGCCTCTTACCGGGTGCGCGCTTCCAGCCGCGCAGCGGGTGGGCCGCCCAGGGCGCAGCCCGGCCCTCCGCCCCCCAAGCCGCGCAGCGGCGCAGCGCACACTCCGCCACCAGACCCACCCACCCGCACCCGCATCCGCACCCGCATGGAGGCGAGTGTTCGGCCCATGGGGCCGGGGCGTGCTGCCGCCGCCGGCCCCCGGGGTCACCTCAGGCAGTGACGGGCCCCGGCTCGTCGCTCACCGGCGTCTGGTACCGGCGCGGCGTGACGATCGGGAAGACCGGGTCGGGGAAGCGGAGGTAGCTCCAGACGGTGTCGGCGGCGGCCTGGTTGTCGACCTGGATGGTGCCCTTCTTGACCTCGTCGTCGAAGTTCTGGGTGAAGCGGTGACCGGCCAGGGCGAGGTCTTCGAGGGCCTGGCGGGACAGAGTGACGGTGGCGTCCACGACGGGGGTGAGGGGGTCGTCACCCTCGACGTAGACCAGGACGCCATTGCGGAGCGTGGTGACGCACGTCTGGTCGCCGGGAGTGACCTTCCAGCGCAGGGCGATCGGCTTCCGCTGCTGGGACGCGGCCAGCGGGCCGTCGATGCTCTTGGCCAGGGCCGAGAAGAACTGCTCCAGGGTCATGCTCCGGACCAGGTCGGCGGCGCCCGTGCTGATGGGGGCCTCCGGAAGGCGCTGCAGTTCGCGGGCACCGGTGAGGTAGAAGTTGCGCCAGGTGCCGTTCTCGCAGCCGTAGCCGAGCTGGGTGAAGACCTTGGCCTGGAGCTCCTTGGCCTGGGTGAGGATGTCGGCGGGGATCTCGAGGGCGTCGGGTTTCCCGGGCTCGTTCGGGGCGTCCGGGGCGCCCGAGGCGAAGATGATGTGGTTGAGCACCTCGGCGGCCCAGCGGTACTGCGGCGGCTCGGACTCGTAGGCGGTGCGGGCGATGTCCAGGGCCGCCTTGGGCCCGCCCATCGCCGTCACGTACTGCACCCCGGCCTCGACCGGCGGCAGGCTCCACAGATGGGCGGGGTTGCCGTCGAACCAGCCGATGTAACGCTGGTATATGGCCTTGGTGTTGTGGCTCATCGAGCCGTAGTAGCCGCGGTTGTACCAGTGGTCGGCGAGCCCGGCGGGCAGGTGCTGGAGCTGTTCGGCGATCTCGATGCCGGTGTATCCGGCGTCGATCAGGCGGAGCGTCTGGTCGTTGAGGTAGCCGTACATGTCCCGCTGGCTGGCGAGGAAGGTGAGGATGTTCTCCTTCCCCCAGCGGGGCCAGTGGTGGGAGGCGAAGACGACGTCGGTGTGCTCGCCGAAGGTCTGGATCGCCTCGGTGAGGTACTTCGACCAGGCGTGCGGGTCACGGACCTGGGCACCGCGCAGGCTGAGGATGTTGTGCATGGTGTGGGTGGCGTTCTCCGCCGCCAGCAGGGCACGTGCCTCAGGGAGATAGATGTTCATCTCCGCCGGGGCCTCGGTGTTGGGCGTGAGCTGGAAGATCATCTGCACGCCGTCGACGGTGGCCTGGTACAGCCCGGGGCGCCAGGGGATCACATAGGAGGTGGGGTGCCAGTCGCCTTCGGCGACGGGCTGGTGGTTCGGGCCGCCGATGTATTCGTTCGGGGTGACGAGGGTCAGTTCACCGGTGGAGACGGTGAGGCCCAGGCCGGAACCGACCTGCCCGTGGGGGCCCTTGTCGAGCCGGGGCGCGTACATGTAGTCGGCCCGGCGGCTCATGGCGGGCCCTGCGAAGACGTTCTCGCTGATCGCGTGGTCGAGGAAGCCCTGCGGCGCGTAGACCGGCAGATCGACCGGGGCGTCACCGTTGTTGTCGGCGAACAGACCGCGGGAACCGCCGAAGTGGTCCACGTGCGGGTGGGTGTAGAGGAGGCCGGTGATCGGCCGGGTGTCCCCGGTGGCCTTCCGGTAGAGCGCCAGGGCCGCCTGGGCGGTCTCGAAGGAGGTGAGCGGGTCCACGATCACCAGGCCGGTGTCGCCGGTGATGATGGTCATGTTGGAGAGGTCGTAACCGCGCACCTGGTAGACCGTGCGCGGGCCGTTGCTTGTGACCTGGAACAGGCCTGCCTGCACGGTGAGCTGGCCTTGACGCCACAGGCTGGCGTTGACGGTCGGCGGGGCGTCGCCGCCCTCGGCGAGGAACTCGTAGTCCGCGAAGTTCCACACCACCTTCTCTTTGTTGTCCCGTGCCCTGATCACCGGAACGTCGGGCAGGGCGATCAGCCCACGGGCGGCGTCCTCGTAGTCCTCCGGGCTCGGCGGGATGGTGTTGATGATGTGGCGGTTCGCCTCCGCGACGGACGGGGACGGCTCGACGAACTCGTTGGGCTCGGACGGAGAGGGCATGCGGTGTTCCTCCAGGTTTCGGGCATGACACGGCACCGGGACACAGCAGGGGAGCAAGAGATACGTGCGCACCACAGGTACAGGCGTCACGTTATGAAGTCGCGAAACTACGGACAAGGAACGGAACCGGCCAGCCCTGATCACTGGCACGGGCGCGGTAACCCCAGTCGCTGATGACGGTGACTGGAGATGCGCGGCCGCCGGATTGCGGCGGCAACAGGGGCCACCCGCTGCGCGTCCGGAAGGGCGAGCCCGGGGCGGGGAGGGTGCGCAGAATCGTTTGCCTGGTGCAGTGAAGCCCGCCGCTGCGCGGCTTGAGGGGGCTGGCCCGTGGTGGCGGCGTTTTCCTTTCTCGTGGGTGGGCTGCTTCGCTTCGCTGCGCGGGGTGGTGGAGTGTGCGCTGCGCCGCTGCGCGGCTTGGGGGGCGGAGGGCCGGGCTGCGCCCTGGGGGCCCACCCGCTGCGCGGCTGGAAGGGGGAGCCCGGGGCGGGGAGGGTGCGCAGAATCGTTTGCGTTGGTGCAGGGAGGCCCGCCGCTGCGCGGCTTGGGGCTGGTGCCCCGTGGTGGCGGCGTTTTCCTTCCTCGTTGGGTGGTCGCTCCGCTTCGCTGCGCTGTCAGGATGCCCGCACCGGGGCCGGGTGCCGTCTTGGCGGCGGGAGCACTCGCGGGGAATGCCTCCGCGGTGAGGGGTAACGCTGCCAAGCCGCGCAGCGGCGGGGGTGCCGTCCTCTTGCGGGGCTCGCTCTTCAGCCGCGCAGCGGCGCAGCTTCGCTTCCTCACCCACCCCGGTGCCGGGCACCGATCCCGTGCGGGGTGCGCGCTTCCAGCCGCGCAGCGGGTGGGCCGCCGAGGGCGCAGCCCGGCCCTCCGCCCCCCAAGCCGCGCAGCGGCGCAGCGCACCCTCCGCCACCAGACCCACCCACCCGCACCGTCAGAGCCTGACGCGCCAGTCCCCCCGGGCGAGGTACGTCCCCCCGTCCGGCTTGATGAAGACCCGCGCGCCGCGTACGGGTAGCTCGCCGTGGGTGAGCCAGTACGTGCGGATGTCGTCGAGGATGTTCCACAGGCGGCGGGGTCCGCCCTGGTGGACCTCGGTGCCTTCGTCGCCCCGGCCGCTGGCTCGGGCCCACGAGCCGTCCTCATGGGCCATGAGCGCGATGCGCTGCCCCTCGTCGGTCTCGGTGTAGTCGTGCTCGATGCCGGGGGCGATGAGCTCCAGCATGGAGGCGAGGTCCCAGGCTTCGGAGACATGAACGACGGGGTACGGGCCCGTGGTGACGTCCTCGCCGCGCTGATCGAGCGCGGCGGTGAGCAGGGAAGCCGGCCGCGCCGCATGGGGCCGCGCGCTCATGAAACCGGCGCGGTCCCATGCGATGCGGCCGGTCGCGCTGCCGTCCTCGTTCTTGGCGGCGGTGATGATCAGCGACGTTCCGGCGACGGTGGTGACGAGTCGGCCACCCGGCCGCAGCGCGGCGAGCCAGCCGGACGGGATGGGCCGCACACCGACCGTGGCGACGACCGCATCGACGTCACCCGGCAGGGTGCTGCCGGTGCCGTCGGCCGTGAGGACGGCCGGGTGGAGGCCGAGGTCGTGGAGGCGGGTACGTGCGGCCTCGACGAGGTAGGGGTCGACATCGACGCTGATGACCTGCTTGTCGCCCAGACGGTGAGCGAGCATGCAGTCGGCGACTCCGGGCCCGGTCCCGATGTGCAGCACGGTGTCCGTGTCGCCGAGCTGCGCGTGCCGGAACATCTGGATGTTGAGGCTCGGCAGTGTGGAGGACGAGGTCGGCAACGCGGTGGGCCGGTCGCCCTCGTTTGCGAGGTCCGCGTGCAGCCCGCCGACACTGGTCACGAGCGTCTTGTCGCTGTACGCGGCTTCCAGCCACCGAGCCTCGTCGGCCGGCCCGTCCCGCAGCACCCACCCTCCGGTCCTGTCCCTCTCCCACCACCGCGGCACCAGAGCGTGACGCGGGGTGCGTGCCAGGGGCGTACGCCACCGCGACGACGGGTGGGTGACGCGTGCGGCGAGGGATGCGGCATGGGGCTCCCAGTCCATGGCAGGCTCCTACTTCCTTTCCTGGCCGTCGTCCTCATCGTCGTCGGACGGGAAGGCCGGCAGGCACGCTTCGGTGTTCGCGGGATCGCAGTCGTTCGAATCGTCGGGCGTGCAGGCCGTGCGTGGGGCGGGCACGGTTGAGGTCATCTCTGCCCACGCAGCACCGGTGAGAACGGCACGGAGGCCGTTCTCCCGGATGCTCCCGGCGACGAGGTGGCGGGAGAGGATGCAGCCGTAGACGTCGCCGTCCGGGGAGATCGCAGCACGCTGATGGAAGCACCGGCCGCAGAGCTCGTCGAGGCCGGGTTCGGAGAGTGCGGGTTCTGCGGCCCGGCCGACCTTGCGGACCCGGTCGACGCGGATGTGCTGTACGCCAAGGGACCGGAGCTCGGCTTCGGCCTGCCGGATGCGCTGGTTTTCCAGGACGTGGATCAAGCCGACCCGCAAGGGGATGCCGCGGCGGATTGCCGTGCAGATGTTCTCGCGGGTGCGGGCGTGGCTTCCCCTGGTCCGGGTGATCACGTCGTGCTGGGCGGCATCGTCGCTGTAGTAGCTGGTGGCGGGGCGGACGCCGGCACGGGAGAACAAGTCCCAGAGAGCCGGCCGGACATGGCTGAGATTGGAGTACACCTCGACGGCGAGTCGGCGGTCGCGCGCGTGCTCGACGAGAGCGGGGAGAAACGGCGACAGCGTCGACTCACCACCGATGAACTGAACGGCAGGGATGCGGAGTGCAGCGATCTCGTCGAGGACGCGCTGCCAGTCGGCGAGAGACATGGTCCCGTGCGACATCCCGGGCCCGGAGCCGGTGCAGCAGAAGCTGCACTGCTCGTTGCACTTGGCGGTGAGTTCGAGTTCGACCGACGCGACGGGGGTGGTGACTGTCGATGGCATTCAGGTACCTCCAACACTTATGAAGTGACGCGGAGGGGCGGGCGCAGCGCGGCCGTCACCAGGTGCCGGTGGCCGGCGCGCATGCGGGGTGGCAGTGCCGTGAGGGGCGCGAACGCGTAGTCGAGGTAGGCGGGGTGGGGCTTCCCGCTCGGGCGGGGCGGGAGCGTGATGCTCGCGACGCCGCGTGGAGTGAGTGGGCGGCAGTGGATCAGGTGCTGGTCGTCGGTAACTGCCGCGCTGCGAAGGGGTTTCACGGCCACGTGGAGGATGCGCCGCGCGTGGTAGGCGGCCGCCTCTAGGCGGGATTCGTACGGGCCGACGTCCCCGCCAGGCAGGACCCAGTCGCGGCGATCGCCGGTCATGAGGAGAAGGAGCCGGCCCAGGGGGTCGGTGAGGTAGGCGTACACGAGCAAGGTCATCGCCTCTTCGCGTCAGCTCCCTGGTTCCAGGGAAGCGCGGGGAGTTGAACGCCATTCCGGCATCGATCAGCGGCCTGGATCGGCGGTGAACGGGAAGCTAGCGGCGTCGTCACACCCGGCGCAAGGGTGGGGCGAAGGGCGCACTGTTGAGTAGAGAGTCCCTATGTTGGTCCCGCGCATGCCTCGGGCCTCCCACCAGCACTGATGGGAGGCCCGGGGATGGGTAGTCGCTAGATCGAGTGATCAATGGCACCTTGCTTGACGCTTCGGATCAAGTCGCGCAGGTGCCGGGTGGTCGTCGTGAGGATGACATGCGGGACATCGCTCTCTCTGATCGCAATCAAGCCGGAGCTGCGTGCTATCTCAACGCAGTCCTGGTTGAGGTCGCCACCGGAGAACGAGGACTTCTGCCAACTGATTTCGCCTGCCATGGCCGTTTGCTCACAATTCCTTTGCTATCTGCCGGATGAACTTGCTGGACTCGTCGGCGTCGAGGGCAATCTCCGCCACGGAATCCAGCAGGGCCCGGTATCGCAGGAGCTGCGCCTCTGCGTCCAGGAATCCGGCGTCAAACGCGCTGTCGATCTGCACTGTGTCGAGCTGCGGAATGGGTCCGCCGGCGTACAGCAGCGAGTGGACCGAGCTCGTGATCCGACTGTCGAACGGGATCACTCGGATCGTGACGGTCGGGAAGGCCGACATGTCGCTGAGGAAGTCGAGCTGTTCGCGCATGGTCGCCGGTTCGCAGTAGCGCATGCGCAGTGCGGCTTCATGGATGAACGCTTCGAACGTCGGAGGCGCAGGCCTGTCGAAGATCTCCCGGCGCCTGAGCCGGTGCTCTACTCGGGCCTTCAGCTCTGCCGCCGGCAGTGCGGGCAATGAGGAGACGCTGTTCGACATCACCTCCCGCGCATACTCGGCGGTCTGGAAGATGCCGGGCACATGCAGCATCTGCACGGCACGAAGGTATGTCGCGTGGTGCTCAAGCTCTGACAGGTCGAGGAATCCCGGCGACAGTATCCCCCGGTACTCTTCCCACCAACCCTTACTGCGCTCGTCCGCGATGGCGGCGAGTGCATCGATGAGGTGCTTGTCCGTGGCGGAGTAATGGGCGGCCAAGCGCCGGACCCTCTCCGCGCTGATGCCGTACCGGCCGGATTCGATGTGGCTTACCTGTGCGCGCTCGCCGCCCAGGTAAGCGGCGACCTGACTGCCGGACAAGCCGGCCTTTTCGCGGAGCTTGCGCAGCTCGGCGCCGAGTCGGCGCTGTCGCGCGGTGGGGTAGCTCCTTGGCGGCATCGGCCCTCCCTCTGCCTCGTCGAGTGTGCCGCCCTACTGTGCCACGTCTCAAACCCTTGTACCCGAAGTCCCACTGTTGCACCGTCCCACAGGTGGGCCCTAAGGTCCCACGTGGCACCGCGCAGTACACCGGGAAGACCCGAAGTGCAGCCGTCTGCATGCCTGTTGGGCACCCGGGGGACGGCCGAGCCACGGACGACGTGAGGTTGCGCGCGACTACCACCGTTGGGAGATCCGCATGCGCAGAACGACGCTCAGCAGCCCCAGCACCATCGACCTCGTGACAGGTGAGACCTACCGTTTCACCGTGCCGACGGCTCCGCCGACGGCCAGGGTGGCCCGTGACCTGCTGGGGGTGGTGCTGGCCGGCACCCAGCCGCCGGGTCTCGTCGACGACGCCCGGGTGTGCGTGTCCGATGCCGTGACGCACATGATCCCGCGCACGCCCGACCCGATCGACATCGAGGTCACCCTGCGGGGGCCGGACGTGTGGGTATCCGTGGGGACGACATCCTCGGGTGGTCGCGTGAAGGTGTACGAGCCGCGGTCGGTCGAGGGCCGTAGGTGCCTGAGGATCATGCGCAGCCTCGCCGCCGAGTCCGGCGAGACGTGGACCTGGGGCGAGGGCCGGCAACTGGTCGGGAAGCAGGTGTGGTTCCGGTTGCGGGGGTGAAGTGCGGGGGCGCCGTCTGACTGCGGGTGGGTGGGTTTGGTGGTGGAGTGTGCGCTGCGCCGCTGCGCGGCTTGGGGGGCGGAGGGCCGGACTGCGCCCTGGGGGCCCACCCGCTGCGCGGCTGGAAGGGGGAGCCCGGGGCGGGGGTGGTGCCCCGGGCCGTTGTTCCGGCGGAGTGAGGGTCGCCGCTGCGCGGCTTGAGGGCGCGCCCCGTACTGGCAGCGTTTCCCCTCGCCGGGGACAGGCCGCTCCGCTTCGCTGCGCTGTCAGGAGGGCCCGAACCGGGTTGGGTGCCGTCTTGGCGGCGCGAGCACTCGCGGGGAGTGCCCTGGCGGTGAGGGGTAACGCTGCCAAGCGGCGAAGCGGCGGGTTTCACTGCCCTCCTGGGGTGCCTGCGCCTTGCGGGGTTCGCTCTTCAGCCGCGCAGCGGCGCAGCGCACACTCCGCCACCCGACCCACCGGGCCGCACCCGCAGCGCGGAGCGCCCCGTCGTCAGCTGCCGCTGACCTGCCACCTCAGCGCCGTGCGCATCTTCTGGGTCACTGCCGGGTCCCGTACCGCCGGGTTCTGGTCGAGGGCCCAGGCCGTCACCCAGTGGGGGGTGCCGTCGGTGGGGACGCCCAGGGTGCGGGGGGTGACCGCGGTGCGGTTGCGGGCCCAGCTGACCTCGTGGCCGTCCACGTACCAGTACAGGGACGTCGTCGCCGGGGCGCCCTCGCGGACGGCTATGCGGGTGTTGCGGCCGACGCGGTCGCCGTTGCCGGTGGTGCCGTCGGCGGGGGCGATCACGCTCGCGTGCCGGTAGAAGCCGGCGATCATCGCCTCGCGGCCGGGCAGGTTGAACTCGCGGCCCAGCGACCGCATGATCGAGTTCTCCGTGGGGCGGTAGATGCCCTTGGGGTAGTAGCCGCCGCCCTCGTAGGCACCCACCGTGCCGCCGTCGGGTGAGGGTTGGCCGGCCCAGCGGGACCACTTGGCGCCGGTGGCGGTCTTGGTGATGTTGGATTCCCACGGCTCGTTGCCCGTGTACGTGCCGTACTCGTCGTATTGGTACTCGTCGGCGAGCTTGCCCAGCGAGTGGCCCGTCTCGTGGACGGCGACCTGGTCGGACTTGTCGTTGTTCGAGGAGGCCGTGGCGATGCCGTCGTAGCCGACCTGCGACTTGACGTCGTTGTAGCCGGCGCCGCCGTACTTGGTGGAGTTGGAGAGGACGACGACGAGGTCGGCGGCGGGGGCCTTGGCGGCGTAGGTCTCGACCTTGCCGGTGTCCACGCACAGCAGGCGCTCGACGCCGTCGCAGAAGAAGGCGGAGCCCAGGGCGGTGTTCTTGACGACGCCCTGGGCGGGGTCGCCGGAGACGCCGGAGTCCTGGGAGACGGCGTCGACGGCCCAGACGTTGAACAGGCCCTTGTACGAGGCGTAGGGCTCGACGGCCGACATCTTCGCCCACTTGGTGCGGACCGCGTCGTGGAAGGCCTGCTGCTGGTCGGCGGTGTAGCCGTCGCCGATGAAGACGACGTCGAGCTTGGAGCCGACGGGCCCGTTGTTGACGATGGAGGTGACGGCGCCGTCGCCCTTGAGGGCCTTGCCGCCGGGGCGCACCAGCTGCCGGGGCGAGGTGGGGGAGGCGGGGACGGTGCGGTGGTGGGGGTGGCCGCCGGGTTCGGTGAAGTACTCGACGGACTGGCGGGGGGTGGTGTGCGGGGCGGCCGACGCGCTGCCGGCACCGGTGCCGGCAGCGGTAGCGAGCGCGGCTATTGCTGCCACGCCCGCCACTGCGGATATTCGTCTGCGCATGGGGGGTTTCCTCTCGGAAGCGAAACCCACCGCCTAAAGCGGTGAGTTAAGTCGCGTTAAGGCGTCGCTTAACGTAGAGGCTTCGAGAGGGGTATGACAATGGGTGATCACCCGTCAATTTCTTACCACGCAGCGTTACATGAGGTTCACGCCTCGTCCCGCGCCAGCCGCAGTAGGCGGTCCAGCACCCTGCCGCCGCCGGCCCGTACGCCGTCGTGCTCGTACTCGTCGGTCACCCATGTGCGCAGCCCCGCGATGGAGCGGGCCGTCTGCAGCGAGTGGGCGGTGTCGACGAACAGGTCGTCGTGGTAGACGGCGGCCGCGACCGGCACCTCGTTGCGGGCCAACTGGTCCGCGTCGTACAGGGGCGTCCAGCCTTCGCGCTCGGCCAGCAGTTCCGCGGTGCGGCGCAGCGGGCGCAGGGCCGTCTGGGTCTCCAGCATCCAGGGATGGACGGTCTCGCCCGTGAACAGCAGCGGCCCGTCGCCCTCGAAGTGCCGTTCGAACTGCGGGAATTCCGCGCGTATGCGGTCCGCGGACCAGTGCGTCGGCCGCCCGTCCTGGGCATAAATGGCCTCATGGAGGAGCGTGTAGAGCGGGCTGCCGGCGCGCGAGAGCAGGGCGGCGGCCTGTTCGGTGAAGGAGTCCGAGAGCCGGGGGCCGGCGGTCGTCGGGACGAAAGCGTCCTCCAGCAGGTAGTGCAGCCGGTGGGAGCCGTCGCCGGAGCCGAGGAGGATGCCCAGCTGCTGGAAGGCGGCCACGGTCAGCTCGCTGCCGTCGGGCAGCACTTCCCGCGTGCCGGCGAGGTGTTCGGCGATGCGCAGGGCCGCGGCCTCGTCGCCGGGGTAGCGGGCGTAGTGGGCGAGGGTCTTGCGCTCCATGCGCGGGTAGGCCGCGCGGTAGACGGCGTCCGCGTCGGCGGTCAGTCCGGGCAGCCCGCCGGTGATGAGGACTTCGGCGAGGCCGTGGGGTGCGTACGACAGGTAGGTGACCGCGCAGAAGCCGCCGAAGCTCTGCCCGAGCACGCTCCAGGGGCGGCCGCGGGTGAGCCGGGGGCGGATGTGCTCGCAGTCGCGGACGATGGAGTCCGCCCGGAAGAGGGCGAGGTAGTCGGCCTGCTGCTGCGGGGTGCCGCGCAGGGGCAGCGTCTGCCGGTTGGCGGGGGTGGAGCGGCCGGTGCCGCGCTGGTCGAGCAGGAGCACCCGGTACTCCTGCAGGGCGCGGTCGAGCCAGTTCTCGCGTCCTACGGGGCGCCCGGCGGGGAAGCCGGGGCCGCCCTGCAGGTACACGAGCCACGGCAGGTCCTCGTGGGCCCGCCCGGCGGCGACGACCTCGCGCCCGTAGAGGCGGATCTGCTCGCCGTCGGGTCGGGCGTGGTCGAGGGGGACGTCGAAGAAGCGATCGGTCAGTACGAGCCCGGGTTGCCGGACGGTGTCCCCCACCCGGGTGAGCGCGGGCGACTTCGGCACGGATGGCACGGTTACATCCTCACGTAAGCAGATTTAACGTACGGCGTGATCGACGCGCGCAATGTACCGAGGGGCGGAAGTGGCCGAGAACAGCACCCACGGCATACCGATGGACGAGCCCGGTGACATCGGACGCCGCGTCCTGCGGCTACGGACGGAGAAGGGGCTGACCCAGAAGCAACTGGCCGAACCCGCCTATACCGCCGCGTACGTCTCCACCCTGGAGGCCGGGCGCGTACGGCCCTCCGAGACCGCCCTGCGCCACCTCGCCGGCCGGCTCGGCACCACGGTCGAGGAGCTGGCCACCGGCCGGCCCCCGCACCTGGCCACCGACCTGCGGCTGCGGCTGACCGACGCCCGGCGCACCCTGGCCACAGGGGATGCTGCCGACGCGGCCGGCCTCTTCGCGGCGCTGCGCACGGAGGCGGCCGGGCTGGGCCTGCCGGGGGAGGAGTTCACCGCCCTGCTGGGGCTCGGCGACTGCGCCCTGGAGACGGGCGAACTGACCAGTGCCCGCGATCTGTTCGCCGAGGCGGAGGCGCTGCTCGCGCGCGAGCCGCTGCCGCGCCGCGTGCCCGCGCTGCGCGGCCGCGCCACCGCCCATCTGCTGGCGGGGGAGCTGCGCTACGCCTGCTACCTGCTGGAGACCGCGCTCGACGAGCTCAACGCCTCCGGCATGCACGACCCGAACGCCCTGCTGCTGCTCTACACCGCCGCCATCGCGCCGTACATGGACATGGGGGCGCACGCCCGGGCCGCGCACGCCGCCGAGCTCGCCCTCGCGCTCGCACCCCAGGTGGACGACCCGGCGCTCGTCGCCGGCATGCACCGGGGCGTGGCCCGCACCCTGATCGCCGAGGGCCGCATCGCGGACGCCGACGCCTCCCTCGCCAAGGCCCAGGAGCTCTACCAGCAGCTGCACATCCGCACCGAGCTCGCCCACTGCCACTGGATGCGCGGCTACGTCCACGCCCAGGACGGCAACCTGCGCAAGGCCGAGACGGAGCTGCGCACCGCCCGCGACATGCTGGCCTCCAAGCGCGCGGCCCTGTTCACCGTGCAGGTGGAGGTGGAGCTGGCGGACGTGCTGCGCCGTCGCGGCAAGGCCGCGGAGGCCGAGGCGCTGCTGCGGCCGCTGCTGTCGCCGCACGCCCTGGGCGCCGAGCGCGGCGCCGTCCACGCCGGCGGCGCCCACCGGCTGCTGGGGCTCATCGCGGAGGAGAGCGGCGACACCGAGGCCGCGGAGGAGCACTACTGCGCGGCGCTGTCCCTGCTGGAACGCACGGGCGCGGCGGGGGACCTGGCCGATCTGTGCCGGCTGCTGGGCGACCTGCTGCGGCGTACGGGGCGTACGGAGGCGGCGCTGGACGCGTACCGCACCGGGCTCGGCCACCGGGCCGCGCCCGGCACGACCACGCTGGGCCCGGCACCGTCGGCACCGCCGTTCTGGACGCGCCCGTGAGCGGCCGGCGCCCATGCGCGGTCGGCGCCCGTGAGCCGTCAGCACCCGTGAAGGGTCAGCGCCCGTGAGCCGTCAGCGCCGGGCCGCCGCGTACGGCGCCAGCAGGCGGGTCCAGCCCCGGCGCAGGCTCGCGTACTCCTGCTCGCACAGCGCGGCCCGTTCCTTCGACAGCCGCTTGCCGTCGACGAGCCGGGGCCGCTCGCCGGCGGCGGGGCCGCGCGCCGCGCCGTACAGGTAGCAGCGGTAGTTGGCGCTGCGCACGGCGTCGGGCGCGTGCTCGTCGGAGGGGTCGGTGTCGGAGGGGTCGCTCTCGCGCGCGTACTGCGCGTAGTTGTCGGCGGCGGCCAGCAGCGCGGCGCGGCCGGGGGCGCCCTGGTCGAGCAGCCGGTAGGCGGCGAACTGGTCGGCGACGTCCTCCTCGCGCCCGGTGAACGGCAGGTCGAGCCGGTCGATGAGGGCGTGGGCGGCCTCGTGGTAGAGCGTCTCGCTGATCACGCCCGCCGTGCGGTCGGCGGGGGCGGCGGCCCCGTCGGCCTCGAACATCGAGCGGACCTCGCGGACGAACCCGTAGCACAGCACTATGCGCGCGGTCTCCGGGTCGTACTCGGGCGTGGCGTCCTTCTTGCACGTGGTGCCGATGATGTCGATGCGCTTGCGCAGCCGCAGCGAGCCGTTGAGGTCGTCGGCGACGCGCTCGGGCAGCCGCCGTTCCTTGAGGAAGGCGCGCTCGTCGCTCTCGCCGGCCGTGGGCACGTCGTAGGAAACGGACAGGCCGCCGCGGGCGGGGGGCGCGGCGGCCTGCGACTGCGGGCCGCAGCCGGTCGCGAGGGCGGCGGTGCAGACACCGGCCGCGACCAGCGTGCGGGCGCGCCATGCGCGGGCCGGTCTCCGGGGGCCCGGCCCCACATGGTGCAGCATGGACAGCACTCTGCCGCCCCGGGGCGGTCGGGGGGAATCCGTCTGTGGTCCGGGCCCACCCCCTCCGGTCGGCGGGGGTGCCCCCGCTGCCCTGCCGGGGGTGGGGCAGGCTGGAGGGATCCCGGTGGGAGAAGAGGGCCGGCGGAGAATGAAGAGGTAACGGACGGTGATCCGCGTTGTGGTGGTGGACGACGAGCAGCTCGTCCGCTCCGGGCTGCGCATGATCCTGGGGACGGCACCGGACGTCGAGGTGGTCGGCGACTGCGGCGGCGGCCGGGCGGTGGCCACCGTCGAGGAGTGCGCGCCGGACGTCGTCCTGCTGGACATCCGGATGCCGGACGTGGACGGCCTGACGGTGCTGCGGGCGCTGCGCGAGCGGCCGGAGCCGCCGGTGGTGGCCATGCTGACCACCTTCGACACGGAGGAGTACGTCGCGGCGGCGCTGCGCGCGGGCGCGACGGGCTTCCTGCTGAAGGACACCGACCCCGAGGAACTGGTCCGCTCCGTACGGGCCCTGGCCGCGGGCCGCAGCGTGCTGGCGCCGGGCGTGACCCGGGCGGTCATCGGCGGCTACCTGGCGGCCGACGCCGCCGGCACCGCCGCGGAGGCGGTGCGCTCGCTGACCCCGCGGGAGCGGGAGGTGCTCGGGCACCTGGGCGAGGGGCTGGCCAATCCGCAGATCGCGGCGCGCATGGGGCTGGCGCCCAGCACGGTCAAGGACCATGTGCGGGCGGTGCTCGGCAAGCTGGGCGGCCTCAACCGCGTCCAGGCCGCGATCATCGCGGACCGGGCGGGTCTGGTGGGCGGCGAGGCGCGGCCCGCGGAGGGCCGGGGGCATCACCACGGGCGCGGTGAGCGGTGAGCCGGTGGCGCACCGTCCGGCCGGCCCGGCTGCCGTCGTGGGCGCCGGTGCTGGGGCCGGCCCTCTTCGCGATGGGCGACGCGCTGCTGGTCAACGGCCTGAAGCCGGGCCTGCCGCTGTGGACGTCGCTGCTGGCGGCGGTGGTGCTGCCGCTGCGCCGGCGCCTGCCGGTGACGGTCTTCCTGCTCACGCTGCCGGGGATGTACTTCTCCTTCGTCTGGCTGGCGCCGATGTTCGCGCTGTACACGGTGGCCTCGCGGCGTACCGACCGGCGGCTGCTGGCCGGTGCGGGGCTGCTGATGGCGGCCGCGCAGTTCCTGCCGTACCCGGTGACGAGCCTGGCCCTGAACCGCCGGCAGACGGGCGTGGACCTGCTCGACGCGGTCGTCGTGGCCACCACGCCCATCGCCTTCGGGCTGCTCGTGCGCACCCGCGGCGAGCTGGCGGGCCGGCTGGAGGAGCTCACCCGCAGCCGGGCCCGCGAGGACCGGCTGCTGGCCGACCGGGTGCTGGCCACCGAACGGGCCCGGCTGGCCCGGGAGATGCACGACGTCG
Source organism: Streptomyces luteosporeus (assembly GCF_039532865.1). NCBI lineage: Bacteria > Bacillati > Actinomycetota > Actinomycetes > Kitasatosporales > Streptomycetaceae > Streptomyces > Streptomyces luteosporeus. The sequence goes on from NZ_BAAASL010000001.1 coordinate 261,864, forward strand.
TCGCCCACCAGGTCAGCCTGATCAGCCTGCAGGCAGGCGCGGTGCAGATCAGCACCGAGGACGGCCGGGCCCGCGAGGGCGCGCGCACGATCAGGGAGCTGTCGGTGCGCACGCTGGACGAGCTGCGGCACATGGTCGGCATCCTGCGGGCGGCCGGCGCGGACACCGAGGAGCTCACCCCCCAGCCGCGGCTGTCGGACCTGCCGCGGCTGGTCGAGCTGAGCGCGCTGGACGTCACCTTCGAGGACGGGTGCGACCCGGCGGTCGAGCGCCCGGAGGCCGTGGAACGGGCCGCGTTCCGTACGGTGCAGGAGGCGCTGACCAACGTGCGCAAGCACGCGCCGGGCGCGAAGGTGCGGGTGCGGGTGACGCAGGACGCGTCCGGGCTGGACGTGGAGGTCCGCAACGGGCCGGCGGACGCGGCCGTGCCGGCGCCGGGGCTGCCCGGCGGCGGTCACGGGCTGGTGGGCCTGCGGGAGCGGGCACAGAGCCTGGGCGGGACGCTGCGGGCGCACGCGACGGACGACGGCGGGTTCGTCGTACGGGCGCGCTTGCCGTACGGGCAGCGCTGAGGGGATGCGGCGTGCCGTCAGGCGGACAGCGGGTCGGTGCGCTCCTCGGGCGCGTCCCGGCCGTCGGTGGCGCTGTCGAGGTCGGGGTAGACGTCGAAGAGCCGGCGCACGCCCAGTGCGGAGAGCACCCTGTTGACGTGCGAGCCCTCCACGGCGCCCTGGGCCGGCAGGATCAGCCGCAGCCGGCCCTGGCAGGAGCGCATCAGGCGGCGGGCGGCGATGAGCACGCCGACGCCGCTGGAGTCGCAGAAGCGGACCTCCCCGAGGTCGAGCACGAGGCTCCGGCGGCCGTCGGCGACGGCGTCGTGCACGTGCTGCCGCACCGAGGGAGAGGTCACCAGATCCATTTCGCCGCAGACCTGGAGCACGGCCCACTCGCCCTGCTCGTGCTCCAACACCTTCAACGTCACGCGATCGAGCCCCTTCACTCGGTCTTCCGTTCCTTCGGAATGGACCCTTCCGCGGTATGGCTGCCTGGCGCTTCCCCCGTGGGACGCCATGTGAAACGCCGCGATCCACATCCGCGGCAGAAGCCGACCGCTGTTGAGCCTATGCCCAGCTCGAACCCTTAATCCCCATAGATCCGGTCACACCCGCATAACACATCGGCACATTCGTTCATGTGCGGTCGACATCGATCGGCATCATTGGCCAGCAATCGCCGCAAAGTGATGCCCTATAGCAGAGAAGCCGGTGCGGCGAAAGAGCGTCACCGGGATTCGCCCCAACCGCTCGTGCGGTGTCGTACCCGGTGGTTACATTCGGCGGGAGGGCGTACAGACGTACAGCAGTGCGTACGGTGAGGGGGCCGGTCATGGGGAACAACGACGTACCACCGCGCTGGGACCGCAGGATGCAGCAACGCCTCGCCCACGGCGAGGCCGCGGCGCTCGGCGAGCTCTACGACCGCTTCGCCTCCCTCGTGCACGGCATGGCCCACCGCGTCCTGGGCGACGAGCGCGGCGCCGACGGCGTCACCCGCGAGGTGTTCGGGTACGTGTGGGAGCACCCCGAGGCGTACGACCCCCGGCACGGCTCCCTGCGCTCGTGGATCGCCTCCCTCGCCCACGGACAGGCCGTCAGCCGGCTGCGGCAGGCCGAGGACGACGACGGCCGGCCCGCGGAGCGCACCGAGCAGAAGGTGCGCGCCGCCAGCGCCGCCGCCCGCGCCGACTACATCGTCACCTCCATGCCCGCGCCCCTGCGCGCCGCCCTCGACTGCGCCTACCTGCGCCGGCTCGACTACCGCCAGACCGCCGCCGTCCTCGGCGTCACCGAGGACGAGGCGCGCCGCCGGCTCAGGCTGGGCTTACAACTGCTGTCCACGGCCCACGACGCCCCGCACGCCGTCGCCCCTCCCGGCCTCGGGAGGGCGCTGCGATGAGCACGGCGCCCCGGCCCGCCCCGCTGCCGGCGCCGGCCGTCCCCCACGCCGTGCTCAAGTCCCTGCTCGGCGCCTGGGCCCTGGCCGCGTGCTCGGCCGAGGAGAGCGCCGCCGTCGAGGCCCACCTGCCCGGCTGCGCCCCCTGTTCCGACGAGGCGGCGCGGCTGCGCGACGCCGTCGCCCTGCTGCACCCGGAGGACAGCCTGGACCTCGACCCCGGCCTGCGCTCCCGCGTGCTGGCCGGCGCGCTCGGCCGCCGCCCGCCGCGCATCCCGGTGCCCGGGTGGGCCGCGCCGTACGAGGCGGAGACCGCCCGGCTGGACGCGCTGCTGCGCGACATCGGCGAGGCGGAATGGCGCGCTCCGGTGCGCCTGCGCTGGTTCGACGGCCGGCACACCACCGGCTGCGAGGCCACCGTGGCCGGCGTCATCGGCCACCTGACGGCGGTCGACGGCATCGTGGCGGCCGCCCTCGGCATGCCCGATCCGCTGGGCGAGGCCGCGGGCGTCTCCTCGCCCGAGGAGCGCACCCACACCCTGTGGGCCGCCGCCGGCGGCCCACCGCGCGAGGCGCACGCCGCCTGGCGCGACCAGGGCCGCGCCCTGGTGCGCACGGTCTCCTTCGCGGGCGGCGGCGCCGCCGAGCTGCCCGTGCCGTACGGGCCGTTCGGGCTGCCGGTCCGCGACGCCTTCCTCGACCGCGCCTTCGAGTGCTGGGTGCACGCCGAGGACATCGCCGAGGCCGTCGACTATCCGTACGGGCCACCCGCGGCCGGCCACCTCAACGCGCTGATCGACCTGGCGGCCCGGCTCCTGCCCGGTGCCATAGCGGCCCGCCGCCGGGCGGGGCTCGCCCCGCCACCGCGCGCCCTGGTCACGGCCGGCAGCCCCGGCCGCACCCTGCACCTGGAGATCGAGGGCCGCGGGGGCGGCCACTGGTACGTCCCCCTGGACTCCCCGGCGGCCGCGGCGACCCCGGAGCACTCCGTGGCCCACGTCGCCCTGGACGCGGTCGAGTTCTGCCGGCTGGCGGCCGGCCGCGTCGCCCCGGAGGACGCGGCCGCGGGCTCGCTCGGCGACCAGGAGGCGGTGACCGACGTGCTGTACGCGACGGCGTCGCTGTCGCGGATGTGAGCAGCGGCGGGGGCCAGGTGGGGGCCGGGCGGGTGCCCGCGGCTGCCACCCGGTGTCCCACCTGCGGGTCCAACGGACGTTCATGCGGCGTTTATGACGGTGCGGTGCACTGGTGGGGCCGATTCACCCCCGAGGAGGAGGGCACCGAGTGAAGCCGACCGGTACGGGCCCGGTCGGGCCCGGGGATGTGGGGCAATATGGCCCTATGGGCACCCCCTACGCCGCGCACGGCGGACTCGTCGCAGGGCGGTACCGGCTGGGCCGGAAGATCGGGCGCGGCGGCATGGGCACCGTCTGGCGCGCCACGGACGAGCTGCTCGGTCGTCAGGTGGCCGTCAAGGAGCTGCACGTGGACGACCAGCTGTCCGCGCAGGAGGCCCGGGCGCAGCGCGACCGGTTGCTGCGCGAGGCGCGCACGGTGGCGCTGATCAAGCATCCGAACGTCATCGTGATGCACGACATCGTCGAGCAGGACGGCCGGCCCTGGATCGTCATGGAGCTCGTCGAGGGCCGTTCGCTGTCCGCGCGCCTGTCGGCGCAGGGGCCGGTGGGGCCGCGGGAGGCGGCCCGGATCGGGGTGGCGCTGCTGGGCGCGCTGCGCGCGGCGCACGCCAGCGGGGTGCTGCACCGGGACATCAAGCCGCCGAACGTCCTGCTGGAGGAGGCCACCGGCAGGGTGGTGCTCACCGACTTCGGCATCGCGCAGGTCTCGGGCGTCACCACGATCACGGAGACGGGGGCGTTCGTGGGCTCGCCCGAGTACACCGCGCCGGAGCGGATGTCGGGCGGCCGGGCGGGGCCGGAGTCGGACCTGTGGTCGCTGGGGGTGCTGTTGTGCACGGCGATGCAGGGGGAATCGCCCTTCCACCGGGACTCGTTGGGCGGCATCCTGCACGCCGTCGTCTACGACGAGATCCGCCCGCCGGGGGTCACGGGGCCGTTGTTGCCGGTGGTGCGGGGGCTGCTGGAGCGCGACCCGGCCCGCCGGATGGGCCCGGACGAGGCCGAGCGGCTCCTGCGCGCGTACCTGGAGTCCGGCGTGCTGCCCGCCCCGGCCGCACGCCCCCTGCCGCCCGCCCCGACCCGCCGCGAGCCGCTGCTGCCGGTGAGCGACCCGGTGAGCGACCCGGTGAGTGCCCCGGTGGGCGACCCGGTCGGCGGTGCCCGGGGGCGTACGGCGCTGATGGCGGCCCTGACCGTCGTCACGCTGGCCGGCATGGGCGCCGGGGTGGCGGCCCTGCTGATGCAGCGCGACCGGGAGGCCGCCCTGGACGACCGGCCGCCGAGCGCCGCCGTGCGCACGCAGCAGTTCCCGCCGCCCTCCCTGCCGCCCCCGCCGGCCAGCGCGTCGGTGGCGGCCCCCGCGGGCTACCACGCGGTGCAGGACCCGGCCGGCTTCGCGATGGCCGTGCCGGACGGCTTCACCCGCTCCTTCGAACCGCCGCGGGTCTTCTACTACGCGCCGGGCAAGGAGTTCCGCATCGGCGTGCTCATCCAGGACGTCCAGGAGGGCGGCCCGATCGCGGCGATGCGCAGCTCCGCGGCCGTCGCCCCCGACCGCTACCCCGGCTACCGGGACGGCCGGGTCGAGCGCACCACGCACCACGGCAACCGGGCGGCGTCCTGGGAGTTCACCTGGAACGGCTTCGCGGAGCAGGAGAGCCGGGCCCCGGTCGGTGCCCGGCACACCTACGACCTGGCGTGGGACGAGGGCGAGCGGATGTACGACGTGTGGGTGTCCTCACCGGTCGGCAAGGCGGACGAGGGCAGGCAGTACTTCGACACGGCGCTGTCCACGTTCGTCCGGACGCAGCCGGTCTCGTCGCCTTGATCAAGTACCGGTCGCGCGGCAGGAAATGAGCCGACCTGTTTTCGTTACCGACGGGTACCCAAAGTGTCCCGCCCCGCATACGCTCACCCGCATGACGGACGCGCTGGACACTGGAACAGTCACCGATGGCAACCCCGTCGCCCCGGCGGGCGCCCGTACCGCCGCCGACGTGGTCACCCCCGCTCTCGTCGCCCGCCTCACGCGGTCCGTGGTGGGCTCGGGCGGCCGTACCGCCTGCCACACGCCGCTCACCGGCGAGGTGCTCGCCGAGCTCCCGGAGTCGACGCCCGAGGACGTCGCAGTCGCCTTCGACCGGGCGCGGGCGGCACACGGCGCCTGGGCCGCCCTGCCCGTGCGGCGGCGGGCGGCCGTCCTGCTGCGCTTCCACGACCTGCTGCTGGCCCGCCAGTCGGAGATCCTCGACCTGATCCAGCTGGAGACCGGCAAGAGCAGGCTGCACGCCCACGAGGAGGTGCAGGCGGTCGCCGTCGCCGCCCGCTACTACGGGCGCGGCGCGCCCGCCCACCTGCGGCCGCGGCGGCACGTGGGCGTCCTGCCCGTGCTGACCCACGTCACCGAACTGCGCGTGCCGCGCGGCGTCGTGGGACAGATCGCGCCCTGGAACTACCCCCTCGAACTGTCCGTCGGCGACGCGCTGCCGGCCTTCGCCGCGGGCAACGCGGTCGTGATGAAGCCCGACACCGAGACCGCCCTGACCGCCCTGTGGGCCCGCGACCTGCTCGTCGAGGCCGGGCTGCCGCAGGAGGTCTGGCAGGTCGTCCTCGGCGAGGGCCCCGTCGTCGGCCCGGCCGTCGTGGCGCACGCCGACTACGTCTCCTTCACCGGCTCCACGCGGGTCGGCCGGGAGGTCGCCCGGGGCGCGGCGGAGCGCCTCGTGGGCAGCTCGCTCGAACTCGGCGGCAAGAACGCCATGCTCGTGCTGCCCGACGCCGACCTCGACCGGGCGGCGGCCGGCGCCGTGCGCGGCTGCTTCTCCTCCGCCGGCCAGCTGTGCATATCCATAGAGCGGCTCTACGTGCACAGAGCGGTGGCCGACGACTTCCTGCGCCGCTTCGTCGCCCGCACCAGGGCGCTGCGGCTCGGCACGGCGCTGGCGTACGGGGCGGACATGGGCTCGCTGGTCTCGCGGCGGCAGCTGGAGACGGTGACGCGGCACGTGGACGAGGCGGTCGCCAAGGGCGCCACCGTCCTGGCCGGCGGCCGCGCCCGGCCGGACGTCGGGCCGCTGTTCTACGAGCCGACGATCCTGGAGGGCGTGCACGACCCGATGGCGGTGTGCACAGAAGAAACGTTTGGCCCGGTGGTGTCGGTGTACCGCTTCGACGACGAGGACGAGGCCGTCCGCGCCGCCAACGCCACCCCGTACGGCCTGAACGCCAGCGTCTGGACGCGCGACGGCCGGCGCGGCCGGGCGCTCGCGGCCCGCCTGCGCGCCGGCACGGTCAACGTGAACGAGGCGTACGCGGCGGCGTACGGAAGCGCCCGCACCCCCATGGGCGGCATGGGAGACTCCGGTCTGGGTCGGCGGCACGGCACCGAGGGCATCCTCAAGTACACCGAGGCCCAGTCCGTCGTGCAGCAGCGGCTGGTGCCGATGGGGCCGGCCTTCGGGCTGGACGACGAGCAGTACGCCCGGCTGATGACGAACGGGCTGCGGCTGCTGAAGGCCATCCGACTGCGCTAGAGGGGCGGCAGGCGTGAGCGAGGGCAAGGAAGGCAAGGAAGACGAGGGATTTGACTACGACGTCGTGGTCGTCGGCTCCGGCTTCGGCGGGGCCGTCGCGGCCCTGCGCCTGACGGAGAAGGGCTACCGCGTCGGCGTGCTGGAGGCGGGACGCCGCTTCACGCGCGAGACGCTGCCGCGCACCTCCTGGGACCTGCGCAACTACCTGTGGGCCCCGGCACTGGGGCTGTACGGCATCCAGCGCATCCACCTGCTCGGCAACGTCATGGTGCTGGCGGGCGCGGGCGTCGGCGGCGGTTCGCTGAACTACGCCAACACCCTCTACGTGCCGCCCAAGGCGTTCTTCGACGACCCCCAGTGGGCGCCGGTCACCGACTGGGAGGACGAGTTGCGCCCGTACTACGAGCAGGCGCAGCGCATGCTCGGCGTCCGGCTCAACCCCACGACGACCCCCTCGGACGTGCACCTGAAGGCGGCGGCCGAGCGGATGGGGGTGGGGGAGACCTTCCACCTCGCGCCCGTGGGCGTGTTCTTCGGCGACGGCGAGGACGGCGACGGTGCGGTACGGGCCGCGCCCGGCGAGGCGGCCCCCGACCCGTACTTCGGCGGGGCGGGGCCCGAGCGGCGCGCGTGCACCGAGTGCGGGGAGTGCATGACGGGGTGCCGGCACGGCGCGAAGAACACCCTCAACGAGAACTACCTGTACCTCGCCGAGCGCGCCGGCGCCGTCATCCACCCCATGACGACGGTGGTGGCCGTCACCGAGCACCGCGCCGGCGGGCACCGCGTCGTGACCGTGCCGACCGACCGCCGGCGCGGAGCACGGCGAGCGCGCCCGCTCGTGCTCCGGGCGCGCTACGTGGTGCTCGCCGCCGGTACGTACGGCACGCAGACGCTGCTGCACACCATGAAGGACCGGGGCCTGCTGCCGCGGATCTCCGCGCGGCTCGGCACCCTGACGCGGACCAACTCCGAGGCGCTGGTGGGGGCGCAGACCATCGACGCGCGCTACCGCAAGGCGCCCCACGGCGCGCGCCGGGCGGACTTCACCCAGGGCGTGGCCATCACCTCCTCCGTCCACCCCGACGCCCACACCCACATCGAGCCCGTCCGCTACGGCAAGGGCTCCAACGCGATGGGCCTGCTGTCCATCCCGCAGGTGCCGGTCGGCTCCCGGCTGCCGCGGCCACTGGCCTTCGCCGTGCGCTGCGCCCTGCACCCGGTGCAGGCGGTGCTGTCGCTGTCCACCCACCGCTGGTCGGAGCGCACGATCATCGGACTCGTCATGCAGTCCCTGGACAACTCCCTGACCACCCACCGGCGCACCCGGCACCCGGGCAAGGGCCTGCTCACGGCCCGGCAGGGGCACGGCGCACCGAACCCGAAGCAGATCCCGCAGGCCGCCGCGGCCGCCGAGCACCTCGCACGGGAGATCAACGGCTTCCCGGGCAGCAACCTCGGCGAGCTGATCGGCACCCCGCTCACCGCCCACTTCATCGGCGGCTGCCCGATCGGCGCCGACGCCGCGACGGGCGTGATCGACCCGTACCACCGGCTGTACGGGCACCCGGGGATCCTCGTGGTCGACGGCTCGGCCGTCTCCGCGAACCTCGGGGTCAACCCGTCGCTGACGATCACGGCGCAGGCGGAGCGGGCGATGGCCTTCTGGCCCAACAAGGGGGAGGCCGATCCACGCCCGGCGCAGGGAAGCGCGTACCGGCGCGTGGCGGCCGTCGAGCCCCGGGACCCGGCAGTGCCCAAGGACGCCTTCGGCGCCCTACGACTACCGATGCTCCCGGTGCCGCCTGTGCCGCCGAAGCCCAGCGCCCCGTAAGGGGCGCGGGGAACTGCGCGACAAGCCACGATGCGCCCGCAGAGGGAGTGCCGTGCTGCGCCCGGGCCCCGGGGTGGCACGCCATCCGCGGGCGCGTCGTGGCTGATCGCGCAGTTCCCCGCGCCCCTGACGGGGCGCGCCCCCTACGGGGCGCTACGCGAAGGGCCCCGGGCCGCCACCGCGGGGGCGGCGGGGCGGCCTCGGGGCCCTTGACTGCCGGCACCGAGATCAGGGCAGGGTCGGTGCCGCGGAGCGGCGCCGGGGGGAGCGCCGCGGGCTGTGGTCCAACCAATGGCAGTTCGGAGCGAGGGACTTGGTGCGTCCCTTTTGCATCGTGGGGGATGCGCCTGCCGGGCGCAACCGTTTCGACCGGATACGGTCGGTTCCAGGCGTCCCCGGAACCGACCGCCCTATAGTGGCGGCCGGGCTGCTGTCCCCTGCTGACCGGTCGCCTTCGCCACCGGAGTGAGGTCCCACGACGCGCGTGCGTGCGCGCCACACACTCCGGCGGATCCCGCCCTGTCGTGCCGGGCGCCCAGGAACAGGGACGGAAGCCACGCGTGGATTTCGAGGGCCGCTCCTGGCTGGCGCGGTCATCCGGTGCAACGCAGCGGAGCGGCCGGCGGTCACGCTCCGTACGAGTGACGGGGCCCGAACGCGAATGCGGTGCTCAGACGCGGCCGCGGCACAGCTCCAGCAGGGTCATCGCGAGGACGGTGCCGGAGCGGCCGAGCTGGTCGCCGTAGTGGTTGATGATCTCCATCTCGCGCGAGAGGTGCACCCGGCGGCCGCCCGAGGCGATGCGCTCGCGCTGGATGGCCTCCGAGACGGCGATGCGCTCCTGGACGAGGCCGATGATGTGGCCGTCGAGATCGTCGATCCGCCGCCGGGCGTCGGTGATCATGTCGGCTGCCTCGCCGGTGCGGGCGCCGGTGCCCTCCTGGGCGGCGGCTGCGGGGGTGGTGGTCGTGGTGGTGCTGGACATGTGGGTTTCTCCAAAGGGGCCGGATCGGCCCCCGGAGCGGCAGGTCCGGGAAAAGCGACAGGCGCCCCGGGCCTTACCGGCCCGGGGCGCCTGGGGAAGTCGCTTGCGCTGTGGAATCAGCGGCTCAAGCAGCACGACCATGGCAGCCGGACGGGCCCGGTGCCATAGGTAAAGAGGAAGCTGTGCTGCATGTGCATGGCCGACAGTATGCCCGCGCGGACGCCGGGGACCAAGCGGGTTCGGATGGTGAGACAAAAGCAAGCACCGCCGCACCGGTAGAATCGACAAATAGAGACCCCCTCCTCAATCGCCGGAAGGCCGCTCCCGTGCCAGCAGCACCCCCCGCCGCCCCCGACAACCACACCCCGGACCCCGTCCTCGTTGTCGACTTCGGCGCGCAGTACGCCCAGCTGATCGCCCGCCGTGTCCGTGAGGCCCGGGTCTACAGCGAGATCGTGCCCAGCACGATGCCCGTCGCCGAGATCCTGGCCAAGAAGCCGAAGGCGATCATCCTTTCCGGCGGCCCCTCGTCCGTGTACGAGGAGGGCGCCCCGCGCCTGGACGACGCCCGCGCCCTCTTCGAGGCCGGCGTCCCCGTCTTCGGCATGTGCTACGGCTTCCAGCTGATGGCCACGACGCTCGGCGGCACCGTCGACAACACCGGTGCGCGCGAGTACGGCCGTACGCCGCTGACCGTCTCGAAGCCCTCCTCCACGCTCTTCGAGGGCACCCCGGTCGAGCAGTCGGTGTGGATGTCGCACGGCGACGCCTGCTCCGCCGCGCCCGAGGGCTTCACCGTCACCGCCTCCACGGACGTGGTGCCGGTCGCGGCCTTCGAGAACGACGCGAAGAAGCTGTACGGCGTGCAGTACCACCCCGAGGTGATGCACTCCACGCACGGCCAGCTGGTCCTTGAGCACTTCCTCTACCGCGGTGCGGGCATCGAGCCCACCTGGACCACCGGCAACGTCATCGAGGAGCAGGTCGCCGCGATCCGCGAGCAGGTCGGCACCAAGCGGGCGATCTGCGGCCTGTCCGGCGGCGTGGACTCCGCCGTGGCGGCGGCGCTGGTGCAGAAGGCCATCGGCTCCCAGCTGACCTGCGTCTACGTCGACCACGGCCTGATGCGCAAGGGCGAGACCGAGCAGGTCGAGAAGGACTTCGTGGCCGCGACCGGCGTCCAGCTGAAGGTCGTCGACGCGCAGGAGCGATTCCTCACCGCGCTCGCCGGGGTCTCCGACCCCGAGGAGAAGCGGAAGATCATCGGCCGGGAGTTCATCCGGGTCTTCGAGCAGGCCCAGGCCGAGATCGTCGCCGAGGGCGCGGCCGACGGCGAGCCCGTCGAGTTCCTCGTCCAGGGCACGCTCTACCCGGACATCGTCGAGTCCGGCGGCGGCACCGGCACCGCCAACATCAAGTCCCACCACAACGTGGGCGGCCTCCCCGAGGACCTGGAGTTCAAGCTCGTCGAGCCGCTGCGCCAGCTGTTCAAGGACGAGGTGCGCATGGTCGGCCAGGAGCTCGGCCTGCCCGCCGAGATCGTCCAGCGCCAGCCCTTCCCGGGCCCGGGCCTGGGCATCCGCATCGTCGGCGAGGTCACGCGCGAGCGCCTGGACCTGCTGCGCGAGGCCGACGCCATCGCCCGCGAGGAGCTGACGGCCGCCGGTCTGGACGCCGAGATCTGGCAGTGCCCGGTCGTGCTGCTCGCCGACGTCCGCTCGGTCGGCGTCCAGGGCGACGGCCGCACCTACGGCCACCCCATCGTCCTGCGCCCCGTCTCGTCCGAGGACGCGATGACCGCCGACTGGACGCGCATGCCGTACGACGTGCTGGCCCGCATCTCCACCCGCATCACCAACGAGGTGCGCGACGTCAACCGCGTCGTCCTCGACGTCACCAGCAAGCCGCCGGGGACGATCGAGTGGGAGTGACCCACGCCGCCTGACCGCAGCCGCGCCGCCCTTTCGTCTACGCCGTACGACGGAGGGCGGCGCGGCCGTTTGCGCCCCTATGGTGGCGGCACGCCAACGGAAGGAGCGGTCGTGCCGCACATCGACGTGGGCAATGACGCACCCGGGATCCTCGGCCTCATGCGGTTCCGCCCCCGGACGGCGGATCCCCTGAACGACCTCGCCGAAGCCCTCTTACGCGCTCCGAGCACCCTGACCCGCGGGGAGCGGGAACTGATCGCCGCGTACGTCTCCCGCGGCAACAACTGCACCTTCTGCACCAACGGCCACGCCGAACTCGCCGCCCAGCAACTCGCCGGCGGCCTGCCGGCGGTCCGCCGCGTCCTGGACGACCACGACGTCTCGGGCCTGAGCGACAAACTGACGGCACTCCTCACGGTGGCCGACCTCGTCCGCCGCGGCGGACGCGAGGTCACACAGGAGTCGGTGGCAGCAGCCCGCAAGGCGGGCGCGACGGACGTGGAGATCCACGACACGGTCCTGATAGCGGCGGCCTTCTGCATGTACAACCGCTACGTCGACGGCCTGGCGACGCGCTTGCCGGACGACCCGGACTCCTACCGCAGGAACGCGGCACATGTGATCGAGCACGGGTACGGGAAGTAGCCGATCCGATCGGAAATGATGCCGTCGCTCACTCGTTTGAGCGGCGGCGGTCGGATTGTCTGCGCCCCGGCCGGGTGCGTGTCCAGGGTTGAGTGTGGACGTCGAAGACCTCTTCCCGGACTGGCCGCGGCCTCCCTACGAAGGCTTCACCGCCGAGGACCTCTTCCGGGTTCCCGGCCTTCCGGCGCACACACAGCTGATCGACGGCAGTTTCGTCTACCGAAGCCGTCAGAGCGCGTTCCATACGACGACCAACTGCCTCTTGCAGAACGGCCTGTTCCGAGCGGCTCCGGACTCTCTGAAGGTGGTGCGCGAGATGGTCGTCGTGCTCGGGCGGCGGCAAGCACCCGAACCGGACATCGCTGTGATCAAAGCCGAGGCCAGGGACCTGCATGCGGATCGTTACGAGGGCCGTGACGTCGTGCTCACTCTCGAAACGGTCTCTCCCGACTCGGAGGAACGCGATCGGTGCCGCAAGCCCCAGCTGTACGCCGAGGCGGGCATCCCCTTCTTCTGGCGGGTCGAGCCGGGGCCGGACTGGCGGCCGGTGGTGCACACCTATGAGCTCGATCCCGAGGCGCGGGCGTACGTCCCGACCGGCGTCCACCGCGGTCGGCTGAAGACCACGGTTCCCTTCGATGTGGACATCGACCTCACCGGGATCGACCGGCTCTAGGTCGCGCACGACCCTGGCCTCCCGCCGTACCCGGCGGTAGCTTCCGATCCGTAGGCACGGATCACCGGAGGAGGCCCGCACCATGACCGAGGCCAGCGCCAGCGCCAGCGCACGCGCCCCCGAGCCGATACCCACCGATCAGCTGCACTTCGCCATGCCGCCGCAGCACGCGTCCGTCGAGGACGAACGGCGGTACCGGAAGGAGCGGTTGGCGGCGGCGTTGCGGTTGTTCGGGAGGTTCGGGTTCGAGGAGGGGGTCGCGGGGCACATCACCGCGCGGGACCCGGAGTTCACGGACTGCTTCTGGGTCAATCCGTTCGGGATGTCCTTCAAGCACGTCACCGTCAGCGACTTGATCATGGTCAACCACCGCGGGCAGGTCGTCGAGGGCCGCTATCACGTCAACCAGGCGGCGTTCGCGATCCATTCGCAGATCCACCGGGCCCGGCCCGACGTCGTGGCCGCGGCCCACAGTCACTCGACGTACGGGCGGGCGCTGTCGTCGCTGGGGGAGTTGCTGGAGCCGATCACCCAGGACGTGTGCGCCTTCTACCAGGACCACGCCCTCTTCGACGACTACACGGGCGTGGTGCTGGACGAGGAGGAGGGGCGGCGGATCGCCGCGACGCTCGGGTCGCACAAGGCGGTGATCCTGCGCAACCACGGGTTGCTGACCGTGGGGGACTCGGTGGACGCGGCGGCGTGGTGGTTCATCACGATGGAACGTTCCTGCCAGGTGCAGCTGGCCGCCAAGGCCGCCGGCAAGCCGGTGCCCATCGACCCGGAGAACGCCGCGCGCACGCACGAGCAGCTGGGCAACGACCTGGTGGCGTGGATCAACTACCAGCCGCTCCACCAGCAGATCGTCCGCAGCGAGCCCGAGCTGCTGGGCTGACCCCCGCCACCTGGCGGGGGCGGCTCGTCCTTCCGGCTGGCTTTGCCCTCCCTTTACCTTGCCTACGATGGTGCGGAGCCGAGGCCCCGCCGCCTCGGCTTCGTCACACCACTCGTAGGAGAACCATGCGCCTCTCCCGTTGCATCGGGCTGCCCGCCGCCCTGGCCCTGGCCGGCCTGGCCGTCACCGGGTGCGGCGGGGGCGCCGAGGCCGAGGAGCGGCCCGCGAAGTCCGCGGCACCGGCCTCCTCCGCGCCCGCGAGCCCCGCGCCGGTGACGCAGAAGCCCGCCCCGCCGGCGGCCATGCTGCCCGGCGCGGCCAAGATCGTACGGCCGCAGATCGCGCCGGAGAACGGCGAGAAGGTCGGCGTGGGCCAGCCGCTCGCGATCGTCTTCAAGCAGCAGAAGGTCTCGCCGGAGCTGCGCGCCGGCATCGAGGGGCGCCTGAAGGTCTCGACCTCGCCGCGCGTGCCCGGCGCCTGGCACTGGAACGAGTCCAAGGGCGACACCCGCGTCCACTTCCGCCCGGCGACGTACTGGCCCGCCGGCACCAAGGTCAGCCTCGACGCGGACCTCGCGGGCGTGAAGCTCGCCGACGGCACGGCCGTCGACCGCGACCGCCGCGTCTCCTTCACCGTCGGCGACTCGATGGTCAGCACCGTGGACCTCAAGACCCACCGGATGACCGTCGTCCGTAACGGCACCACGCTGCGCACCATCCCCGTCAGCGGCGGCGACGAGTCCAAGGGCTTCGGCACCCGGCAGGGCGTCAAGACCATCCTCGCCAAGGAGGGCCGGGTCGTCATGGACTCCCTGTCCATCGGCATTCCGCGCAACCACCCCGACGGGTTCTACGGCGCGTACGACTACAGCATGCGCGAGACGGTCAGCGGCGAGTACGTGCACGCGGCGCCCGACAACGCCGAGTCCTTCGGCAAGGAGAACGTCAGCCACGGCTGCATCGGCATGTCCACCGAGGACGCCAAGTGGCTCTACGGGCTGAGCCTGAAGGGCGACGTCGTGCAGGTCACGGGCGGCACGAAGCCCAAGCCCATGGACCCCTTCGGCAACGGCTACGGCGACTGGAACCTGACCTGGGAGCAGTGGCTGGCCGGCAGCGCCCTCGGCATCCGCACGGGCGACTGACTTATCCACAACCCGGGCGTACGCCGGCAAGGTTGTCCACAGGCCTGAACGCGACCGCGCGTTCGTACGTATCGTCGTGAACGGTTCGGTCCCCGCTCGGCGGGGGCCGGCCACGACAGGGCGGTACGAGGAGAAAAGGCGCTGGTCGACATGGCACTGGACGGCACGGCACGGTCGCTCGGGACGGCGGGCCGCGGGCCCGCCCGCTACGCACTGCTCCCGCTGCGCCTCTTCCTCGGCATCACCTTCGTCTACGCGGGCGTCGACAAGCTCACGGACCCCGCCTTTCTCGCGGCCACCGGGCCCGGCTCCCTCGGCGAGCTGATGCACTCGGTGCGCGGGTCGGCCGCCGCGCCGTGGCTGGTCGACCTCGCCCTGAAGGACCCGGTGGGCTTCGGTTACGCCATCGCCGCGGGGGAGATCGCCGTGGGCCTGGGCACGCTCCTCGGGCTCTTCGCACGCCTGGCCGCGGCCGGGGGAGCGCTGATATCGCTGAGCCTGTGGCTGACCGTCAGCTGGTCGGCCACGCCGTACTACTACGGCAACGACCTCGTCTACCTGATGGCCTGGCTGCCACTGATACTCGCGGGCGCGCCCGTGCTGTCGGCAGACGCGATACGCGCCCGCCGCGGCCCGCGCGGGCGGGCCCGGCGCCGGCTGCGGCTGCGGACGCGCCGCTGACCGACCCTCCCGCTCCCCGCAGCGGAGGCGGCGTCAGGCGTCGGTCTCCAGGCCGCGGCGGCGGTTGCGGTGGCGGCGCACGGTCAGGGAGAGGGAGGTGACCACGCCGGCCAGGCAGAAGCCGGCCACGATGCCGGGCAGCAGCGCGTAGGAGGGGAACCACCACCAGCCGGCCACGTCACCCAGGCACAGCACGCTCGCGGCCAGCAGCACCAGGCCCGCGACGAGCTTCCCGGGCTCGAAGTCATGCCGCACGGTCGACCTCCACTTGGCCGATGCCGGCCTCCAGCTTGAGCTGCACGGTGCCGTGCGAGGGCTGCCCGGCAGCGGGGGACAGGGTCAGGCGCTTGTGCTGCCGGGGCTGGACGTCGATGTCCTCGGGCGTGTCGGCCGGCAGCTGGATGTCGCCGATGCCGACCTCGATGTCCAGGGTCGCCGTCACGTCGCGGGGCAGCACGACCCGCAGCCTGCCCGCGCCGATCTCGGCACCGGTGACGACCGGTGCAGCGGGGGCGGCCGGGCCGGACCACGGCAGTCCGGTCAGGTCCAGCACCGCATTGCCGGTGCCGAGTTCGTAGTGGGCCCGTACGTCCGTCACGGCCACCGGGCGCCAGGTCCGCTCCCGCCAGTCGGCGGTGACCGACTTGGGCAGGTAGGCGGCGCCGGTCAGCAGGGCGCCGGTCAGCACCGCGGCGACGGCGGTGCCGCCACCGGTGCGGCCGTAGCGCGAGCTGACCACGATGCCCAGGCCGAAGACGCCCAGCGCAGCGGCCAGACCGATTTCCAAGGAGGTGCTCAGCGGATGGTCGTTCCACGTCAGGCCGGTGCCCAGGCTGCCGGCCACGAGGGCCAGCAGGAAGGTCCAGCCGCCCAGCGACCGGCCGGAGCGCGCCGGCGCGGGGGCGGTGGCGCGCTCGCCGGGCCGTCGCCCGGACGGCCGTGCGCCCGGCCCGCGTTCGCCGGTGCCGGCCGCGGCGCCGTCGGTGAGGTCGTCGCCGGCGTCGGCCGGGCCCCACAGGTAGCCGGTGCGGGCCGCGCCCGCGCCCGGGCCGTCGTGCCCGGTCTCCCGCCACCAGGACGGGGTGTTCGGCGCGGGCGGCGCCTGGGTCTCGGGCGGCGCGTCGACGGTCTTGTGCGCCTTGTGGGGGCGGTGGGCCCCCTCCGTCTCGCCCGGCTCCTGCGGTTCCGTCCCGGCCTGCCGGTGCTGCTGCGACCAGTACACGGCGCCGAGCAGCGCGAGGGTCAGCATCAGCGCGAAGGACATCACGCCGCTGTTGTTGGCCATCGACAGGAACAGCCCGCAGCCGACCAGCGCGCACAGCAGCGCCGTCAGGGCCTGGCCCTCGACACGCCCGGACAGCAGGCGCCGGCCCTCGTTGTCGTCCTCGCCCTCCAGCGGGACCAGCAGCCAGGCGAAGCCGTACACGATCAGGCCCAGCCCGCCCGCGACCGCCAGCACGCCCAGCACCGCACGGAAGATGACGGGGTCCATGTCGAAGCAGCGCCCGAGGCCGCCGCAGACGCCGGAGATCATCCGGTGGTCGCGGCTGCGCCGCAGCGGCGGTCGGGGGTCCTGCTCGGCGGAGCCGGATGGTGCGTCGGTCATGGGGACATCGTGTCAAGCGGAACGGGTGTGCGGCAGCGGCGGCGACCCTGGACCTTCCCTGAGATCGCCCCTGAGGCCCGTCCGGTTAGGGTGGCGCTCGAACACACGACGGGCAACCGGAGGCGCGCGGTGCAAGGTGCAGTGCCTGAGGTCGGTCGGCTGGTCGCCGGACGGTACCGGCTCGCCGAGAAGATAGGCCGGGGCGGCATGGGCACGGTCTGGCGGGCCGAGGACGAGCTGCTGGGCCGTCAGGTGGCGGTCAAGCGCCTCCACGTCCCCCTGGGCCTGCAGGAGGACGAGCTCGTCACCCTGCACGAGCGCACCCGCCGCGAGGCCCGCAGCGCCGCCCGCATCAACCACCCCAACGTCGTGGTCGTCCACGACGTGGTCGACGACGGCGGCCTGCCCTGCATCGTGATGGAGTACGTGCCCTCCACCACGCTCGCCGACGTGCTCAAGCAGCGCCCCGTCACGCCCCCGGAGGCCGCCCGCATCGGCCGCGGCATGATCGCCGCCCTGCGCGCGGCCCACGCGGCCGGTGTGCTGCACCGCGACGTCAAGCCCGGCAACGTCCTGCTCGGCCACGACGGCCGCGTGGTGCTGACCGACTTCGGCATCGCCCAGTCGACCGGCACCTCGACGCTGACGAAGACGGGCGAAATGGTCGGTTCCATCGACTACATCGCCCCCGAGCGCGTCAAGGGCGCCAAGCCGGGCCCTGCCGCCGACCTGTGGGCCCTGGGGGCCACGCTCTACCAGGCCCTCGAAGGACGGCCGCCATTCCGCAAGGACACTGCGGTGGAGACGGCGTACTCCATCGCCGTCGACCCGCTGCCGCCACTGCGCCGCGCCGGCGAGCTGACCCGGCTCGTCGAGCGGCTCCTGGCCAAGGACCCGGCCCTGCGGCCCCCGGCCGAGCTCGTCGAGCAGATCCTGCGCGAGCCCGCGGCCGAGGCGGCCACGACGGCGCACCCGCAGGGCTTCGACACGCCCGTCGAGTCGGCCCCGGCACGCCGGCCGGAGCCCGCACCCGAGCCGGACCCCGTGCCCGCCCCCACGGCGACCGCACCCCCGCCGGCGCCCGCGCCCGCGCCCGCACCCGAGCCCGAGACGGTGACCGTACCGCCGGCGGCCGCCGACCCGGCCGGCCCGGCCGGTGCAACGGGCCCGACCCGTACCGCCGTCGCCCCGGTGCCCGCCGCACCGCCCCGGCGCCGGGCCCTGTGGTGGGGCGGCGCAGTGGCCGTCGTGGCGGCGATGCTGGCCGCCGGCGCGTACGTCCTGCTGCCGCAGGACGGCGACGACCGGGGCGAGGACACCCCGGCCTCCCCGGCCCCCGCCACGAAGAGCCCGCAGCCGAGCACGTCCCCGTCCGCCTCCTCCGCCCCGCCCGTGCCGAAGGGCTACCACCTGGTCGACGACCAGAAGACCGGCGTCGCCTTCCCCGTCCCCGACGGCTGGCAGCGCAGGGACGTCCCCGACTCCAACGGCGTGGTCTACGTCGACCCCAGCGGCCTGCTGCGCCTGGAGGTCGCCGTGCTGGACCTCGCCACCAACGATCCGCTGCAGCACTGGAAGGACGACGAGGCGGAGTCCGTCCGCAAGGGCAAGCTGCCCGGCTACGACCGCAAGCGCATGCAGAGCACGGTCTTCCGGGACCGGCCGGCCGCGCTGTGGGAGTTCACCTTCAAGGGCCGGGCCCGGGAGTTCCGGGCCGTCGACCTCGGCTTCGGGCGCCCCGGCGGGAACGAGTACGCGCTGTACCTGTCGGCGCCCAGCGCCGACTGGGACAAACACAAGAAGGTCTTCGACGTCGTCAGGGACGGCCTGCGGCTGCCCGACGAGCACTGACGGCTTCCCCACGAGCACCGACACGCCGGATCGGGGGTCCCTCAGGGGCGACCCTGATGCCCGCCCGCAGCCTGCCGTGTGACGATCTGTACATGACCACCGCTCCGCCGCCCGGCAGCCCTCCCTTGCGCAAGCTCTACCGCAGTGCCGACGGACGCATGCTCGGCGGCGTGGCGCGCGGCCTGGCCGGTCACCTGGCCCTGCCGGTGTCGTGGGTGCGGGTGGCGTTCGTCGCGCTGCTCATGGCGAAGGGCATGGGCGCGCTGCTGTACGCGGTGTTCTGGTTCGTCGTGCCGCTGGGCGTCGGCGGCGTGGAGGCGGCTCCCCGTCAGGTCTTCGACGAGGCGGGGGCCGACGGCCGGCGCCGGTTGTTCGCCCGCAAGCCCGACCGGGGGCAGGTCTTCGCCCTGCTGGCCCTGGTGGTCAGCGCCGTCGTCTTCCTGGACCGGCTGCGCCTGGGCAGCGCCGACGCCTACCTGTGGCCCGTGCTGCTGATCGGCGCGGGCGTCGCCCTGGTGTGGCGTCAGGCCGACAACGCCCGCCGTGCGCACTGGATGGAGGTCGGCCGCAGCAGCCGCGTGCTGCCGCTGGCCCGCGCCGCGGCCGGTGTGCTGCTCGTGGGCGTCGGCGTGACGGGCATAGCGGTGCTGCAGGGCTCGGCCGGGCACCTGGGCACCGTGCTCCAGGCGTCGCTGGCGGTGCTGGTCGGCATCGCGCTGCTGGCCGGTCCGTCGGTCGTGCGGATGGCCCAGGACCTCTCCGCGGAGCGCACGATGCGCATCCGGGCCCAGGAGCGTGCCGAGGTGGCCGCGCACGTCCACGACTCCGTCCTGCACACCCTCACCCTGATCCAGCGCAACGCGGAGGATCCGCGCGAAGTGGCCCGCCTCGCCCGGTCCCAGGAGCGGGAGCTGCGCAACTGGCTGTACGACCCGGAGGGCCGCGGCAAGGACGAGGACGCCGAGCCCAAGACGCTGGCCGAGGCCGTGCGCGGCACGGCGGGCGAGGTCGAGGACCTCCACGGCGTGCAGATCGAGGTCGTCGTGGTCGGCGACTGCGCCCTGGACGAGCGTCTGGGCGCCCAGCTGCAGGCCGCCCGCGAGGCCATGGTCAACGCGGCCAAGTACGGTGGCCAGGGCGGTGCCGTGCAGGTGTACGCGGAGGTGGAGGGCCGTACGGTCTTCATCTCGGTGCGCGACCGCGGGCCGGGCTTCGACCCGGACGCGGTGCCGGAGGACAGGATGGGCGTCCGCGAGTCGATCATCGGCCGGATGCAGCGCCACGGCGGCACCGCGCGACTGCGATCCGCACCCGGTGGGGGGACGGAAGTGGAGCTGGAGATGGAGAGGGCGGAGAAGGCGACATGACGACCGAGGAGACCGAGGGCGCCGCGCGGCGGCACGTGCGGGTGGTGCTGGTCGACGACCACCGGATGTTCCGCACGGGCGTGCAGGCCGAGATCGGCGACACGGCCGCGACGGGCGTGGAGGTCGTCGGCGAGGCCGCCGACGTCGACCAGGCGGTCACGGTGATCACCGCGACCCGGCCCGACGTGGTCCTGCTGGACGTGCACCTGCCCGGGGGCGGCGGCGTGGAGGTGCTGCGCCGCAGCGCGCCCCTGATGGCCGCCCAGGAGGCGCCCGTGCGCTTCCTCGCGCTGTCGGTCTCCGACGCCGCCGACGACGTCATCGGCGTGATCCGCGGCGGGGCGCGCGGCTACGTCACCAAGACGATCACCGGCACGGACCTGATCGACGCGATCTTCCGGGTCAAGGACGGCGACGCCGTCTTCTCGCCCCGCCTGGCCGGCTTCGTCCTCGACGCCTTCGCCTCGACGGACGCCCCGCCGGTCGACGAGGACCTCGACCGGCTCACGCAGCGCGAGCGCGAGGTGCTGCGCCTGATCGCGCGCGGCTACGCCTACAAGGAGATCGCCAAGCAGCTGTTCATCTCCGTCAAGACCGTGGAGTCGCACGTCTCGGCGGTGCTGCGCAAGCTGCAGCTGTCCAACCGGCACGAGCTGACCCGCTGGGCGACGGCGCGCCGGCTGGTCTGACCACACCCTGCTGCAGGGCCTGTCCGACCACGCTCCGAGCACGGCCGTGCGTGCACGGTCGTGTGAGCAGGGCCGCTGGAACCTTCCCGTCCGGCTGTGCCTCTAAGCGGACGTGAGTCTGACGGGAACACCCTTCTTGCTGACCGTGGTCGCGCTGGTGCTGCTGGCCCTCGTGCTGCCGCTCACGCTGTGGACGAAGATCGGCGGTCCCCGGCTGCTGCGGCAGGCGGCGCGGCTGGTCATGCTGCTCTTCGCGCAGGTCACCGGCATAGCCCTGGTGTTCGTGATCGTCAACAACGCCAACGGCCTCTTCGACACCTGGGGCGACCTGCTGGGCACCGGCGACCACGTCAACGCGGCCGCCGACCTCGGCCCGGACGGCACCGGCGGCAAGAAGGTCGACCACGAGCCGAAGGTCGTCCAGTCGTTCCGTCCCGCCTCCGACAAGCGCATGGGCCCGGGCGTCCAGGAGACCCAGCTGAAGGGCCGGATATCCGGCGTCGAGGGCGAGGTGTACGTCTGGCTGCCGCCGCAGTACGACGACCCGGCGTACAAGGACAAGAAGTTCCCCGTGGTCGAGGTGCTGCCCGGCTTCCCCGGCTCGGCCAAGGCGTGGTTCGGCACGCTGAACGTCAACACCCAGCTCAAGCCCATGATGGAACGGGGCGAGGTCGCCCCCTTCGTCATCGTCGCGCCCCGCACCGCCCTGCTCGGCGACACCGACACCGGCTGCGCCAACATCCCCGGCAAGGTCAACGCCGACACCTGGCTCAGCGTCGACGTCCGCAAGATGGTCACCGACACCTTCCGCGTCGAGGACAAGCCCGACGGCTGGGCCGTCGCCGGCTACTCCGCGGGGGCCCACTGCGCCACCCGGCTGGCCGTCGCCCACCCCGACCGCTACCGCGCCGGCGTGGGCCTGTCCGGCTACAACGACCCCGCCGGCGAGCCCGCCTCCCTCACCGCGCGCACCCCCGAGCTGCGCGAGGAGAACAACCCGCTGAAGATGCTGCAGCGGGCCGCGACCCCGCCGCGGGTGGCGCTGTTCCTCTCCGGCGCCGAGGCCGACGGCTACCAGGGCGGCCTGGCGCTCAAGCAGGCGGCCAAGCCGCCGACGACGGTCCAGGTGACCTTGATACCGGCGGGCGCGGGCGGCCACGGGACGGCCGTGTGGAAGCGCCAGGTGCCGGACGTCTTCAAGTGGCTGACCAAGCAGGTCGCGCACTGAGGTCCCGGAGCCACTGAGGTCCCGGAGCCACCAAGACCCCGGGCCGCTGCTCACGCCGGCCGGGACGCGCCCGCGAAGGGCATCTCGTCGATCGGCGCGACGCGCACCGGCGCCCCCGGGTGCGGGGCGTGGATCATCTTCCCGTCGCCGACGTACAGCCCGACGTGGCTGATGCCCGAGTAGAAGAAGACCAGGTCGCCGGGGGCGAGCTGGGAGCGGGCGATGCGCCGGCCCGCGTTGATCTGGGTGTACGTGGTGCGCGGCAGCGACACCCCGGCCGCCTGCCAGGCCGCCTGGGTCAGCCCCGAGCAGTCGAAGGCGTCGGGCCCCGTGGCGCCCCACACGTACGGCTTGCCCAGCGCGGCGTACGCGAAGGCCACGGCACGCGCGGCGCGGCCCTGGACGGCCTGCGACACCGCCTCCTGCGCGCCGGCCGCCGCCCCCGCCGCGGTGTCCGCCGCGGCGGGGGCGGCGGAGGTGGCCGTGTCGGCGGCCCCGACGGCCGTGCGCTCGGCCGCCGAGAGCCGGTCCAGCAGCTGCCGGGCCGAGTCCAGCCGCTCCTCGATGGTGCGCTTGTGCGCGGCGAGTGCGGCCTCCTCCTGCCGGATCTCCTTCAGCCGGTCCTCGGCGGTGGTGCGCACCTGCTGGACGTCGCGCAGGTCCTGGCGCACCCGGGCCAGGGCGCCGGCCTGTTCCTGGCCGGCGCGCTCGGCCAGGGAGGCGTCCTGCAGGAACCGGTCCGGGCTGCTGGAGAGCAGCAGCCGCACGCCGGCGGGGACGCCGCCCTGGCGGTACTGGGCGGTGGCGAAGGAGCCCAGCGCGTTGCGGGCGGCGTTCAGGCGCTCGGTGCGGCGGGCGGCCTCGTCCTGGAGCCGGCCGAGCGCACTGCGCGCCCGCTCGGCGCGCTCCTTGACCCCGTTGTACTGCTCGGTGGCCACCTCGGCCTGCTGGTAGTACCGGCTCACCTGGGCCCGGACCTCGGCGACGGTGGGCGTGGGGGCGGCGTGCCCGGTGCCCTCCAGGACCGTGGCCGTGGCGGCTCCCGCGAGGGCGAGCGTGGCCGCGGTGCGGGCCGTGCCGCCGGCGAGCGGGCGCTGCTTGGGCTTTCGGTGCGTCGCCACGTCGGCCGTCACTTCCTTCTTCGTCCAGCGGGCTTCTTCGTCCAGCGGGGTTTTCGTCCAGCCGGGCCGGCGGCGGCCCGCACGAGGGGGGAGGGGCGGGCCGCCGCGTCTGGAGGAGGACGCTAAACCTCGGACCCGGCCGGAAACGGGCATGACCGCTATTGCCCTGAATCTGCTGTTTGCCGACCGGCAATGGCGTACGGTCCCGGCCGAGTCGTAAGGATCCGGCCACGGACTGATCGAAGTCCCGATCCCCGGCCACCTGCCGACGGGCGGGTGGTATGGCCCCATTAGGGTCGCTGGCATGGACGTACTCATTCACGCCGTCGTCGGCCTGCACATCGTCGGCATCGCGGCCCTCCTCGGCGGCTTCCTGACCCAGATGAAGGCCATGGGCCAGGGCACGGCGCGCATGACGCCGGCGATGCTGCACGGCGCGCTGACCATGCTGGTCACCGGCGTCGCGCTGGTCGGCCTGCACCAGACGCAGGGCGACACGATCAACACCATCAAGATCGGCGTGAAGCTGGCCCTGCTCGTGGTGATCCTCGGCCTGGTCTACGTCAAGCGGGACGAGGAGAAGGTCGAGTCCGCGGCGCTCGGCACGGTCGGCGCGCTGACCGCGGCCAACATCTTCATCGCCGTGCTGTGGGTCTGACGACCGGCGCGTGTGTGGTGCGGGCCACTGTCGGCCGGATCGTCCGGCCGGGTGTCGGTGGGGCCGCCTAGACTCGGGAGGCGATGAGCAGCCTCTTTGACGACAGCTTCCTGGCGGACTTCGCCCCCTCGGACCCCTCCGGCGAGGAGGCCCCGCCGCCCCCGGAGGACACGGAGCCCGAGCCCCTGCCGGACGACCTGTTCGGCGGGGCGTTCGACGTGCCCGTCCCCCGCGAGGCGTACTACCGCGACGGCGCCCACCGGCCCGTCGTGGACCCCGAGGCGCTGCTGGACGGGATGAACGACCAGCAGCGCGCCGCCGTCGTGCACACCGGCTCGCCGCTGCTCATCGTCGCGGGCGCGGGCTCCGGCAAGACGCGCGTGCTCACCCACCGCATCGCGCACCTGCTGGGCGCGCGCGGCGTCCACCCCGGCCAGATCCTCGCGATCACCTTCACCAACAAGGCCGCGGGCGAGATGAAGGAGCGCGTCGAGCAGCTGGTCGGCCCGCGCGCCCACGCGATGTGGGTGATGACCTTCCACAGCGCGTGCGTGCGCATCCTGCGCCGCGAGAGCAAGAAGCTCGGCTTCACGTCGTCCTTCTCGATCTACGACGCGGCCGACTCCAAGCGGCTGATGGCGCTCGTCTGCCGCGACCTGGACCTCGACCCGAAGAAGTTCCCGCCGAAGTCCTTCAGCGCGAAGATCTCCAACCTCAAGAACGAGCTCATCGACGAGGAGGCCTTCGCCGCGCAGGCCGCCGACGGCTTCGAGAAGACGCTGGCCGAGGCGTACGCGATGTACCAGTCGCGGCTGCGCGAGGCCAACGCGCTGGACTTCGACGACATCATCATGACCACGGTCCACCTGCTGCAGGCCTTCCCGGACGTGGCCGAGCACTACCGCCGCCGCTTCCGGCACGTCCTGGTCGACGAGTACCAGGACACCAACCACGCGCAGTACACGCTCGTGCGCGAGCTCGTGGGCACGCCGGAGACGTCGGGCGAGGAGGGCCCCGCCGAGCTGTGCGTGGTGGGCGACGCCGACCAGTCCATCTACGCCTTCCGCGGCGCGACCATCCGCAACATCCTCCAGTTCGAGGAGGACTACCCGGACGCCACCACGATCCTGCTGGAGCAGAACTACCGCTCCACGCAGACCATCCTCAACGCCGCCAACGCGGTGATCGAGCGCAACGAGAACCGCCGCCCCAAGAACCTGTGGACGCAGGCCGGCGCCGGCGCCGCCATCACCGGCTACGTCGCCGACACCGAGCACGACGAGGCCCAGTTCGTCGCCGACGAGATCGACCGCCTCACCGACGCCGGCGACGCCAAGGCCGGCGACGTGGCGGTCTTCTACCGCACCAACGCCCAGTCCCGTGTGTTCGAGGAGATCTTCATCCGGGTCGGGCTGCCCTACAAGGTCGTCGGCGGCGTGCGCTTCTACGAGCGCAAGGAGGTCCGCGACGTCCTCGCGTACCTGCGCGTCCTGGCCAACCCCGAGGACACCGTCCCGCTGCGGCGCATCCTCAACGTGCCCAAGCGCGGCATCGGCGAGCGCGCCGAGGCCATGATCGACGCACTCGCGCTGCGCGAGAAGGTCAGCTTCGCCCAGGCCCTGCGCCGCGTCGACGAGGCGTACGGCATGGCGCCCCGCTCCACCAACGCCGTCAAGCGCTTCAACGCGCTGATGGAGGAGCTGCGCACCGTCGTGGAGTCCGGCGCCGGACCGGCCACCGTGCTGGAGGCCGTCCTGGAGCGGACGGGCTACCTCGCCGAGCTGCAGTCCTCCACCGACCCCCAGGACGAGACCCGCATCGAGAACCTCCAGGAGCTCGCCGCGGTGGCCCTGGAGTTCGAGCAGGAGCGCACGGAGGACGAGCCGGGCACGCTGGCCGACTTCCTGGAGAAGGTCGCCCTCGTCGCCGACTCCGACCAGATCCCCGACGAGGACGAGGAGGGCAGCGGCGTCATCACGCTGATGACCCTCCACACGGCGAAGGGCCTCGAGTTCCCCGTCGTCTTCCTCACGGGCATGGAGGACGGCGTCTTCCCCCACCAGCGCGCCCTCGGCCAGACCAAGGAGCTGGAGGAGGAGCGGCGCCTGGCCTACGTGGGCATCACCCGCGCCCGCGAGCGGCTCTACCTGACCCGCTCCAGCATGCGCAGCGCCTGGGGCCAGCCCTCGTACAACCCGCCGTCGCGGTTCCTGGAGGAGATCCCCGACCAGTACGTGACGTGGCGCCGCACCGGGGCCGCCACGCCGTCGGCGTCCTCCCTGGGCGCCGGCTCCGGGATCACCTCCGGCTTCTCCTCGCGCAGCACCACGTCGCGGGCCCAGCCGAGCGGCTTCGCGACACGGCGGGCGAAGGACCGGCAGGTGGTCGCGCTGACCATCGGCGACCGCGTCACGCACGACTCCTTCGGCCTCGGCACGGTCGTGGGCGTCAAGGGCAGCGGCGACAACGCGGAGGCGACGATCGACTTCGGCGACGAGAAGCCGAAGCGGCTTTTGCTTCGCTATGCGCCGGTGGAGAAGCTCTGACGTTCGGCTGAGGGGCGCCCCCACGGGGCGCCCCTGTCAGGTCGGGTCCAGGTCGTGGCTGCGCAGCCACGGCAGGGGGTCTATGGCCGAGCCGCCGGGGCGTACCTCGAAGTGCAGGTGCGGTCCGGTGGAGTTGCCGGAGTTGCCGGAGTAGGCGATGACGTCGCCGGCCTTCACCGGGCCCGAGCGGATCTTGTAGCTGCTCAGGTGGCAGTACCAGGTCTCGGTGCCGTCGGCCGAGGTCACCTTGGCCATGTTGCCGTAGGCCACGTTGTACTGCGTGGTGACCGTGCCGTCGGTCGCCGCCATGACGGGCGTGCCGTAGGCGACGGGGAAGTCGATGCCGGTGTGCACCGACATCCAGTTGACGCCCGCCTGGCCGTAGTAGGCGCTCAGCCCGTGCTGCGTGACCGGCAGCGAGAACTTCGGCCGCTCCCGCTCCTTGCGGGCGGCCTCCTCGGCCTTGCGCTTGCGCTCCTCCTCCTGCCGGAGCTTGAGGTCCAGCCGCTCCTGGGTGCGGCTGGCGCGGGAGGCGAAGTCGTCGGCGCCCTGGCTGAGCCCGGCGAGCTGAGTGTCGAGCTTGCTGTTGGCGGCCGCGGTCTTGACGGAGGCGTCGGGGGCCGCGGCGGCGGTGGTCTGCTTGTCGTCCTTGGCGGCGCCGCCCGTCACGACGGACGCGGCGGCGATGCCCGCGACGCCCATGACGGCGACCGAGGGCACGGCGACGGTGAGCAGGGCGCGGCGGTGCGGGCGCTGGCCCGGGCGGTGCCCGGCGCGGCCGGCGGCGCCGCCCTTGCGGCGGCCGGAGCGGGCCTGGCGGGGGAGGGGGACGGCCGGCGCGTCGTCGGGCAGCGCCTCTGCGGGCGCCTCGGCCTCGGGCTCCTCGATGACGAGCATGGCGCGGGTCTCGGCGTCGGCCATGGTCGCGGCCGCCGGTGCGGGGTCCGCGGTGGCGGCCGAGAGGTCGACCATGAGGGTCGGCGTCGGCTGGGCGGCCGCGGGTGCGGCGTCGGCGTACGCGCTGGTGTCCCAGGTCTGGGTCTGCTGGGCGGCGAGGTCGCCCCACTGCCCGGAGGCGTCCCAGTACGTGTTCTGGCCGCCGTGGGTGTCCCACGTGGCGGCGTGGCCGTGGCCGGCGGTGTCCCACTGGCCCGACTGACCAGACTGACCAGACTGGTCCCACTGGCCGGAGTGCTGCTGACCGCTGTCGTACGAACCGCTGCCGTAGGAGCCGGTGTCGTAGGAGCCGGTGTCATGGGAACCCGTGTGCCAGGCGCCGGAGTCGTACTGGCCCGACTGCGCGGGATCACTCCAATGGCCGGAGGTGTCCCATTGCCCGGAGGGGTGCCCGCCGTAGGTCTCGTAGCCGCTGGTGTTCCACGTCTGGGTGTGGCCCTGGGCGTCCCAGGAGCCGGTCGTGTCCCACTGACCGGTGCCGGTGCCGTCGTAACCGGCGTAACTCTGCTGCTCGTACGAGGAGGGGTAGTGCCCCTGCCCAAAAGGGGCGTCGGGAGCGGGAACGGGCCGATCCGGGCCCGCCGACGGGTGACGGTCGTTCACCACCACATCCATTTCGCCTTGGCAGTCAGGAGAATTAGCGGCGACTGTACCCGGCGGTATGCGGCGGCGACAATCTTCCCCCTCTTACGGGCGTGGAGTACCCGGGTATTTAGCCGCCTTTTGGCGGACTGACCCACTCCGGAAGAGATGGTGTTCGATATTCGTTCGAGAACGGTCAGGCGACCGAGACGGCCCCCGCCGCCCCCGCCTGCGCCTCTTCGGTGGTCAGCGCCTGCCTGATGCCCGCGGCCACGGCCGCATGCACCGGAAGTGCCAGATGTCCCACTCCGCTCACCCGCACGTTGCGCACCCGGAGATCGGGATGGTCGATTCGGGCGGTCTCGACCGGAACCATGATCTGATCCAGGTCGCTCCAGAAACCGATGAATTGTGTTGCACAATGCGGCGCCGGCTCCGCCAGCTCACGGATCACCTCGGAATCCGGACGCATCTGCCGCACCAGTGGATGCGCGGACGCGAGCGGCGCCACCCGGGTGCCGCCGTGCGGCGTGCCGAGGGTGACCAGCGTGCGCACCCGCGCGTGGCCACCCAGCCGCTGGACGTAATAGCGCGCGATCAGCCCGCCCAGGCTGTGCCCCACCATGTCGACCCGCTCGTGCCCGGTGCGCGCGCAGACCTCCTCCACGTGCCGGCCCAGCAGCCCGGCCGCCGTGCGCAGGTCGCACGTCAGGGGCGAGTAGTTGAGCGACCACACCAGCGGCCAGCCGTGCCGGCGCAGGGAACGGCGCAACAGTACGAACACCGAACGGTTGTCGATGAACCCGTGCAGCAGCAGCACCGGCGGCCGGCCCGCCGCCGGCCCCACGGACTCCTGCGGCGGCAGGGGCTCCGCCGCCAGTGCCTCCCCGCGGGGCACCGGAAGGCGGACCGGGCGCCGCTCCTGCGCCATGCCCGTCGGATACATGAGGACGTGCGCGGTCAGGATGACGAGCTCCAGCACGGTGGAGCGGACGAGCGCCGCCGTCGGGCGCACAAGAGCACAAGAGCGTATGAGAGTACAGAGAAAGGGCAAGGCCTTCATGGCCGACCGACCTCCCGAACAGCACACAGAAGGCGACCCTTTCCCCCGTGTGCCCTCGCGGGCAGCCGGTGGGCGGCGGGCCGTACCGCTGCGCCGTGCGGCTGCCGGCACAGGGGCCCGGCCGCGCCCCGCGGCTCCCCTCGCGACTGCTCCGTGGTCCGGCGGCTCGACGCGGAAGCGGGTGCGGTGACCCATGAGACGCGGGGTACGGGAGCGGTGCGTAGCGAATGTGGTGTCCCACGTGTGATTTCCCCCTCCCTCCGACCCGCGAAACGACCGGGTGCGGGATGCTGGACGTAACGTTCGTTCACATGGAGGCAGTGATGGGAGTGACCGGTCCGATCCGCGTGGTGGTGGCCAAGCCGGGCCTCGACGGCCACGATCGCGGGGCCAAGGTCATCGCGCGTGCGCTGCGCGACGCCGGCATGGAGGTCATCTACACCGGGCTCCACCAGACCCCCGAGCAGATCGTCGACACCGCGATCCAGGAGGACGCCGACGCCATCGGCCTGTCCATCCTCTCCGGCGCCCACAACACCCTCTTCGCCAAGGTGATAGAGCTCCTCAAGGAGCGGGACGCGGAGGACATCAAGGTCTTCGGCGGCGGCATCATCCCCGACGAGGACATCCCCCCGCTCAAGCGGATCGGCGTCGCCGAGATCTTCACGCCCGGCGCGACCACCACCGCGATCGTCGAGTGGGTCAACGCCAACGTCCGCCAGGCCGCCGAGGCCTGACGGGCCGCCCGGGTCGCTTGGGTCACCCGGGTCACCCGGGTCGTCCGGCGAGCTCCGCCAGCATCGTGGCGCGGAGGCGCAGCGTGCCCATCAGCCGCTGGAACGCCTCCGCCCAGTACCCCGGCGCACTGCCGGCCTCGGGCTGCCGCGGCAGCAGCTCCAGGGCCGCCAGCCGGTCCGCCTGGGCCGGGTCCAGACAGCGCTCCGCCATGCCCATCACCCCGCTGAAGCTCCACGGATAGCCGCCGGCGTCCCGCGCGGCGTCCAGCGCGTCCACCACGGCCGCCCCCAGCGGCTCGGCCCACGGCACCGCACACGCCCCCAGCAGCCGGAACGAGTCCGCCAGGCCGTTCGCCGCCACGAACCGCGCCACCCACTGCGCTCGTTCCCCCGCCGGCAGCGCCGACAACAACCTCGCCGGATCCAGCCACGCCGCACCCGGCGGCTCCGGCGGCGCGGCCGGCGGGCCCAGCAGCGCCCTCGCCCACCGCGCGTCCTGCTGCCGCACCGCCGCCCGCGCCCACGCCGCGTGCAGCTCCGGCTGCCAGCCGTCCGCCACCGGCAGCGCCACCGCCTCCTCCGGGCCGCCCACCCCCAACCGCTCGCACCACACCGCCAGCGGCGCCGCCTCCACCAGCTGACCCAGCCACCACGACCGCTCCCCGCGACCGGACGGCGGCTTCGCCACCACCCCGTCCCGCTCCATCGCCCGGTCGCACTCGTGCGGAGCCTCCACCACGATCCGCGGCCCGCTGCCCGCCGTACGGTCCAGGGCCACGCAGGACCGGGCCCGCTCCGCCATGCGCGCCGTGAGCGCCGAACCGGGCAGGGTGCACAGCAACTCCGCCGCGGCCGCCCTGACATTGCGGCTGCGGTCCGCCAGCGCCGCCTCCAGGAACGGCTCGTCGTCCGGGCCGAGACCCTCGCGCAGGGCATCGAGGAACAGCAACCGGTCCTCGGCACGCTCCTGCGCCCAGCTCCCCGCCAGCAGCTCCCGGCCCGCGGCGGCATCCCTGCGCCGCAGCGCGGTGAGCACCGCCACCCGCTCGGCGAACAGCCCCTCCTCCCACGTGCGCTGCCGCTCCTCCTCGCCCTCCGGCACCGCCCCGTGCGCACGCAGCGCGTACTTCCACTGCGGATTGAGCCGCGCCAGCCACAGGGCCCGGGGGCCGCCGAGGACGAGCGCCTCCGGACGCAGGTCGCTGCGGGCACGCGCCACCTCCAGCAGCGTGGGCAGCAACTCCTCGGGCGCCCGGTAACCGTGCCGGTTGGCGGCGGCCAGCCACTGCGGCAGCAACTCGGTCAGATCCGGCGCGCCGCCGTGCCGGGTGCCGCCGGCGAGCAGCGAGGCCAGGCGCCGGCGGGCGGCGGGCGGCAGACCGGGGCGGGGATCGTCGCCGGCGGGCGGGGGGAGGGGGCGGGGGATGCCGGGTTGCAGGGCGGCTCTGTGCTGCACGGTGCGGACGGCGGCTTCGTCGAGCAGGGCGACGGGGTCGCCGCCTTTGCGGTCGGTGCCGAGCAGTGCGGTGGCGACGAGCTCGTCCCAGTGTGCGGTCATGGCTCCTCCTGTGGTGTGTTGCCGGTACGCCTGCGGCGAGCCGTTCCCCAGCCCCGCCCTCTCCCCGTCTCCTAGCGGGGCTCCGCCCCCTAGCACCCCCGGGACCGGGCTCCGCCCGGTGTCCTCAATCGCCGGACGGGCTGAATTCGGCACCCGCCGGTTTGTGGGCAATCGTTCCGCTGGGCGGAACGGGTGGGCACAAACCGGCCCACCGGGCAGTACCACCCCGCGGCAGCCCTCACAGCGGCAGCAGCTCCTCCGCAGCCCACACGCCCAGCGGTGCGAACCCGCGGTGGCCGCACTCGCCGAACACCCGGACCGGGCGGCCCCCGGAGACCGCTGCCAGGTGCCACAGGCCCCCGTCGTCGCCCGGTACGGGCACCGCCTCCCCGGCCGCCGGA
This sequence comes from Streptomyces luteosporeus, assembly GCF_039532865.1. NCBI lineage: Bacteria > Bacillati > Actinomycetota > Actinomycetes > Kitasatosporales > Streptomycetaceae > Streptomyces > Streptomyces luteosporeus. The sequence continues at coordinate 293,645 of NZ_BAAASL010000001.1, forward strand.
TCGGCCAGCTGCCACCCCTCCTCCGCACCCCCCGGAGGGACCGGCACCACCCCCTCCAGCACCACCGGCCACCCCTCCACCCACGGGTCGTCCGCCAGCACCTCGCCGTACACCCGCAGCGCATCCGCGATGCCGGATCCCGGCGGCGGAGCCGCCGCCGGTGCCGGGGCGTCATAGGAAGGCCCCAATGCGGCCCGCAGCGGCCGCGCCCCCGCGTAGAACGCCAGCTCCGCATCGATCTCCAGCCCGACGGGCAGCGTCAGTTCGACGGGCCGCCCGCCCCCGCCGTACGCGAGCAGCAGCGCCATGCGTCCCGTCTTACGCCCCCGCAGCCAGATGCGCCGTGTCGTCAGGCGTCCGTCGTCGCTGTCGCGCTGGGCGAGGACGAGCCAGTGGTCCCGCACGGGCGGTCCGGTGGTGTTGGCCGGGAGGCCGACGCGGGAGCGGACGGTCGCGGCCAGGGCGGGCGGGAGCTCGTCCACCCGCAGGAAGCCCTGGTTCAGCGTGTGCAGGAGGGCGCATTCCTCCAGCATGTGTGAGGCCCGGGCCGCGCCGATGCCCGCCAGGTCGCGTACGCGGGCGGCCAGGCCCGGGGCCTGGGCGTCGACCATGCGGGCCGCCGTCTCGTCCCACTGCCCGTAGCCCGCGCCTTCCGCGGCGGCGAGTCCGCCCTGCAGGAGGTCGGTCAGTCGCTGCTCCAACTCGACGGCCCCCGCCGCGATCCGCTGTGTACGCCGCTCGGCGCGCCGCCGCCGCGCCAGCCACTGACCGACCCAGTCCGGCACGGCCGCCGCCTCCGCCTCCGGCACCTCGGCCGGCTGCCGGGACCACAACAGCAGCAGCCCGAGCGCGTGTTTGCATGGTGTCTTGCGGCTGGGGCAACTGCACTGGAAGTTCGTCCCTCCCAGGTCCACCACCGTCCGGTACGGCGTGCTGCCGCTGCCCTCGCACCACCCCCACACCGCGCTCGTACGCCTGCCCGTCCCCGACCACGGGCCGGGCCGCCCGAGCCGGTCGCCGGCCGCCCGTGATGCCGCGTCAGGTGCCAGTGCCAGCACCTGTTCCGCCGTCCTGCGCTCCCCCTGCGGATTCATGTCCACGACGCTAGGACCCCCCACTGACAACCGCCCGGAACCGCAGGTCAGGGCGATTGTCAGTGGGTGGGTGCAGGGTGGTCGCACATCCCGGAAGCGCACGACGAGGGGGACATCCGTGACCGTGCCCGGAACCGAGACCCAGGCCCTGCGACCGCACGCCGAGGACGCCTTCGCCGGCGAGCTGAAGGCCCTCGCCGCGGCCGACGACCGTCCCAGGCCCGCGCGGTGGAGGCTGTCGCCGTGGGCCGTCGCCACCTACCTGCTCGGCGGCACGCTGCCCGACGGCACCGTGATCACGCCGAAGTACGTCGGCCCGCGCCGCGTCGTCGAGGTGGCCGTCACCACGCTCGCCACCGACCGGGCGCTGCTGCTCCTGGGCGTGCCCGGCACCGCCAAGACGTGGGTGTCGGAGCACCTGGCCGCCGCCGTCAGCGGCGACTCCACCCTGCTGGTGCAGGGCACCGCAGGCACGGCGGAGGAGGCCGTCCGCTACGGCTGGGACTACGCCAGGCTGCTCTCCCACGGCCCCGGCCGCGAGGCCCTCGTGCCCAGTCCCGTCATGCGCGCCATGGCCCAGGGCACGACCGCCCGCATCGAGGAGCTCACCCGCATCCCGGCCGACGTGCAGGACACGCTCATCACGATCCTGTCCGAGAAGACCCTGCCCATTCCCGAGCTGGGCCAGGAGGTGCAGGCCGTGCGCGGCTTCAACCTCATCGCCACCGCCAACGACCGCGACCGCGGCGTCAACGACCTCTCCAGCGCGCTGCGCCGCCGCTTCAACACCGTCGTCCTGCCGCTGCCCGCCACCGCCGAGGAAGAGGTCGGCATCGTCGCCCGCCGCGTCGACCAGATCGGCCGCTCGCTCGAGCTGCCCGCCGCGCCGGACGCCGTCGAGGAGATCCGGCGCGTGGTGACGGTCTTCCGCGAACTGCGCGACGGGGTGACCGCCGACGGCCGCACCAGACTCAAGTCGCCCTCCGGCACGCTGTCGACGGCCGAGGCCATCTCCGTCGTCACCGGCGGCCTCGCGCTGGCCGCGCACTTCGGGGACGGCGTGCTGCGCGCCGGCGACGTGGCCGCCGGCGTCCTCGGCGCGGTCGTCCGCGACCCGGCGGCGGACCGCGTCGTCTGGCAGGAGTACCTGGAGACGGTCGTACGCGAGCGCGCCGGCTGGAAGGACTTCTACCGCGCCTGCCGCGAGGTGAGTGCGTGACCGGGCCCGCGCTGCTGGGGGTGCGCCACCACGGCCCGGGCTCCGCCCGGGCGGTGCGCGCGGCCCTGGAGCGGCTGCGGCCGGCCGCCGTGCTGGTCGAGGGACCGCCGGAGGCCGACGCCCTCGTCCACCACGCCGCCGATCCGCAGATGCGTCCGCCGGTCGCCCTGCTCGCCCATGTCGCCGGCGACCCCGGCCGGTCCGCCTTCTGGCCCTTCGCACGCTTCTCGCCCGAGTGGGTCGCCATCCGCTGGGCCCTCGACCACCGGGTGCCCGTCCGTTTCATCGACCTTCCCGCCGCGCACACCCTGGCCCTGGGGGAGCAGGACGACGGCGAGCAGGCCGGGCACGACCCGCTGGCGTTGCTCGCCGCGGCCGCCGGTCACGACGACCCCGAGCAGTGGTGGGAGGACGTCGTCGAGCACCGCCGCGACGACGATCCCTCCCACGACCCCTTCCCCGACCCCTTCCATGCCGTCGCCGAGGCCATGGGCGCACTGCGGGCGAGCCTGGGCGCGGCCGCCACCGGCGGGCGCGACGCCCGGCGCGAGGCGTACATGCGCCTCGAACTGCGCCGTGCCCGCCGCGCATTCGGCGACGGCATCGCCGTCGTGTGCGGCGCCTGGCACGTGCCCGCCCTCACCGGGAAGCACACCGTCACCGCCGACCGGCAGCTGCTCAAGGGGCTGCCCAAGGTCAGGACGGAGCTGAGCTGGGTGCCCTGGACCCACCGCCGGCTCGCCCGGCGCAGCGGCTACGGCGCCGGCATCGCCTCCCCCGGCTGGTACGCCCACCTCTTCGAGGCCCCCGACCGGCCGGTGGAGCGCTGGATGACCGCCGTCGCCCGGCTGCTGCGCGCCGAGGACCATCCCGTCTCCTCCGCGCACGTCATCGAGGCCGTACGGCTCGCGCAGACCCTCGCGGCCGTGCGCGGCCGTCCCCTGCCCGGGCTGGGCGAGACCGTGGACGCCGTGCGGGCCGTGATGTGCGAGGGCTCCGACGTCCCGCTCGCCCTGATCGGCGACCGGCTCGTCGTCGGCGACGACTTGGGCGAGGTCCCCGCTGCCGCACCCGCCTCGCCCCTGCAGCGCGACCTCGCCGCACTGCAGCGCAGCCTGCGGCTCAAGCCCGAGGCGGCCGCCCGCGACGTCGACCTCGACCTGCGCAAGGACACCGACGCCGCCCGCAGCCGGCTGCTGCACCGCCTGCGGCTCCTCGGCGTCGCCTGGGGCGAACCGGTCCGCTCCCGCGGCGGGCTCGGCACCTTCAAGGAGCCGTGGCGGCTGTGCTGGGAGCCCGAGCTGTCCGTGCGGCTCGCCGAGGCGTCCGCCTGGGGCACCACGGTGGAGGGCGCGGCGACGGCCCGGGCCGTCGCCGCGGCCGGGGAGGCCACCGCCCTCGCCGACGTCACCACCCTCGCCGAGCAGTGCCTGCTCGCCGGGCTCGGCGACGCCCTGCCCGACGTCATGCGCGCCCTCGCCGACCTCGCCGCCCTCGACTCCGACGTCGGCCACCTGGCGCAGGCCCTGCCCGCCCTCGTACGCGCCGTCCGCTACGGGGACGTGCGCCGCACGGACACCGCCGCCCTGGCCGGGGTGGCCGCGGGCCTGGCGGAGCGCGTCTTCGTCGGACTCCCGGCCGCCTGCTCGGGCCTCGACGCGGACGCCGCGGCCGGCATGCGCGGCCACGTCGACGCCGTCCACCAGGCGGTCGGCCTGCGGGCCGGGGCCGGGGCCGGTGACGGCGGCATGCGGGAGCGGTGGTCGGCCGTCCTCGCCACGCTCGCCGGGCGCAACGAGCTGCCCGGCGGCATCCGCGGCCGGGCCGCGCGGCTGCTGCTCGACGACGGCCGGCTGGAGGAGGAGCGCGCCGCCCGCCTCATGGGCCTGGCCCTCTCACCCGGTACGGACCCGGCCGAGGCCGCCGCCTGGATCGAGGGCTTCGTCGGCACCGGCGCCTCCGGCGGCATGCTCCTGCTGCACGACCAGCGCCTGCTGGGCCTGGTCGACACCTGGCTCACGGGCGTTGCGCCGGACGCCTTCCCGGCCGTCCTGCCACTGCTGCGCCGCACGTTCGCGGCCTTCGACCCGGGCATGCGCCGGGCCCTGGGCACCCGCCTGCGCCACGGCGCCGCCGCCCCCGCCCCGTCCGCCTCCGCACCACCGGGCTTCGCCCCCACCCGGGATCCCGCCCGCGCAACCGCGGTCCTGCCGACCCTGCGCCTGCTCCTGGGCCTGCCCACCCCCACCGGGCCGGCCGGGGCCGCATCCGACACCGAAAGGGCATCCGCATGACCGCCGACAGTCAGAACAGTCAGGGGAGCCCCGACCCCGTCGCCGAGCGGCTGCGCCGCTGGCGGTTGGTGCTCGGTGGGGAGCAGGACGGCACCGGGGCCGGGCTGCAGTCGCAGGACGTGGCCGTCGATCGCACGCTGGAGGCCGTCTACGGCGGTGGCGGTGCGGGGCTCGGGGGCTCCGCGCCGCGCGTGGTCCGGTGGCTGGGGGACATCCGTACGTACTTCCCCGCCTCCGTCGTCCGGGTGATGCAGCGTGATGCCATCGACCGCCTGGGGCTGTCGACGCTGCTCCTGGAGCCGGAGATGCTGGAGGCCGTCGAGGCGGACGTCCACCTCGTGGGCACGCTGCTGTCGCTGAACAAGGCGATGCCGGAGCGCGTGCGGGCGACCGCCCGGGCCGTCGTCGGCAAGGTCGTCCGCGAGCTGGAGGCGCGGCTGACGCAGCGCACCCGGGCGACCCTCGCCGGCGCGCTGGAGCGGTCGGCCCGCACCAGCCGGCCGCGGCACCGCGACATCGACTGGAACCGCACCATCCGTGCCAACCTCAAGAACTATCTGCCCGAGTACGGCACGGTCGTCCCCGAGCGGCTCGTCGGCCACGGCCGGGCCGCGCGGGCGGTGCGCAAGGAGGTGGTTCTGTGCGTCGACCAGTCCGCTTCGATGGCTCCCTCCGTCGTGTACGCCTCCGTCTTCGGCGCCGTCCTGGCGTCGATGCGCTCCCTCGACACCCGGCTGGTGGTCTTCGACACGTCCGTCGTGGATCTGACCGACCAGCTGGCCGACCCGGTGGACGTGCTCTTCGGCACGCAGCTGGGCGGCGGCACCGACATCGACCGGGCGCTGGCCCACTGCCAGTCCCGCATCACCCGCCCGGCGGACACGGTCGTGGTCCTGATCAGTGATCTGTACGAGGGCGGGATGCGCGGCGGCATGCTCAAGCGGGTGGCGGCGATGAAGGCGTCGGGCGTGCAGTTCGTGGCGCTGCTGGCGCTGTCGGACGAGGGGGCGCCGGCGTACGACCACGAGCACGCGGCGGCCCTGGCGGCGCTGGGCGTCCCGGCCTTCGCCTGTACGCCCGACCTGTTCCCGGAGGTGATGGCGGCGGCGCTGGAGAAGCGTCCGCTGCCGGTGCCGGCGGGGCGCCCGGCCGGCTGATCACGCCGACGGGTGATCGCAGCATGCTGTGAGCGTAATCACGGCCGGAGTGTGACCTGCGATTTAGGGGTCGCCCTCCCGCGGGGATAACCTGCGAGACGGACATGCCGCGTCAACGGTGAACGTGTGCCGCCCTCGTAATAGATCGCGTCCTCACGCTGCCCCGCGGCACGCCCGCGCAGACAACGAACCGCGATATCCAGAAAAGGGACGGACGCGCGTGGACCTGTTCGAGTACCAGGCGAGGGACCTCTTCGCCAAGCACGGTGTACCGGTGCTGGCCGGTGAAGTCATCGACACGCCTGAGGCGGCGCGCGAGGCCACTGAGCGTCTGGGCGGCCGTTCGGTCGTCAAGGCTCAGGTGAAGGTCGGCGGCCGCGGCAAGGCCGGCGGCGTGAAGCTGGCCGCCACCCCGGACGAGGCCGTCGCCCGCGCGACGGACATCCTCGGCATGGACATCAAGGGCCACACGGTTCACAAGGTCATGATCGCCGAGACCGCTCCGGAGATCGCCGAGGAGTACTACGTCTCGTACCTCCTCGACCGCACCAACCGCACCTTCCTTGCCATGGCGTCGGTCGCCGGCGGCATGGACATCGAGGAGGTCGCGGCCACGACCCCCGAGAAGCTCGCCAAGGTGCCGGTCGACGCCAACGAGGGCGTCACGATCGACAAGGCCCGCGAGATCGTCGCGCAGGCCGCCTTCCCGGCCGAGGTCGCCGAGCAGGTCGCCGAGGTCCTCGTGACCCTGTGGAAGACCTTCGTCGCCGAGGACGCGCTCCTCGTCGAGGTCAACCCGCTCGCCAAGGTCGCCGACGGCCGCGTCATCGCGCTCGACGGCAAGGTCTCCCTGGACGCCAACGCCGCGTTCCGCCAGCCCTCGCACGAGGAGCTCGAGGACAAGGCCGCCGCCGACCCGCTGGAGGCCGCGGCCAAGGCCAAGGGCCTGAACTACGTCAAGCTCGACGGCCAGGTCGGCATCATCGGCAACGGCGCGGGTCTCGTCATGAGCACCCTCGACGTCGTCGCCTACGCCGGTGAGAACCACGGCGGCGTCAAGCCCGCCAACTTCCTCGACATCGGTGGCGGCGCCTCCGCCGAGGTCATGGCCAACGGCCTGGAGATCATCCTCGGCGACCCGGACGTCAAGTCCGTCTTCGTCAACGTCTTCGGCGGCATCACCGCCTGCGACGCGGTCGCCAACGGCATCGTCCAGGCCCTGGCCCTGCTCGAGTCCAAGGGCGAGAAGGTCGAGAAGCCGCTCGTCGTGCGCCTCGACGGCAACAACGCGGAGCTGGGTCGCAAGATCCTGACCGACGCCAACCACCCGCTGGTGCAGCAGGTGGACACCATGGACGGCGCCGCCGAGCGCGCCGCCGAGCTGGCCGCTAAGTAAGGGACGAGGTCACCAGAAACATGGCTATCTTCCTCACCAAGGAATCCAAGGTCATCGTCCAGGGCATGACCGGCTCCGAGGGCCAGAAGCACACCAAGCGCATGCTGGCTTCCGGCACCAACATCGTCGGTGGCGTGAACCCGCGCAAGGCCGGCACGACGGTCGACTTCGACGGCACCGAGGTCCCGGTCTTCGGCTCCGTCAAGGAGGCCATGGAGAAGACCGGCGCCGACGTCACGGTCATCTTCGTCCCGGAGAAGTTCACCAAGGACGCCGTCGTCGAGGCCATCGAGGCCGAGATCGAGCTGGCCGTCGTCATCACCGAGGGCGTCGCGGTCCACGACACCGCCTCGTTCTGGGCGCTGGCCCAGGCCAAGGGCAACAAGACCCGCATCATCGGCCCCAACTGCCCGGGTCTGATCAGCCCCGGCCAGTCCAACGCGGGCATCATCCCGGCCGACATCACCAAGCCCGGCCGCATCGGTCTGGTGTCGAAGTCCGGCACCCTGACCTACCAGATGATGTACGAGCTGCGCGACATCGGCTTCAGCTCCTGCGTGGGCATCGGCGGTGACCCGATCATCGGCACCACCCACATCGACGCCCTCAAGGCGTTCCAGGAGGACCCCGAGACCGACCTGATCGTCATGATCGGCGAGATCGGTGGCGACGCCGAGGAGCGGGCCGCGGACTTCATCAAGGAGCACGTCACCAAGCCGGTCGTCGGCTACGTGGCCGGCTTCACCGCGCCCGAGGGCAAGACCATGGGCCACGCCGGCGCCATCGTCTCCGGCTCCTCCGGCACCGCGCAGGCCAAGAAGGAGGCCCTCGAGGCCGCGGGCGTGAAGGTCGGCAAGACGCCGTCCGAGACCGCCCTCCTGGCGCGCGCCGTCCTGGCCGGCTGACACCGGTAGCGACACGCCGCACGGGCCCGTCCCCCCTCGGGGGTACGGGCCCGTGCCCGTACCCCGGGACCCGTACGGCCCCTGCGACTCGTGCGACCCGTACGGCCCGTACGACACGACGGTCAAAAGGCGGCTACCAGCTCAAAAGCCGCGTTCTTGGCAGCATGGCCCTGTGAGCCACTACGCCGAGCAGGCCGAGCACGGGACGTCGTCACCGACGTACCGGCTGCCCGCCACGGCCGCCACGTCGGCCAGCACGGCCTTCGTCGGCGGAGTGCTCGCCGCCGGCCTCGGACTCGGCGCCTTCGCCATGGTCGTCCTCGCCATGTGGATCACCTCCCCCTACCCCGACAGCGGCCCCGGCGGAGCCCTGCGCATCGCCGCCGACCTGTGGCTGGCGGCCCACGGCGCCGCCCTCGTGCGCACCGAGACGCTGCCCGGCCCCGCCGCGCCCCTCGCGCTCACCCCGCTGCTGTGCGCCCTCGTGCCCTGCACCCTGCTCTACCGCGCCGCCCGGCACGCCCTCGAACCGCCCGAGGACATGCCGCCCGAAACCCCCGGCCCACCGCCCCGCGCCGCCTTCACCGCCATGGCCGGCGGCTACCTGCTCGTGGCCCTCGCCGCCGTCGTCTACGCCTGGTCCAGCCCCGTACGGCCCGACGCGCTCAGCGCGCTGCTGCAGCTGCCGCTGGTGACGGGCGCGTTCGTCGGCGCCGGCGTGTGGACGGCCGCCGGCCGGCCCGGACTGCCCGCCCCGCCCTTCGTACGCCGCACCGTGCCCGGACGGCTGCGCGGCTGGTTCACCAAGGCCCACCTCGCCGGCGTCGTCCGCGCGGCCGCCGTCACGACGGCAGTGCTCCTCGGCGGCGGACTCCTCCTCGTCGGCGGCGCCCTCGCCCTGCACGCGGGCGCCGCCCAGGAGGCGTTCGTCCAGCTGGCACCCCGGTGGTCGGGACGGGTGGCCCTCGCCCTCGCGAGCGCGGCCCTGCTGCCCAACGCGGCCATCTGGGCCGTGGCCTACGGGCTCGGGCCCGGCTTCACCGTCGGCGGCGGCAGCCTCGTGGCACCGCTGCACCCCACGCCCGACCGGCCCCTCCTGCCGCGCTTCCCCCTTCTCGCCGCACTGCCGTCGCCCGGCGAGGCCGGCCCGCTCGTCCTGGCCGCGGCCGCCGCCCTGGCCGCCGCTGCCGGCATCGCCCTCGCCCGCAGCGCCGTACCGCGCCGCGAACCGGCGGGCTACGGACTCGTCGCGGCGACCGCGGCGCTCGGCGCCCTGCTGTGCGGAGCGGTGATGACGGTCCTGGCGTACGCGGCGTCGGGCGCCATCGGCAACGGCACGCTCGCCTCCTTCGGCCCCCTGTACTGGCACACGGGGGCCGCGGCGGCGGCCTGGTCGGGCGCCATCGGCGTACCCGGGGCACTGGTGGTGCGGTGGCGCCGCCGCGCAGCGCGCAACGAGCCACTGCGGGACGAGGAAGGGGAACCGGTGCCGGTGCTCAAGGGGTGGCGGCGGGTGGGGTGGCTGCTGGGCCTGGCGGTCGAACCGGAGCCGGCGGTGCCGGCGGCGCCGATGCCTGATGCGGCGCCCGAGCCGGAGCCGGAGGCCGCGAAGCCGCGGCGGAGCTGGTGGCGGTCGCTGCTCGGGTGGTTCGGCTTCCGCGCCCCGGGAGAGGCGAAACCGCCGGCGCCGGACGAGGACGTCGTCTACGAGCCGGAGACGCTGCCGCTGATCTCGACGCGGCACGTGCGGCCGGCGGGGGAGGCGGAGCGCCGCCGGCGCTGGGCGGAGCTGAAGGATTCGGGCGGCGGCATCATGACCGATTTCCCCCCGGAGGAGCGCTGAGCGGGCCGGTTGCTGCCCGGTGGGCCGGTTTGTGCCCACCCGTTCCGCCCTGCGGAACGATTGCCCACAAACCGGCAGGGCCGGGGGTCCGGGGGCGGAGCCCCCGGTTTCGGGAAGGGGCGGGGTGGGGGAAGGCCCCGCAGGGCCCACCCCCCACCGCTCAGTCCTGGTTGTCCAGCAGCGGGCGGAGTTGCTTCGGCAAGTGCGTCTCGCACGCCGCCTTCGACGCCTGCGTCAGCGCGTCGTCCACGCACGTGTAGTAGTCGCGGTACGCGATGTGGAAGGCGAACGTCGCCGCCACGATCGCCAGCGCCAGGCCGCCCGTGACCAGTCCGCTCACCGCCGCCGTGGTCTGCGGCCGCAGGCCGCCGGGGACGGGTGGGGGCGCCGGGGTGTCGGGGCCGGGCGGCTTCGGTTTGGCGCGCAGGGAGCTGACGCCCCAGTAGACGGAGAGGGCGCCGAGGAGCAGGGCCACCTGGGGGATGCTGAAGAGGGCGAAGAAGAAGCCCCACATGCCGGCGAGGAGTGCGTAGCGGGCGCGCCGCTGGGCGGGGTCGGTGGGGTCCCAGCGCAGGCCGCCGGGGCCGCCGGGGCCGTTGCCGGGTCCGCCGCCGAAGTCGCCGCCCTGCCGGCCGGGCTGCCGGTTGCTCCACTGGCTGCCCCACGCGGGTGGCTGCTGCTTGTCGCGGTCGGGTTCGCCGGGGCCGGAGTCCGAGCCGGAGTCGTCGGAGTCGCCGGACGGGAGGCGCGGCTGCCAGGGCCGGTCCTCCCGGCCCTCCGGCGGTGCCGCGAAGGGATTGTCCCGGGTGTCCCGGGTGTCCCGGTCGTCGTCCCGCTCATGCATGTGGGGCATGTGGAGTGTGTCTTCCCCTTGATGGTCGTCCTGCGTCGAGCGTACGGCGACGCGTCCCGTGCCGACGCTACCCGGCGGGCGTGCCCCCGTCCCGTGGGGCCGGTTCCGCGTGCCGGTATCGTTGCTGGCGGTCGGCGGCTTCGTAGGGTCCCCCGTATCCGGCAGTGCCCTGCTTTCGTACGACCGCACAAATCGCAGCACCCGCACCCGCGAGAAAGGGCCTGCCGTGGCCGCCCCTGCTGGACGTCCCGCCCGCGTCGTCGTGCTCGTCTCCGGTTCGGGCACGAACCTGCAAGCGCTGCTCGATGCCGTGGCCGCCGATCCCGAGGGCTACGGCGCCCGTGTGGTGGCGGTCGGTGCCGACCGTGCGGGGATCGCCGGTCTGGAGCGGGCGGAGCGCGCCGGGCTGCCGACGTTCGTGTGCCCGGTGGCGGAGTACTCCTCGCGGGATGCGTGGGACGTCGCGCTGACCGCGGCGACCGCGGCGTACGAGCCGGACCTGGTGGTCTCCGCCGGTTTCATGAAGATCCTCGGCAAGGAGTTCCTGGCGCGCTTCGCGGGCCGGGTCGTGAACACCCATCCCGCGCTGCTGCCCAGTTTTCCCGGCGCCCACGGTGTGCGCGACGCCCTCGCGTACGGCGTGCGGGTGACCGGGTGCACGGTCCACTTCGTCGACGAGGGCGTCGACACGGGCCCGATCATCGCCCAGGGCGTGGTCGAGGTCCGGGAGGACGACGACGAGTCCGCGCTGCACGAGCGGATCAAGGAAGTCGAGCGCACGCTGCTCGTCGATGTCGTGGGGCGTCTCGCCCGCGACGGCTACCGCATAGAGGGACGAAAGGTAAGGATCCCGTGACCGCCGAAGTGACCGCCGAAGGTATGAAGCGGCCCGTCCGCCGGGCGCTGGTCAGCGTCTACGACAAGGCCGGGCTGGAGGAGCTGGCCCGTGGCCTGCACGAGGCCGGCGTGGAGCTGGTCTCCACCGGTTCGACGGCCGCCCGGATCGCGGCCGCGGGCGTGCCCGTCACGAAGGTCGAGGAGCTGACCGGTTTCCCGGAGTGCCTCGACGGCCGGGTCAAGACCCTGCACCCGCGCGTGCACGCCGGCATCCTCGCCGACCAGCGCCTGGAGGCGCACCGGGCGCAGCTGGAGGAGCTGGGCGTCGCCCCGTTCGAGCTGGTGGTCGTCAACCTCTACCCGTTCCGGGAGACGGTGGCCTCCGGTGCCTCCCCGGACGAGTGCGTCGAGCAGATCGACATCGGCGGTCCGTCGATGGTCCGCGCCGCGGCGAAGAACCACCCGTCGGTCGCCGTCGTGGTCAACCCCGGCCGGTACGCGGAGGTGCTCAAGGCCGTCGCGGACGGCGGTTTCGACCTCGCCGCCCGCAAGCGCCTGGCCGCGGAGGCGTTCCAGCACACGGCCGCGTACGACGTGGCGGTGGCCAACTGGTTCGCCACCGGCTACGCGGCCGCGGACGACAGCGGTTTCCCGGAGTTCCTGGGCGCCGCCTTCTCCCGCTCGAACGTGCTGCGCTACGGCGAGAACCCGCACCAGCCCGCCGCCCTGTACACGGACGGCAGCGGCACCGGCCTGGCGGCCGCCGAGCAGCTGCACGGCAAGGAGATGTCGTACAACAACTACGTCGACACCGAGGCCGCGCGCCGGGCGGCGTACGACCACGCCGACCCCTGTGTCGCGATCATCAAGCACGCCAACCCGTGCGGCATCGCGACCGGCGCGGACGTCGCCGAGGCGCACCGCAAGGCCCACGCCTGCGACCCGCTGTCGGCGTTCGGCGGTGTGATCGCCGTCAACCGCCCGGTCTCCGTCGCGATGGCCGAGCAGGTCGCGGAGATCTTCACCGAGGTCGTCGTCGCGCCGGACTACGAGGACGGCGCGGTCGAGATCCTCGCCCGCAAGAAGAACATCCGCGTGCTGCGCTGCCCCGACGCCCCGTGCGCGGTGAAGGAGGCCCGGCCGGTCGAGGGCGGGCTGCTGCTGCAGGAGAAGGACCGCCTGCAGGCCGGTGGCGACGACCCGGCGAACTGGACGCTCGCCACCGGCGAGGCGCTCGGCGCCGAGGAGCTGGCCGAGCTGGCCTTCGCCTGGAAGGCCTGCCGCGCGGTGAAGTCGAACGCGATCCTGCTGGCCAAGGGCGGTGCCACGGTCGGCGTGGGCATGGGCCAGGTCAACCGCGTGGACTCCGCGAAGCTGGCCGTCCAGCGGGCGGGCGAGGAGCGGGCCCGCGGTTCGTACGCCGCCTCGGACGCGTTCTTCCCCTTCCCGGACGGGCTGGAGGTGCTCACGTCCGCGGGCGTGAAGGCCGTGGTCCAGCCGGGCGGCTCGGTCCGCGACGAGCAGGTCGTGGAGGCCGCGAAGGCGGCGGGCGTGACGATGTACTTCACCGGCACCCGCCACTTCTTCCACTGACGCGCGTAAGGGCCGCGCCCCAATGGGGCGCGGCCCTTACGGCCGGTGCACCGACGGAATCAGTAGCGGGGGCGCTGGAACCATTCCGCCGACGTCCGCTTCGCAGCGAAAACGATCACCAGGATGGAACCGACGAAGGTGATCAGACCGAGGCCGTAGACGCCCAGCGTGAAGATGCCGCTGATGATGCCGAAGGAGGCGTAGACGATCGAGCCGACGCGCACGCCGTTGCGGCCCTTTGCGTAGCGCAGGGCCAGGACGAAACCGATGATCGCGAAGATCGCGGCGAGTGCCACGAAGAAGGAGATGACGCCCTTGCTGACGTCGGCGATGGTGTCCACGTCGACCGTGTCGCCCCGGGCCGTGGTGACCGTGCCGTTCGTTCCGGCGTCGCGGACCGCGTCGCTGATCTTGTTCGCGGCGTACGCGAAGAAGCCCGCCACGATGACGTGGATGACGGCGATCACGAGGAGCAGGACGTTCGCCGCCTTGGTGAGGCCCGGCATCGCCACCGGCCCCTGCGGCATCGGGTAGCCGCCGGGTGCCTGCGGGTACGCGCCGTACGGCGGGGGAGCCTGCTGCGGGTATCCGTAGCCCGGCGCGGGCGGCTGCTGCTGCGGGGGTCCGTAAGGGTTGTTGGGCTGGCCGAAGCTCATGGCGGGGAATTCCTTCGTCGACGTCGTGCGGGGACGACGCGGGCTGCCCGACGGGTGAGCCGGCTCGGCGGCCTTCCCCCCGGCTCGATGCCCGCGGCACGCCGATCATCGTTATTTGACATTCGAATTTTGTCCAGCTGATACCGCCCTATGCCTTTGTTCCTTTGGTGCAGATTGGAACCGGGGCCACTCGATCCGCGAGGATGGAAACATGACCGCCCAGATTCTCGATGGCAAGGCCGCCGCGGCCGCGATCAAGTCCGAACTGGCCTCCCGCGTGGAGGCGCTGAAGGCCCGGGGCGTCACCCCCGGCCTGGGAACGATCCTGGTCGGCGACGACCCCGGCAGCCAGAAGTACGTCGCGGGCAAGCACCGCGACTGCGCCGAGGTCGGCATCGCGTCGATCCAGCGCGAGCTGCCCGCCACCGCCACGCAGGAGGAGATCGAGGCGGTCGTCCGGGAGCTCAACGAGGACCCGGCCTGCACCGGCTACATCGTCCAGCTGCCGCTGCCCCGCGGCATCGACGAGAACCGCGTCCTGGAGCTGATGGACCCGGCCAAGGACGCCGACGGGCTGCACCCGACCAACCTCGGCCGGCTCGTCCTCAACGAGCCCGCCCCCCTGCCCTGCACCCCCAACGGCATCATCACGCTCCTGCGCCGGCACGGCGTCGAGCTGAACGGCGCCGAGGTCGTCGTCGTCGGCCGCGGCGTGACCATCGGCCGCCCCATGCCGCTGCTGCTGACCCGCCGCTCGGAGAACGCCACCGTCACCCAGTGCCACACCGGCACGCGCGACCTGGCCGCCCACCTCAAGCGGGCCGACATCATCGTGGCGGCGGCCGGCGTGCCGCACCTGATCAAGCCCGAGGACGTCAAGCCGGGCGCCGCCGTCCTCGACGTCGGCGTCAGCCGCGACGAGAACGGAAAGATCGTCGGCGATGTGCACCCGGGCGTGCACGAGGTCGCGGGCTGGATCTCCCCCAACCCGGGCGGCGTGGGCCCGATGACCCGCGCCCTGCTGCTGGTCAACGTCGTGGAGGCCGCCGAGCGCGCCGCCGGAGCCGCCGATGAGCACTGAGGGCAAGGAGCCGCGCCGGGGGGCCGGTGACCGGCCCGCCGGCCGGCTCACCCGCCGCCCGCCCCGGGTCACCCGCGACACCGCGCGCCCCGAGGGCGGCGGCCGCGCCGCGCCCGGCGGCGCCCCCGCCCCGGCCCGGCAGTGGCCGCTCCTGGCGGTGCTCGGCGTCACGGGGCTGGGCCTGCTGATCGTGGCGTTCGACGCGTTCCGCGTCGGCACGCTCGTGGTGGGCCTGGCGATGCTGGGCGGCGCCGCGCTGCGCTGGTGGCTGCCGTCGGTGGGCTGGCTGGCGGTGCGCTCCCGCTTCACGGACATGCTCACGTACGGCGGGATGGGCGCGGCGATCGTCCTGCTGGCGCTGATGGCCCAGCCGCACGCGTGGCTGAGGATCCCCTTCCTCGCGGGGATACTCCACTTCACGGTGCAGTGAGCGGCTCGGCGCCATGAGCACGCGACGGCGGCCCGTCCTCTCCCCCGTGAGAGGACGGGCCGCGCGCCGCTTCCCGCGGATCAGGCTCAGTGCGCGTCGAAGGCCCTCGCGTACAGGGAGTGCTTCGGCCCGGAGATCCGCAGGCGGATGTAGTACGCGTCGCCGGCGCGCACGTCGCCCGTCACCACCTGCTTCTCCGCGCCGTCGGCGCACCAGTCGGAGCCGTTGCTCCGGCCGACGACCTTGCGGTCCTTGGTGCGCACGATCTCGGCCTTGATCTTGGCGCCGTCGTGTCCGTAGCAGCCGTAGACAATGTGCAGGTTGCCGCGGTCGGGCACGAAGTCCGGCGTGGACCACTTGTTGGTCGGTCCGTGCGGCTGGTTGAAGAGCATGTGCCAGCCCTGCGTCCCGGCCCCGGCGGCCGGTGCGGCCTGGGCCGCGGGGGCGGCCAGCGCGAGGCCCGCTCCGAGGGCGGCCGTGGCGGCCGCGGCGGCGATGCTCCTGCGTGCGTTCATGGTCGGTTCCTCCCGTTGGTGTGGCGGCCGGTGCGGGGTGGACCGCACCGGCCGCTGGGTGCAGGAATGACTGTGATGCGCCACATCCGCAACGGCCAGTGGATCTCGGGGATTTGGGACGCGGCGGGACGTCCCTGCCGCTGACCTGGGGGGACGCCGCGTCCCAGGACGCCGCCGCGGGACGCCGGGCGGCTCGCCCGCGTGACCGGAAACCGTGCCGCCTGCCCGCAGGCGCGGGAACCGGGGGCTGCGGCTCGCCATCATGTGCGCACGGAGGCATCTCGCCTCCGGGGGAACGCGTGCGCGTATGGGGTGGAACATGACGCGTTGGACGGAGCTGCCCGGCTCGCTCGACGAGAGCGTGAGCCGGCTGGTCGTGCAGCTCAGAAGACTCAAGGACCACAGCGGGCTCAGCCTGTCCTCGCTCGCGGCCAAGACGTCGTACAGCCGTTCGTCCTGGGAGCGGTACCTCAACGGCAGGGCGCTGCCACCGCGCGAGGCCGTGGAGCAGCTCGCCCGGTTGTGCGGCGCCGACGTCCCGCGGCTGCTGGTGCTGCACGAAGTGGCCGAGCAGAGCTGGGCGCAGGAGAGGCAGGAGAAGGAGAAGAAGGAGCCGGACGCGCAGGACGCGCAGGACGCGCAGGGGGCGCCGCCCGTCGATGCCGGCCCCGGGCCGGCGCCCGCCGGGCACCGCGCCGGGCGGTGGACGGCCGTCCTCGTCGGTGCCGTGGTCGTGCTGGCCGTCGCCCTGGTCTCGGTGCTGCTGCTCACCCGTCCGTGGGAGGAGGACGACGGGCCGCCGTCGTCGGGTGGTGACACCCCGGCCCCGTTCGTCTTCGTGCAGGGCCGCTCCCGCCCGTGCGACGTGGAGAAGAAGGGCGGTGAACTGCGCGCCGGTTACAGCTCGACGCACACCACGCTGATGGACCTGAAGAGTTCGGGCTGGGAGGTGCTGGAGGCGCAGTGCCTGCTGCGGTACCACGGTTACGACCCGGGGATCACGGACGGCTCCTACGGGGAGCGCTCGAAGGCCGCCGCCCAGCGCTTCCAGAAGGACCGCGGCCTGGTCGTCGACGGCATCGTGGGGCCGGACACCTGGGAGGAGCTGCGCCGGTGAGCGGCGGGGCGCCCCTCCCGGCGGAGTGCGAGCGGCTGGCGGCCGGGTTGCGGGAGCTGAAGGACCGTACGGGGCTGAGCCTGGCCGCGCTGGGGCAGCGCACCTCGTACAGCAAGTCGTCCTGGGAGCGCTGCCTCAAGGGCAGGCAACTGCCGCCGCGGCAGGCGGTGGAGGCCCTGTGCCGGCTGGCGGGCGAACCGCCGGAGCGGCTGCTGGCGCTGTGGCAGCTGGCGGAGACGGCCTGGAGCGGCCGCGCCGGTTCCGCACCGCCGGCGCGGGAGACGGCGCGGGAGCCGGGCCGGGAGCCGGCGCTGCGGCAGGTGCGTGCGGAAGCCCCCACCAGGACCCGCCCGAAGCGGGTGTACGTGCTGTCGGGCGCCGGTGCCCTCGTCGCCGCCGTCGTGCTGCTGCCGGTGCTGCTGTCCGGCACCGGGCAGGACGCGGAGGTACGGGATTCCCGCAGCGCGGCGGCCGAGCAGCTCTCCGAGCCGGGGTGCAGGGGGCAGGGGTGCGACGGTGCGAACGCCTACGACATGGGGTGCGGCGCCCAGGGCATGGTGGTCACGCTGCTCAAGCAACGGGCGAGCGACGGTCAGCGCCTGGAGATCCGCTACGCCGAGCGCTGCGGGGCGGTGTGGGCGCGGGCCATGGGCCTGCACCTGGGCGACCGGGTCGAGCTGCGGCTGCCGGGTGCGGGGACGAAGGCGGTCACGGCCGCGAGCCGGCGGGAGACGGAGACGTACGTGTCGACGCCGATGACGGTCACCGGGGACCCGAACCGGGCCGAGGTCTGCCTGGTGCCGGCGGCGGGCGGCCGGCAGGAGTGCTTCGGCCGCGTCTGAGGCGACGCGGCCTGAAGTCGTCGCGTGGGAAGCGTGGCAAATGGGTAGGAAGAGGGTGTCGGAGTGCCGATGGCCGGTCCTCCACCCCCGTGGGAGGACCGGCCACCGGCCACCCTTCGAGGATCATGATCGCGACAAGCCGGAGCAAGGTCGGCGGTGCCGCTGTGGCACGCGCGTGACCGTTCCGGTACGAGGTCGCCCTTTCGTAGCAAGGGTGCCCGGACGTGTCACCGAACGGTGACAGGCGGCGCGCACGCCGCATGCCCGGGCGTGCGCCGGGGGCGCGCGCCCCACCGCGTGGATCAACCCCGAATGCTCTCGTGCGCCGGGTCCCCGGGAACTGACATGCTGATCCGAGGCATCCCCATGGGTAGCCGGAACCAGGCCGTGGAAGGGCGACGGGAGACCGCCGTACGCCACCGGGGGACAGGGGAGGGCAATGCCACGTTGGAGGGCGCTACCGGACGAACTCGATCCGCAGGTGCGCGAGTTCGCCGAACAGCTGCGCAGACTCGTCGAGCGCAGCGGGCTGAGCATCGCCGCCGTCGCCGACCGCACCGGGTACAGCAAGACGTCCTGGGAGCGCTACCTGAACGGCAGGCTGCTGCCGCCGCGCGGCGCGGCCGAGGCCCTCGCGGAGGCCACCGGCACCGATGTCGGGCACCTGGGCACGCTGTGGGAGCTGGCCGAGCGGGCCTGGAGCCGCTCGGAGCTGCGGCACGACGTGACGATGGAGGCGATCCGGGTCGCCGAGGCGCGCGCGGCCCTGGCCGGCTTCGGCACGCCGCCCGCGAACGGCGCCGCGGCCGCGCCCCGTACGGCCGCGCTGCACGGCGAGGGCCTGGGGGAGGGCCCGGACGGCACCGACCTCGGGCTGCCGCGGACGCCGGGCGCCGCCGACGTGCGGGACAAGGCCATTCCCGTACGGAAGCAGCGCAAGCCGAAGCGGTCGCGGAAGCCCAAGGAGGAAGCGGGCCCGTCGGAGCCACCGCAGGCGCAAGCGCCCCCGCCCCCCGGCCGGTTCGGCCCGCCCGCGGCCGCCCCGCCGCCCACCCGCCGCCGCAACGCGGTGCTGTTCGCCGTGGGCGCCGTGGGGGCGCTGTTCGTCGTCGCCGCGGTCGTCCTGCTGGTCGGCGCGGACGACAAGGGCAGGACGGCGCCCGGCGCCGCCGCCACGCCCAGCGTGTCCGTCGCGCCGTCGCTGCCCTCCGGCGTGCGGTGCACCGGGGCGGACTGCGCCGGCAAGGACCCGGAGAGCATGGGCTGCGGCGGCCGGCACGCCACGACGGCCGGCTCGGTGACGGTCGGCGCGGCGTACCTGGAGGTCCGCTACAGCGAGGTCTGCGGGGCGGCCTGGGCGCGCATCACGCAGGCCGGCCCGGGGGACACGCTGCGGATAACGTCCGCGGGGAGCGCCGGGGGCACGGAGAGCGGGCGGGTCGACCGGGGTGCGGACGGCCACACGCGCATGGTCGCCGTGTCCGACTCCCGGCAGGCGTCGGCGTGCGCAGCCCTGGTCTCGGGCCGCACGGGCTGCACGAAACGCCTCGCGGCGCAGAGCGCCCTGGGCCCACTGGGCTAGCCCCGCAGGGGCGCGGGGAACTGCGCGACAAGCCACGACGCGCCCGCAGGCGGGATGCCGTGCTTCGCCCGCTGCAGGCCGTCGGTGGCTGATCGCGCAGTTCCCCGCGCCCCTACGGGGCGCCGGACAGGCCCGGCGGCGCCGGTGCGGCACCGTGGTCCGCGAACCGTCCGCAAGGACGGTGAGGTGTTGCACACCGGGTCGGGGGTGCGGGGCGGGCGCGGTCGGATAGCCTGACGCCGGATCTCTTGATACCGAGAGAGATCCGCACACCTTGGGCAGGGACACCCACCAGCCAGTTCGCAGGAGACCGCCATGACCCGCACTCCCGTCAATGTCACCGTCACCGGCGCCGCCGGTCAGATCGGCTACGCGCTGCTCTTCCGCATCGCCTCCGGTCAGCTCCTCGGCGCGGACGTGCCCGTGAACCTGCGCCTGCTGGAGATCCCGCAGGGTCTGAAGGCCGCCGAGGGCACCGCCATGGAGCTCGACGACTGCGCCTTCCCGCTGCTGCGCAACATCGAGATCACCGACGACGCGAACGTGGCGTTCGACGGCGCCAACGTCGCGCTGCTGGTCGGCGCCCGTCCCCGTACCAAGGGCATGGAGCGCGGTGACCTGCTGGAGGCCAACGGCGGCATCTTCAAGCCGCAGGGCAAGGCCATCAACGACCACGCCGCGGACGACATCAAGGTCCTGGTCGTCGGCAACCCGGCCAACACCAACGCCCTGATCGCCCAGGCCGCCGCGCCGGACGTGCCGCGCGAGCGCTTCACCGCGATGACCCGTCTGGACCACAACCGCGCGCTGTCGCAGCTGGCGAAGAAGGCCGGCGTGGGCGTCTCCGAGATCAAGAAGCTGACGATCTGGGGCAACCACTCCGCCACGCAGTACCCGGACATCTTCCACGCCGAGATCGCCGGCAAGAACGCGGCCGAGGTCGTGAACGACGAGCAGTGGCTCGCCGACACCTTCATCCCGACCGTGGCCAAGCGCGGTGCGGCGATCATCGAGGCCCGTGGCGCCTCCTCGGCGGCCTCCGCGGCGAACGCCGCCATCGACCACGTGCACACCTGGGTCAACGGCACCGCCGCGGGCGACTGGACCTCGATGGCCATCCCGTCGGACGGCTCCTACGGCGTGCCCGAGGGCCTGATCTCCTCCTTCCCGGTCGTCGTGAAGAACGGCACCTACGAGATCGTCCAGGGCCTGGAGATCAACGAGTTCTCCCGCACCCGCATCGACGCCTCGGTGCAGGAGCTGGTGGAGGAGCGCGACGCCGTTCGCGAGCTCGGCCTCATCTGACCGAATTTCGCCTGGTCTGCCCCGACCGACCTCGTACGGGTGTCTCATGGTCACCCGTACGAGGCCGGTTTCCGGCCCGCCAATCGCCTCCCGACGGGGGCGGGGGCGGGCCTTCTGGCTTATTCTGGGTTCTTCCGAAAATGCGTCAACTCACTTTGTTCGAAGTGAAGTTCGACGGATCGGGGGATCGAAATGAGTCAATCCGCCCAGGAGTCCCCGACAGAGGCCACCCGGTTACTCTGCGCGGGGACGTACCTCGACATCGAGTTCCGCCGCCGCGTCATCGAAGAGCTGGTGGAGCATGAAGAAAGACCCACGGCCCCCTCGCTGGGCGTGGACGTGGTGCCGGTGCTCACCCACGCACTGCGCGCCCGCGGCCAGGACACCCTGACCGCCCTGTTCCTGCTGGCCCTGTGGGTGGCCTTCTTCGCCGTCGACCTCTCCACGGCGTCCCCGTCCTCCCAGGGAGTCGACCCCCTCACCGGCGCTCCCGTCGCCGAGGGCCCCGCCTTCCCGATCTGGTCGGGCGCCTACGCCCTGGTCTGTCTGATCCACTGGGGCGCCCACGCCGCCGCCGGCCGCGGCTCCGCCGCGTACGTCGTGGACAAGCGGACCCTGCGCCAGGCCCTCATCGGCAGCGGCGCCAACCGCGCCCTGCGCGCCCTGCTGCCGGTGGGCGTGCCGCTGATGACCCTCGCCTACTGGGTCGCCGCCTTCTGGGCGCTGGCCCAGGGCGCCCAGAACTGGGCGGCGATCGTCTTCCCGCTGCTGCTGGTGGTGCCCGTGTGGGCGCACCGGACGCGGGTCGCGGCCGTGATGCGCTCGGAGCTGAGCCGGCAGTCCTTCGCCACGGTGCCCAGGGCCTTCCCGGAGTCCGCGTACCACCGCAGGATCGCCCGGGCCATCGACCGCGAGCAGTACGCGGGCCTGACGATCTACGACCCCTCGCGGCCGTTCATCGGGATGGGCCGGCCGTACGAGCCCTGGTCCTTCGCGATGGAGCTCACCCGCAAGAAGGGCGCGCCCGGGGTCAATGGCGGCCCGGTGCCGCCGTTCACCGGCCGCACCGTCGTGGAGCTGATCCGGCCCCGGCTGGAGGGCCTGCGCCAGGCCGCCGCCGAGACCAGCCGGGACCGGCTGCGGGAGCTGGAGATCGACGAGTTCGTCTACCTGCCCGTCGGCCCGCAGCGGCCCGCCGTCTCCTACGACGAGCACACGGTGCAACGGCACCTGGCCGAGGCGGTCAACGAGGGCGGCGAGGCGCGCCGCTACTTCCTGCGGGTGCGCATCGGCGCGTGGGACGAGCAGGTCGTCGTCTCGGTCCTGGTCCGCGTGCACACCCAGGGCGGCATGCTCGTCCTGGAGGTGGTGCCGCACGTGCTGACGCCGGTGCGGCCGGAGTTCCGGGCGGTCGACGTGATCGCCGCGCGCGGCGACGACGACCTGCTGCGCGACGGCGTACGGGCGTTCCTGACGGCGCCCGCCGCCGGCTTCGCCTCCCTGGTGTCCACCGCGCGCTCGGCCGTCTCCGGCTTCCGTACCTGGCTGGCCGACCCCCGGCGGGCGGCGCCGGACGGACCGGCGACCTCGGTGCGCGAGCTCGCGGCGGCCCCGGACGTCTCCCTGTTCCAGGAGATGGACGTCAGCCGCTACGTGAAGACGGTCACCGACCGCATCGCCAGCGGGGTCCGGGCGGCGCTGCGCTCCCAGGGCTACGAGACCGACCAGTTCGAGCAGCAGATCGTGCAGATCAGCGAGGGCGGCATCTACATCGGTGCGATGAGCGGCGGCGCCGTCGCCCAGGGCGCCGGTGCCGAGGCCAAGCACCTCGCGGGAAGCGGGGGACGATGACGAGGGACGACAAGGACGAGGCCGAGGGCACCGGCCGCACGGGCGGCGGGGGCATCTCCATCGGATCGATCAGCGGCGGCGCGGTCGCCCAGGGCGAGCGCGCCAAGGCGGAGGACCGCTCCGAGCGCGTGGGCCAGCCGGAGGCACCGCCGGCCGGCGGTGCGGCGCCCGTGCCGCCGCCGGGAAACGGGGGGATGGCCGTCGGGGCGATGTCGGGCGGCGCCCTGGCGCAGGGCCGCGAGGCCCAGGCCACGGACGCCTCGCGGCAGCTGGTGACGGCCACGCCCGAACTGCTGGCCGCCGTCGCGCGGATGCGCGAGGAACTCGCGGTGCAGCAGCGCACCGCCGGTGACGGCCTCGACGAGGTCGACGCGGAACTGGCGGCCGTGCAGCGGGAGGCGGAGGTCGCCGGGCGGACGGGGCGCAGCCGGCTCGCCCGCCTGCGCACGCTCCTGACCAGCGGCGCCACGGCGGTCGGCGGCCTGGCGTCGCTGGCCGCCGTCGTCGAGGCGATCAGCCGCTTAGTGGCGTGAGGCGGCGAGGCACATGAGTTCCTTCTGGGACGCCGATCAGCAGAAGTGGGTCAGCCGGCCCTCCGACGGTACGGCGCCGTCGCACGACCCCGGCGACGAGCCGCCCTCCGGCGCCTCGCGCGCCTCGGTGCTGGCGGGCGCGCTGGCCGGGGTGGTGCTGGCCGGCGGCATCGGCACCGGCATCTGGGCGCTCGTCCACAACGGTGACGACGACAAGGGCGGCAGCACGAACCTCGTCACGCCCAGCGCGAGCCCGTGGCCGAGCCCGTCGCCGTCGTACACCTACGGTGGCACCTACGGCGGCACGTCGGGCGGCTACACCTACAACCCGTACCCCACGCCCACCTCCGGCATCTTCGGCTCGTCGGCCACGTCCGGCCCCGGGGCCCCGGCCGGTTTCGTCCGCACGGCGGACCCGTCCGGCTACCGCCTGGACGTGCCCACCGGCTGGCTGCGCAGCCAGCAGAAGACCAGCGTCTTCTACACCTCGCCCGGCGGCACCCGGCTCCTGCAGGTCTTCCCCTTCGACCCGCAGCGGGCCACGCCGTACGACTCGCTGGCGGAGTCCGAGACGTACATCTCGGGCTACAGCGGCTACCGCAAGAGCAGCCTGAGCCATGTCGTGGGCCCGGGCGACCCGGCGGAGCTGGAGTACACCTACGTCCAGCCCGACTCCACCACGCGCTACGTCGTCATGCGCGCCTACCGCGCGCCCGACGGCAACCAGTACGCCCTGCTCAGCGCCGGCCCGGACAGCGACCGCTCGGCGGTGCGCTCCGTGTACCGGGCGCTGGTGGACTCCTTCTGCCCGACGGGCCACTGCACGACGTGACCCTGCGCACCGGCCCGCCGCCGACCCCCGACGGGGCCGGCAGCGGGCCTTTTGTGTGACTTGTGCTGCGACTTGTGCGGCGCATCACTGCGCTTCCGGCTCCTGAGCTGCAAACCCGTGATCCCGAGTGACTCGGGTCACTCTTTGTCGAAGAAACGGCATAGCCCGTGGGCTTCTGGTTAGGGGCGTCCCGTTGCCGTCCCGGCCTTACCCCACGGGGCCGGGCCGGTGACGGGATCCGTTTTCCACCGGAAGGCAGTGAAGCAGTCATGTCGTCAACCGAGACCATCCACGTCGACGGGGTGTGGCGCTCCGCCGCGTCCGGCGCACGGCGGGAGGTGCTCGACCCGGCCGACGCCACGACGCTCGCCGTCGTCGCCGAGGGCGGCGTGGACGACACCGACGCCGCCGTGGCCGCGGCGGCCCGGGCGTTCGACGGCGGCGCCGGCGTCTGGCCGCGCACCCCGGTCGCCGAGCGGGCCGCCCTGCTGCGTCGCGTCGCGGACCTGCTGCAGCGCGACCGGGAGGAGATCGCGCTGGTCGAGAGCCGGGACACCGGCAAGACCCTGGAGGAGGGGCGCGTCGACGTCGACGACGTCACGGCCGCCTTCCGCTACTTCGCCGACCTCGTCGTGAACGAGGGCGGCGGCCGCGTCGTCGACGCCGGCTCCGACGAGGTGCACAGCGTCGTCGTGCACGAGCCCGTCGGCGTGTGCGCGCTCATCACCCCGTGGAACTACCCGCTGCTGCAGGCGAGTTGGAAGATCGCCCCGGCGCTGGCCGCGGGCAACACCTTCGTGATCAAGCCCAGCGAGGTCACCCCGCTGTCGACCGTGCACCTGGTGCGCCTGCTCGCCGAGGCCGGCCTGCCGGACGGTGTCGCCAACCTGGTCACGGGTGCCGGCGACCCCGTGGGCGCCCGCCTGGCCGAGCACCCCGACGTGGACCTGGTCTCCTTCACCGGCGGCCTCGCCAGCGGCGTCAAGGTCGCCCGGGCCGCGGCCCCGACCGTCAAGAAGGTCGCCCTCGAACTCGGCGGCAAGAACCCCAACGTCGTCTTCGCCGACGCCTGCGCCACCGACGAGGGCTTCGACACCGCCGTCGACCAGGCCCTCAACGCCGCCTTCATCCACAGCGGCCAGGTCTGCTCGGCCGGCGCCCGCCTCATCATCGAGGAGTCGGTGCGCGAGCGCTTCGTCGCCGAACTCGCCCGCCGCGCCGAGAAGATCAGGCTCGGCCGCGGCACCGAGAAGGGCGTCGAGTGCGGCCCGCTGGTCTCCGCCCAGCAGCTCGCCAAGGTCGAGGCGTACGTCGCCTCCGCCCTCGCCGAGGGCGCCGTGCTGCGCTGCGGCGGCCGCCGCCCCGAGCCGAGCGACGTGCGCCCCGAGGGCGGCTACTTCTACTCCCCGACGGTCCTCGACCTGTGCCACGGAGCAATGACGGTGGTACGCGAGGAGACCTTCGGCCCGATCCTCACCGTGGAGACCTTCCACACCGAGGACGAGGCCGTGGCCCTGGCCAACGACACCGAGTACGGGCTGGCGGGCGCCGTGTGGACCGCGGACGCGGGCCGCGCGCGGCGCGTGGCCGGCCGGATGCGGCACGGCACCGTGTGGATCAACGACTACCACCCCTACCTGCCGCAGGCGGAGTGGGGCGGCTTCGGCCGCTCCGGCACCGGCCGCGAGCTGGGGCCGGCGGGTCTGGCGGAGTACCGCGAGGCCAAGCACGTCTACCAGAACCTCGCCCCCAAGCCGGTGCGCTGGTTCGCGGGCTAGAGGGCCTGCCACCCCCGTACCCGTACGCAGGACAAGGAGTTCACCCCCCCATGCCCGTTTACGACTACGTCGTCATCGGCGGCGGCACCGCCGGCTCCGTCATCGCCTCCCGCCTCACCGAGGACCCCGACGTCACCGTCGCCGTCATCGAGGGCGGCCCCTCCGACGTCGACCGCGAGGACGTCCTGACCCTGCGCCGCTGGCTCGGCCTGCTCGGCGGCGACCTCGACTACGACTACCCCACCGTCGAACAGCCCCGCGGCAACAGCCACATCCGGCACAGCCGCGCCCGCGTGCTCGGCGGCTGCTCCTCGCACAACACCCTCATCTCCTTCAAGCCGCTGCCCGGCGACTGGAACGAGTGGGCCGAGGCCGGCGCCGAGGGCTGGGACGCGGAGTCCATGGACCCCTACTTCGCCCGGCTGCGCAACAACATCGTCCCCGTGGACGAGAAGGACCGCAACGCCATCGCCCGCGACTTCGTCGAGGCCGCCGGCAAGGCCGCGGACGTCCCCCGTATCGAGGGCTTCAACCGCAAGCCCTTCCACGAGGGCGTCGGCTTCTTCGACCTCGCCTACCACCCGGAGAACAACAAGCGCTCCTCCGCCTCCGTCGCCTACCTCCACCCCTTCCTCGACCGCCCCAACCTCCACCTGATGCTGGAGACCTGGGCGTACCGGCTGGAGCTGGAGGGCACCCGCGCCAAGGGCGTGCACGTGCGCACCAAGGACGGCGAGGAGGTGTACGTCGAGGCGGCGCGCGAGGTGCTGGTGTGCGCCGGCGCCGTCGACACCCCCCGGCTGCTGATGCTCTCCGGCATAGGCCCCAAGGCAGACCTGGAGGCGCTGGGCATACCCGTCGTCCACGACCTGCCGGGCGTCGGCGAGAACCTGCTCGACCACCCCGAGTCGGTCATCGTCTGGGAGACCGACGGCCCGATCCCCGAGAACTCCGCGATGGACTCCGACGCGGGCCTGTTCGTCCGGCGGGACCCGGCCGCGAACGGCCCGGACCTGATGTTCCACTTCTACCAGATCCCCTTCACCGACAACCCCGAGCGCCTGGGCTACGAGAAGCCCGCGCACGGCGTGTCGATGACCCCCAACATCCCCAAGCCGCGCAGCCGCGGCCGGCTCTACCTCACCAGCGCCGACCCCTCCGTCAAGCCCGCCCTCGACTTCCGCTACTTCACGGACGAGGAGGACTACGACGCCCGCACCCTCGTCGACGGCATCAAGCTCGCCCGCGAGATCGCGCGGACCGAGCCGCTGGCCGGCTGGCTCAAGCGCGAGGTCTGCCCCGGCCCGGACGTCACGACGGACGAGGCGATCAGCGAGTACGCCCGCAAGGTCGCCCACACCGTCTACCACCCGGCCGGCACCTGCCGCATGGGCGCGGTGACCGACGAGACGGCCGTCGTCGACCCGCAGCTGCGCATCCGCGGCCTGGAGGGCATCCGCATCGCCGACGCCTCCGTCTTCCCGACGATGCCGGCCGTCAACCCGATGATCGGCGTGCTGATGGTGGGGGAGAAGTGCGTCGACCTGCTTGCCCAGGCCCCCGAGAAGGAGGTGACACGGTGAACGCCTCCGCGCCCGCGTCCACGCCCGTGACCGCGCCCGTTTCCGCGCCCGTGACCTCGTCCGAGCAGGGCACGGCCGCCGCCGGCACGGCGGCCGCACCGCCCGTCTTCTCCGTCCGCAACCTGTGGAAGGTCTTCGGCCCCAAGGCCGAACGCGTCCCCGGCGGCCCGCTCGCCGAACTCGACGCGCAGGCCCTGCGCGAGCGCACCGGCTGCACGGTGGCCGTGCGCGACGTCTCCTTCGACGTCCGCCCCGGCGAATGCTTCGTCGTCATGGGCCTGTCCGGCTCCGGCAAGTCCACCCTCGTCCGCTGCCTGACCCGGCTCATCGAGCCCACCAGCGGCACCATCGCCATCGACGGCGAGGACGTGCGCGGCATGGACAAGGGCGCCCTGCGCGACCTGCGCCGGCACCGCGCCGCCATGGTCTTCCAGCACTTCGGCCTGCTGCCCCACCGCAGCGTCCTCGACAACGTCGCCTACGGCCTGGAGATCCAGGGCATGGCCAAGGCCGAACGCCGCGCCAAGGCCGCCGAGATGGTCGGAAAGGTCGGCCTGGAGGGCCTGGAGGCCCGCCGCCCCGGCCAGCTCTCCGGCGGCCAGCAGCAGCGCGTCGGCCTGGCCCGCGCCCTGGCCGCCGACCCCGAAGTGCTGCTGTTCGACGAGCCGTTCAGCGCACTCGACCCGCTGATCCGCCGCGACATGCAGGACGAGGTCGTCCGCCTCAACCGCGACGAGGGCCGCACCATGGTCTTCATCACCCACGACCTCGGCGAGGCCCTGCGCGTCGGCGACCGCATCGCCCTCATGCGCGGCGGCCGCGTCGTGCAGTGCGGAACCCCCGAGGAGATCGTCGGCTCGCCCGCCGACGACTACGTCCGCGACTTCGTCCGCGACGTGCCGCGCGAGCAGGTCCTGACCGTACGCCGCGCCATGCGGGCCGCCCTGCCGGGCGAGGCCGACACCGGCCCCGCCGTGGGCCCCGAGACCACCGTGGCCGACGCCATCGAGGCCGTCGCCCGCACCGGCTCGGCCGCGCGCGTCATGGACGGCAGGCGCTGCCTCGGCGTCGTCGACCACCGAGGTCTGCTGGGGGTGGTGGCCGGACTCGACGCGCCCGGACCCGACGCACCCGGCGAGGAGGCCCCCGGGAGGGCCGCGGCGTGAGTACCGTGCCGGTGACCGTCCCGGCTTCCCCCCGACCACGAACCGCCCTCCTGCGCACCCTGCTGCTGCCGGCAGCCGCGGCGACCGTCTTCGCCGCCCTCGCCGCCTGGCGCTACGGCAGCGGCAGCTGGCCCGGCGCACTGACCGCCGACTTCAGCGGCGCGCTCGGCCGGACCAACGACTGGATCATCGACAACCGCGACAGCCACTGGCTGTTCCTGTACTTCTTCGGGCACATCAGCAACGCCGTCATCACGGCGGTACGGGCGGTGTACGTCGTCCTGCTCGCCCTCGGCTGGGCCGGCGTCACCGCCGCCGCCACCCTGCTCTCCTGGCGGCTCGCCGGCCGCCGCGCCGGGCTGACCGCACTCGCCTCCTTCGCGGTGTGCGGCGCCCTCGGCATGTGGGTGCCCACCATGCGCACCCTCGCCCTCATGGTCGTCGCCGTCGCCCTGTCCCTCGTGGTCGGCGCCCTCCTGGGCCTGGCCGCCGGCCTCTCGGACCGCACCCACCGCGCCCTGCGCCCGGTCCTCGACACCATGCAGGCCCTGCCCGCCTTCGCCTACCTGCTGCCCGTCGTCCTCGTCTTCGGCATCGGCGTCGCCCCGGCCGTCCTCGCCACCGTCGTCTACGCCGCCCCGCCGATGGCCCGCCTGACGGCACTGGGCCTGCGCAGCACGGACAAGGGCGTCCTCGAAGCCGTCGACTCCCTCGGCGCCACCGGCCGCCAGCGCCTGCTGACCGCCCGCCTGCCCCTGGCCCGCCGCGAACTGCTGCTGGGCGTCAACCAGACGATCATGATGGCCCTGTCCATGGCCGTCATCGCCTCCGTCATCGGCGCCGACGGCCTGGGTGACCGCGTCTACCAGGCCCTCTCCACGGTCGACGTGGGCAGCGCCCTGGCAGCAGGCATCCCGATAGTCCTCCTGGCAATCGTCCTCGACCGGGCTGTGGGCGGCGACCGCCGCCGGTTGTGGGCAGGCGTTCCGCAGGGCGGAACGGGTGGGCACAACCGGCCACCGGGCCGCACCCGGGCTCGAACCGTCGCCTGGACGGCGCTGGCCGCAGCAGCGGTACTTCTCGGCCACTTCGCCGGCACGGCCTGGCCGGAATCCTGGACGGTGGACATCACGGTTCCCGTGAACACCGCCAAGGACTGGATGGTCACCCACCTCTACAACGGCATCCCCGGCATCGGCGGCACTGCGGACCTCGCCGCCCACTACACCGCCTGGTGCGTGGACCCCCTCCGGGACGCCCTCCAGGCCCTCCCGTGGTGGGCCGCCCTGATCCTCGTCGCTGTCCTCGCCCGCCTGATCGGTACGTGGCGTACGACGCTGACCGCCGTCCTCGCCCTGGCGGCGATCGGCGTGCTGGGCCGCTGGGACCCGGCAATGGACACCCTCTCCCAGGTCCTGGCGGCGGTGGCGGTCACCTTGGTCCTCGGTTTCGCCGTGGCCGTTGCCGCGGCCCGCAGCGACCGCGTGGAGCGCTGGCTGCGGCCGGTCCTGGACGTCTTCCAGACGATGCCGCAGTTCGTGTACCTGATCCCCGTCGTCGCCCTCTTCGGCGTCGGCCGGGCCCCGGCGGCCGCGGCCGCGATCGTGTACGCGCTGCCGGCGGTGGTCCGCATCGTCGGCCAGGGCCTGCGCCAGGTGGACGCGGGCGCCCTGGAGTCGGCGCGCTCGCTCGGCGCGACGGGCGGGCAGCAGCTGCGCCAGGTGCAGTTCCCGCTGGCGCGCCCGCAGCTGCTGCTGGCCGTGAACCAGGCCGTCGTCCTCGTCCTGTCCGTGGTGATCATCGGCGCCCTCGTGGGCGGCGGCGCGCTCGGCTACGACGTCGTCTTCGGCCTCGCCCAGGGCGACCTGGCCACCGGCCTGACGGCGGGTGTGGCCATCGCCTGCCTGGGCCTGGTGCTGGACAGGGTGACGCAGCCGACGAAGGCGAAGGAGGCGCAGTGACATGAAGCGCACACGATGGACGATCGCCGCGGCGACCGTGGCCGCCCTGGCCACGGCCACCGGCTGCGGCGCCGCCGACATGACCAAGCAGGCGTCCCCGTACGCGAACGCGGCGGGTGCGAAGACCGTCACCCTCTCCGTGCAGTCCTGGGTCGGCGCCCGCGCGAACGCGTCGGTTGCCAAGTACTTGCTGGAGAAGGAGCTGGGCTACCGCGTCGACACCGTCCAGGTGGACGAGGTCCCGGCGTGGGACGCGCTCAGCCAGGGCCGCGTGGACGCGATCCTGGAGGACTGGGGC
Organism: Streptomyces luteosporeus; assembly: GCF_039532865.1. NCBI lineage: Bacteria > Bacillati > Actinomycetota > Actinomycetes > Kitasatosporales > Streptomycetaceae > Streptomyces > Streptomyces luteosporeus. Next base: position 324,366 of record NZ_BAAASL010000001.1, read on the forward strand.
CACCCGGACCAGGTCGAGCGCTACGTGAAGGACAAGAAGACCGTCACCGACGGCGGCGACCTGGGCGTGACCGGCCACATCGGCTGGTGGGTGCCCAAGTACTTCGCGGACGCCCACCCCGACGTCCTGGACTGGAAGAACCTCAACAAGTACGCCTCTTCCCTGCGCACCCCCGAAAGCGGCGGCAAGGGCCAGCTCCTGGACGGCTCGCCGTCCTACGTCACCAACGACAAGGCGCTGGTGAAGAACCTCAAGCTGGACTACGGGATCGTCTTCGCGGGCTCGGAGGCGGCGCAGATCACGCAGATCAAGCAGTTCGCGAAGGAGAAGCGCCCCTTCCTGACGTACTGGTACGAGCCGCAGTGGCTCTTCAACGAGGTTCCGCTGGTGGAGGTGAAACTCCCCCCGCACACGCAGGAGTGCGAGAAGAAGGGCACGGCCGACCCCTCGACGATCGACTGCGCCTACCCGACGACGTCCCTGAAGAAGTACCTCAACACCGACTTCGCGAAGAAGGGCGGCGACGCGGCACGCTTCCTGCGCAACTTCCACTGGACGAAGTCCGACCAGAACGAGGTCGCACAAATGATCGCGGAGGAAAAACTCTCCCCGGAAACGGCGGCAAAGCGCTGGGTGGACCGCCACCGCGACGTCTGGCAGCGCTGGCTGCCGTAGGGCCCGCCCCGTCAGGGGCGCGGGGAACTGCGCGACAGCCCCGACGCACCCGCAGATCGACACTGCCCCGCGCCCCTGGCGGGGCGCTGCACGATCCACCGGCAGCACCACCCCGGGGTCCGGGGCGGAGCCCCGGTTTCGGGAAGGGGTGGGGTGGGGGAAAGCCCCGCAGGGCGGCTAACCCGCCGACCCCAGCCGGCCCGCGATCGCCTCGACGGCACCCATCGCCTCCCGGTGCAGCCCACCCCCGAACGTCACGCGCGCGGCCCCCAGCGCCCCGAGCTCCCGGGGCGTGGGCCCGCCGCGCACGGCGAGGGCGTTGACGGGCGCGTCGAGGCCCGCCGCCAGGGCGGCAAGCGCCTCGCCCGGCGCGAGGATGGGGTACACGCAATCGGCCCCGGCGGCAACGTACAACCGCCCGCGCCCCAGCGCAGGTTCGACATCGTCCGCGCCCTTCAGAAACGTGTCGACGCGCGCATTGATCACCAGCGCATCCCCCGCCTCGGCCCGCACGGCCGCCAGCCAATCGGCCTGCTCCTGCGGCTCCTTGAGCCGCCCCGTACCGCGTTCGGTGTCCTCCAGGTTGCAGCCGACGGCGCCGGTGGCGAGCAGCCGGTCGACGAATTCGCGGGCGGGCAGCCCGTAGCCGTCCTCGACGTCGGCGGAGACGGCGATGCCGTCCGCGGCCACGGCCCGGACGATCCGGGCGACCGCCGCGAACATCTCGTCCGCCGGCGCGCTTCCGTCCGCGTACCCGAGCGAAGCCGAGACCCCCGCGCTCGGCGTCGCCAGGGCACGGAAGCCGGCGTCCGCGAAGATGCGGGCGGTGGCCGCGTCCCACGGGCCGGGGAGGACGAGGGGCCCCTCGGGCCCTTGCGGGTCGCGGTGGTGCAGCGCGCGGAACGCCGCCGCGCGGTCAGTCGTGGTCATGGCTCGACCGTATGCCGGGCGGGGCCCGCTCCCGTGGGCCACTTCCGTACGGGATTCCCGGGCCACTCCTGCCCCTTGGGGATCCGCGCGGATTGCGCAAACATGTTCCTCGTCCATCGGTTCGCCTCTTCGAGGGGGTAGCCCGTGAACGTCATCCGCAGAGCAGCCGTCGCCGGTGCCTTCGCCGCCGCGCTCGTGTCCGTCGCGGGACCGGCGGCCGCCCCGGCCTCCGCGGCCACCGGCGGGACGTCCGTGGCCGTGCCGGGCAGGTACACCATGGACGTCGGCAGCAACATCCGCGGCGACCACAAGCTCAACAGCCACATCTACGGCGTCGCCGGCCGGGGCGCCTACATCGACGTGGAGTGCTGGGCCCGCGGCGACGACGTGAACACCGGCAGGCACCACACCAACGTCTGGTACACCGGCGGCGTCTGGACCGGCTCCCGGTACCTGGACGACGTCTGGGTCTGGGGCGGCAACGTCGACACCCCGCACGACCCGCCGGGCGGCATGGCGCACTGCTGAGCACCTAATCGGTGACCCGGGGCACCCGCCAGACGCGGACGGTTCCGTCGGAACCTGCCGTGGCGAGCAGACGGGTGTCCCGGGAGAAGGCGACGCGGCTGATCACTCCGGTGTGACCGAGGAGGGGGCGGCCCAAGGCGGTGCCGTCGGCCGTGTTCCACAGGTGAATGCCACTGTCGTGGTCGGACATGGCGAGCACGCCTCCGTCGTCGCTCAGGGCCTGGAGCAATCCGGGACAGGCGAAGGTGGAGCCGTCGTCCCCCTTGGCCGTGTGCACCACTGCGATCGCTTTGTGGTCATCCCGGGCTGTGTACGCCATCACTTTGCCGTCGCTGCTGAACACTGCCTCGGCGGCCCGCCGGACGATACGGGTGCGGCCCGTGACGCCGTTCCACAGCAGGACGGACGGATAGCCGGCTTCGGTCGGGTTCAGCTCGGCGCCGACCGTTGCGTTCTCGCCGACCCACAGACGGCCGGTGGGAGCGCCGGGCACGCGTGTCCGATCGACGATGCGCCGGGTCCCGGTGTCCCACAGGATGATCTCCGACCCGTCCTCGGCGGCCACGGCGAGGTAGCGCCCGTCGCGGCTGAGCGTCGAATACGGGGCATTCGCGAGGGAGGGACCGTCGGACCAGCTGCGCTCGACCGCATCCCAGATCATGGTCGTGTCATTGGTCCCGGTGACGGCGAGGAACCGCCCGTCACCGCTGATGGCGCCGGGTCCGTTCCAGGAACCGAGCTGGTGCGGTGCACGGCCCACAGGGAGGTCCCAGTGGACGACCCGTTGCTGACCGGTTTTGTAGTCGGTGAGGACGGCCCCGATTCCGTGGTTATCCGCGGTCGGCGCAACGTCGAGTACGGAGTATCGCCCGCCCACGGTGGCGATGGTGCGGCCCTGCGCCTGCGCCCATGTGCACAGGCCGACGACTCCATGCTCCGTCCCGATGGCGAGGGTCTGGCTGTCATGTCCGAAACGCAGGGACTGGGTGAGGCCCAGGTCCCGCGGGGCGTCGATGACGTCACTGGTGATCACTGCCAGCGATTCGTCCGCCGGCAGCGCCTTCGTGACGCCCACGAGGACGCCCCCGGCGGCCGTAGCCGCCGCTCCCACCAGCACCCGTCGACGCGTCGGTGAGGCCGAGGGTGTGGTGGGCGCCCCGTCGCCGACCCGACCGGCGAGCTGTTCCTGCAGCCGGATGTGGCGGAACTGGTAGGTGCCCCCCGACTGCCGGAGCAGCCCCCGCGCTCGCGCGTCGGACAGAAAGGCCATCAGGTGCCACGGCAGACACCCCCGCAACGCCAGCACCGCCCGGGCGATCAGGAAGCGCATCCAGGCCCTGCTGAGCAGGATCAGCAGAAAGACGACCAGGCCGGGCAGGACGAAGGCCAGCCCGAACACGATCGAGCTTCCGCCCTCCTTCGGCAGTTCGGACATGATGTCGTCGTAGCTCTTCCCGGTGAGGTACCAGGGCGACGGTCGGCCGGGCCAGGCGGACCAGTGGGTCGTGAACTGCACGCCCAGCAGGCCGAGGGCCATCCCCACCACCAGGGCGAGGAGCGTCGTCGCGCCGGCCACGGTGCCCGCGGCCAGCGCGCCGATCATCGAGGACCGGCGGTCGAGCCGTACGAAGGCCGGGGGGCTGGCCTTGGCCGAGCGGCTGGGCGGTGCGTCGAGCCAGTGGTGCACGGCCATGGCCAGTCCGAGCGCGGTGGCCAGCGTCAGGCTGGCGGTGACGGCCATGACGAACAACTCGGTGTGGGCGAGCGGCCAGTCGCCGTCGAGTGAGAGGAACACCCACAGTCCCACCAGGAACGGCACGGTCGGCACCGCGACAAGTGCCGCGCCAGTGGCGAAGCCCCGGCGCAGCCGTCCCAGGGAGCCCCGGACCGCGAGCGACAACCGGCCCGGCGGGCGGCCTGCCGTCGCGTACCAGATGATGGTGGCCACCACCGCGAATCCGCCGCCGATCGCGGCACCGAACAGCAGGGCTCCCTTCAGGGCCACGTGGGAACCGAAGGCCGCCGCCCACGCCAGCGCCCCCACCATCAGCACCGCACCGATCCCGATGCCGATCCCCGGCGCCACCCAGGGCGACAGCAGTCGCTGGCTCATCAGCCACCACGCGAGGTCCCGTTCGCGGTGCCGGTGGAGGTACTCGGCGAGGAAGGTGAGCCAGCGCCTCGCGCGGTCGGCGTCCCAGCGGGGTTCGGTGTCGGCGGCCGGCTCGCCCGACGGCAGCCGCTCCGGCTCGTACGCCGCGTCGATCACGCGCCCCAGGACGTAGTCCTCGACGGCGTGCCGGCAGTCGAAGCGCTCGCCGTCGAGAAGGTCGCGCGGGGCGCCGCCGCCCCGCTGGTAGACGAGGCGGGTCAGCGAGACCATCAGCGGCGTGGACAGGGCCGCGGTGACGGCGCTGTCCGCCGTGTCGTTCTGCCGCAGGTGGGCGAAGACCGGGGTCCAGTCCGTGCCGGCCGGCCAGTCGACGTCCGACAGGTAGGCGATGACGTCCTCGACGCCGACGGGCTCGACCTCGACCACCGGCGCCCGCCGCAGTACCGGCGCGCCGCCCTCGATCACGTCCTCGTACTCGGCCGAGCGGCAGGTGACCACGATCGGCCGGTCGCCGCCCAGGGCGCGGTTGATCGACCGGATCGCGCTGCGGCGGGCGGACTCGGGGATCTCGTCCAGGCCGTCGAGGATGGGCAGCAGCAGTCCGCGTTCCAGCAGCGTGCGCGGCATCTCCTCGCGACCGCTGTAGTACGAGGCGGCCAGGGCCTGCACGATCCAGTCGTCGAGCCGCTCGCGCACCGGGTCCCAGGACGAGGCGGCCAGCAGCACCGGCACCGGGCCGCCGTCGCTGCGGGCCCGCAGCAGGCCGAGGGTGAGCAGGATGGCCAGCACGGTCTTGCCGGCGCCCGGTTCGCCGAGGACCACGAGCCGGCCGCTGGGCACCCTGGCGTACCCCTCGGCCAGTTGCGCCGTGGCCGCGTCGAACCTTCCGTCGAGCCGGCCGTCGAGCCGCAGCCGCAGGATGGTGCCCGCCGTGGTGCTGCCGGTGACCCGCTCCGGCGTGTCCGAGACCGCCCGCGCACTGGCCCGCCAGCTCAGGGGCAGCACCCGCGGATCGCGCAGGCTCCGCGCCGTGGCCTCCTCCGACCACTGGTCGCGGACCGTGCCGGCGAGGTCGTCCGCGATGGAGGCGGGGTCGCCCGGCGCCTCCTCGGGACGGAAGTAGTCGGCGAGGGCCACGGCCAGCGAGGCGACGGAGACGAGGAGACCGGGGACGGCGATCAGGCGCTCGGCGTCCTGGAGGTGCCCGGCGTACAGCCACACGGCGAACCCCGCGCTCGCCAGGCCGATACCGGTCAGCAGCACGTCGCGCAGCACGCGCCGGCGCGGCACCCGGGGTGGGGGACGGAACATGGTCCCATCGTGGGCGGCGACTTCGGGCCCGAGCCTCGCTCCGTGTGGGTTTCACCCCAACGGGGCGGCTCGTGCAGGCGTGTTACGGCTGGTAGGTGCCCGGCTGCTTGCGGGTCGTGACGGCGATGCGGTTCCACGCGTTGATCGTGACGATCGCCGCCAGCAGCCGGGCCAGTTCCTCGTCCGGGAAGTGCTGCGCCGCCCGCTCGTAGACCTCGTCCGGGACGAAGCCGTCGGTCAGGACGGTCACGGCCTCGGTCAGGGCGAGGGCGGCGCGTTCCTTCTCGGTGTAGTAGCCGTCGGCCTCCTCCCAGGCGCTGAGCAGGAAGATGCGCTCCTCGCTCTCGCCCGCCTTGCGGGCGTCCTTGGTGTGCATGTCGAGGCAGAAGGCGCAGCGGTTGAGCTGCGAGGCGCGGATCTTGACGAGTTCGAGGAGGGAGTGGTCCAGGCCCTCGCGGGAGGCGCGCTCCAGGCCGAGCATGGCCTGCCAGACGTTCGGGACGAGGGCGTGGAAATCGATGCGGTGGGGGGTCGTCGTGGTCATGGGGTCGACCGTAGTCCGGAAGTGGACCGGAGGTATGGTCCATTTCCATGGACGGATCGTGGGCCAATTCCGCGGGTGCCGGCACCGGCGGTGACCTCCACCTGGACCTGGAGCTGAGCGGCCCGGGCGGCGTGCGCGCCCGCCTCGTGCGCGCGCTGCGCGACGCCGTGCGCTCCGGCCGGCTGGCCCCCGGCACCCGCCTGCCCTCCTCCCGTACGCTCGCCGCCGACCTCGCCCTGGCCCGCAACACCGTCGCCGAGGCGTACGCCGAGCTCGTCGCCGAGGGCTGGCTCACCGCCCGGCGCGGCTCCGGCACCCGGGTCGCCCCGCGGCCCGCCGCGGCGCCCCGTACGACGGGTGTGCGGCGCACCGTGCCGCCGCTGCGGCCCCCGGTGGCGCCCACGTACGACCTGCGGCCCGGTACCGCCGACGTCTCCGCCTTCCCCCGCACCGAGTGGCTCGCCGCCGCCCGCCGCGCCCTGGCCGCTGCCCCCAACGAGGCCCTCGGCTACGGGGACGGGCAGGGCCGCCCCGAACTGCGCGCCGCCCTCGCCGGCTACCTCGCCCGGGCCCGCGGCGTGCGCACCGACCCCGGGCGCATCGTCGTCAGCGCCGGCTTCACCCAGGGCCTGGCCGTCCTCGGCCGCGTCCTGCACGCGCGGGGCGCCCGCGAGGTGGGCGTGGAGGCGTACGGCCTCGACTTCCACCGCGACGCCCTCGAACGGGCCGGCCTGCGCACCCGCCCCCTGCCCGTCGACGACCGCGGCGCGGTCGTGGCCGGGCTGGCGGGCCGGGACCGCAAGGGCGTGGGCGCCGTCCTGCTCAGCCCCGCCCACCAGTTCCCCACCGGCGGCGTCCTGCATCCCGACCGCCGTACCGCCGTCGTCGACTGGGCCACCCGCACCGGCGGGCTGGTCGTGGAGGACGACTACGACGGCGAGTTCCGCTACGACCGCCAGCCCGTCGGCGCCCTCCAGGGACTCGCCCCCGAACACGTCGTCTACTGCGGCACCTCCAGCAAGGCCCTCGCCCCCGGCCTGCGCCTGTCGTGGATGGTGCTGCCCGAACACCTCGTGCCGGAGGTGGTGCTGCTGCGGCGCACGGGGGAGTGGACGACGGGCCAGCTGGAGCAGCTCACCCTCGCCGAGTTCATCGACTGCGGCGCCTACGACCGGCACGTACGCGCCATGCGGCTGCGCTACCGGCGCCGCCGCGACCGGCTCGTCGCCGCCCTCGCCGCGCACGCCCCCCACATCGCCGTCACCGGCATCGCCGCCGGCCTGCACGCCGTCCTCGCCCTCCCGCCCGGCACCGAGGCCGCCACCCTGCGCGCGGCGGCCTGGCGCGGCCTGGCCCTGGAGGGCCTCGGCCGCTTCCGCCACCCGGGCGCCGACGGCGCCGGCGACGGCTTGATCGTGGCGTACGGCACGCCGGCCGACCACGCGTTCTCGGGCGCCCTGGAGGCACTGCTGAGCGTGCTGCCGCCGGCGGGTTAGGTGCGGGCGCGTCGTGGCTTGTCGCGCAGTTCCCCGCGCCCCTACGGGGCGCCCCGTAGGGGCGCGGGGAACTGCGCGATCGGCCAGTGACGGCCCGCAGACGAAGAGCCGTGCTGCGCCCGGCCCCCGCGGCGGCAGCCGCTTAGCAGCACTGCATGGTGATCCGTGCGCGGTCGAAGCGCCCCGCCGCCAGGTCCTCGGGGCGTATGAGCCAGTAGAGGGCACCGCAGTCGCCCCACATCATGTCGGCCTCGTCGTCGGTGTCGAACTGCGCGAGCAGCGTCCAGCGGCGGGCCTCCTCTGCCATGCGCGGGTCCTTCCACGACGTCCCCGGCCCCAGGAGGCCGTGTGCCACCTCCTCCTCCACCGGCCCCTGCACGGGCACGGCGTGGCCGCCGATGCGGTGCCCGACATCGCCCATGACGTCGTTGATCGCGTCGTCCAGCTCGTCGGGGACGTCGACGTCCTTGAGGACTTCCTCCGCGGCGTGGTGGTAGTGGTCGGGCGCGGTGACCGTGAGGCGCGCCGTGAGCCGGACGGCGGGGTGCGCGTCCAGCCCGTCCGGCGTGGGCCGTTCCGTGGTGACGGCCCCGGCCGGTATGTACAGGACCCGGGCGCCCGCGGCGCCGTCCGGATCGTCGCCGGAGAGGAACCCCTCCCCGTGCTCGCCCAGCTGCCCGTCGAAGTAGAAGAACGCCAGCGTGCCGTCCACCGGCAGCGCGACGTCCAACTCCCCGACGGGCAGCGCGGCGCAGTCCACCGAGGCGATGAAGCTGAGCGGCCCGTTCCCCTCCCAGACGGGCCACTCCACTCCCTCCGGCAGCGCCGGCCGCCCGCCCAGCTGCCCGACGACGGGCTCGCCCTCGTCGGCCGCGACCAGCCGGATCCCCGGCCGCAACAGGCCGATCCACTTCTCCGCGACGTCGGCGGGCAGGTGCGTACGGGCAAGCGCGTGCAGCGCCGCCCCGGTGGAACTCTGCGTCATGGAGATGATGATGCCGGGCACCACTGACAACGGGCTGGCTAGCATCGCGGGATGCCGCTTGTTGACATCACTTACGCCTCACATGTCCCGCAGGACGTTTTGCATCAACTGCGCTCTGTCCTGCCGCATTTGGTCTCGCTGGCCGTGGAGTGCCCCGAGGAGCCGTACGACGGCGACCTGCAGCCGGGGGACGTGGTGCTGCGCTTCCGCGAGTCCGGCCCGCTGGACAGTGGGGGCCTGGACGTGGTCGTGGAGATCCACTCGAAGTGGTTCGAGAGCCGGGCCGCGGACCGCCAGCGGCGCGTGGACGAGCTGCGCGAGCGCATGGCGACAGCTACGCCCGGGTTGGGGGACTTCGGGGTGTACCTGTCGTTGCCGGTGGCGGCGTGGTCCCAGGGGGAGGAGTAGTTCAGTGCCTTCAGTGGCCGGCGGCCTTGACCAGGGCGACGGCGGTACCGATCGCCGCGTCGGCCGTACCGGCCAGCAGCGCGACAACCAGGCCGCTGCCCATCCGGAGCCCGCTGTAGCAGCCCCAGGCGAACAGCGTCGCCACGCTGACCCCGGCTGCGGTGAGCAGCGCCGTATGCAGCGCAATCGCCCCGAGGGCGGACAGCAGGATGAGAATCAGCGGCCCGACGGCTGACAGCAGCAGCGGGCTGGAGACGAACAACGTCTCCCACAGGTACTGCTTGATCACCCCAGGCCGGTGCATGATCCGGTGCGCCTGCCCGTCCGCGACGATGGACGTCAGCCACAATCCCACCGCCGTGGCCGCGACCGACACGGCGGCAGTTGCCGGCCCGGCATGCCCGGAGTACGCCAGGGCGACGACCACCGCGATCATGGTGATCGTCGCGTACAGACGCTCCTTCAGCCGGGACGTCAGCAGGCCGATGCGATCGGCACCTTCTTCGTTCTGCGCGGACACCGGGGCCGTGCCATCCATGGTGACCACCGTAGGGCGAGGCACCGCCGCTACGGGCGCGCCATGCCCGGGGCGCTGCGCGATGTGGGTGCGGGTGCGGGTGCGGGTGGGTGGGTTTGGTGGTGGAGTGTGCGCTGCGCCGCTGCGCGGCTTGGGGGGCGGAGGGCCGGGCTGCGCCCTGGGGGCCCACCCGCTGCGCGGCTGGAAGGGCGAGCCCGGGAGTGTGTGGGTGCGCGGAATCGTTTGTCTGGTGGAGTGAGGCCCGCCGCTGCGCGGCTTGAGGGCGAGCCCCGTGCTGGCGGCGTTTCCCTTCCTTGTTGGGCGGTCGCTCCGCTTCGCTGCGCTGTCAGGAGGGCCCGAACCGGGTTGCGTGCCGTCTTGGCAGCGGAAACCCTCGCGGGGGTGCCCTCGCGGTGAGGGGTAAGGCTGCCAAGCCGCGCAGCGGCGGGCTTCACTGCGATCCGGGGTGACCTCCGCCTTGCGGGACTCGCCCTTCAGCCGCGCAGCGGCGCAGCTTCGCTTCATCACCCACCCCGGTGCCGGGCACCGCTCCCTTTCCGGGTGCGCGCTTCCAGCCGCGCAGCGGGTGGGCCGCCCAGGGCGCAGCCCGGCCCTCCGCCCCCCAAGCCGCGCAGCGGCGCAGCGTACACTCCGCCACCAAACCCACCCACCCAGCGCCCCGTAGGGGCGCGGGGAACTGCGCGAACGGCCACCGACGGCCCGCAGCCGACGCGCCACCTCCCGCGCCCTACGGGGGCGCTGGACACCGCCCTAGACCGGTGCCGTCGCGGGCCCCAGGCCCCCACGCAGGGCCTCGCGGACCGCGGCCATGCCGCGGCGCGTGGCCTCCACGGCGCCCGACACGTCCGCCGCCGGTGTGCTTCGGCACTCCCGGCAAGTGGCGGTCGCGTCCGCTCCCCGTACGACGCGGCCGCAGCCGCCTGCGCAGGTCAGCAGCGGTACGGGCGGTGGGGCCGCGGGAGCGGCCTCCGGCATCTTCCGCAGGAGCCGGTTGCGCACCAGCCCCGCCACGGAGTGGATCTGCGCAGGCAGCCCGGCCGTCAGTGCCTCCCGCACCTCCGCCAGCGTCGCCCCGCGCTCCAGCCACTCGCCCGCCAGGGGCGCCAGTTGCTGGATGTCGCGCCTGCCCAGCCGCAGTCTGCGTTCCTCGCGGGCGACGGACGCGAGCACGACCGCCCCGCGGTCGGCCAGCGGGTGGTGGGGAGGGAGGGATGTTGTCCCCCCGGTCTTTTCAGGGGAGCGACCGACCGGCGGGCACTCCGGTCCACCGACTGCCGGTTCCTCGGTACTCGGTGACGCCCACCCGTCCCGTACGGCCCGCGCCTCCTCGTCCGTGAGCGGGACGTTCGACACGAGCTGGAACGTCCCCCACCGCCCGCGCCGCCCCTGCGTGCGCCACTCGTGCACGTAGCCCTCGGCCTTCAGTTCGCGCTTGGCGCGCTGGAAGGCGGTCGTCTTGATCCCGGCGCGCCGGGCCGTGTCGGAGAGGGGCGGGGCGTCGGCCCCGGGCGGCAGCGAGACGTGCCAGGCCAGCAGGCGTACGGCGTCGGACGACAGCCGCGGGTTGCGCAGGATCTCGTTCGGAAGCTGAGTGAAGGAACGCGTGGGAGCGATAACATGCGTGGGCATTTGCGGGAGGACTCGTCTCCTAGCGGGTGTAGACCCCCGTTCGCCGGTTGCAGCCAGCGTCGGGGGTCGCTCCGTATACGGACGAAGCAACCCGATGAGCCGCAACGTACGGCAGACGCCCGCCCGGAAGCGCGCATTCCGTCATTCCGACACCCGTACGGGTTGCGGATCGACCAGCGCACGCTCCCAGTGCTGCGTGTCCGCGTACTCCCGCATGCTCACGATCTTCCCGTCGCGGATGGTGAAGACGCCGCTGTTCTTCTGCTGGTACGGCCGGCCGGTCCGGCCCGTCGCCCACGAATCCCACTCCACGAACACCTGATCGCCCTCACCGAAGAGGTTGGTCACCCGCAGACCGACCTCCCGCTCCGGGTCGAGGTGCGCGAAGGCGGTGGCCAGAAAGCCGTTGATCACCTGTTCCCGGCCCTCCCACGTGCCCGAGATCGGCAGATCCCCGGCGTACCAGCAACTGCCGTCGGCAGCCCACGCGTTCCAGATCGCATCCTGATCGCCCGCCGCCAGCGCGTCGAAGTAGGTGCGTACGACGTCCTTGGGTTCTGTGCTTGCCATGCGACGAGTCAAGCAGCGTAGGCGATGCCGACCAAGGAGCGATCAGCACTCGCGGCGATCACGAATCGTGATCGTCACGCGTGCGCGTACCGCTGATGGAACCCCATCACCGTCGCCATCTCCACCGCCGTCGCCCGATCCCCCTCCCGCAGCGCCCGCGCCCGCTTCCGCTTGATCGCCCGGCACTCCTCGCAGGGCGTGGGTGCGTGGGGGGCCGTGTACGCGGCCAACGCGGCCGTCAGCAGTTCTGCCTCGTACCCGGTGAGCGGATCGTGAATGGACAGGTACACCTGCCCGTCGACGGGCGGCTGCGGTACGACCTGCACGCTGCAGCCGTGCGCCTGGAAGGCGTCGGCGAGTTCGCGGGCGGTACGGGCAGCGGCATGGCGGAGGTTGTCGTGTGAGGGCATGGGTGGGGGTACCTCGGTCGTGGGGTGTGTGTCTCCGTTCCGGTTCTCAGCATCGCGCCGTGGGGCTACGCTCACCAGGGGTAACGGTTTTCGGTTTTCCAACTCGAAAACAGGTGGCACGGTGCCCGCACCCAAGGAACTCGACCCTTCCCGCTCCCTCCCCGCCCTCTACGGGGCGAAGCTGCGCAAACTGCGCATCCGGGCGGGCCTCACGCAGCGCGAACTCGGCGCGCTCGTGCCGATTGCGCACAGCCGGATTGCGCAATTCGAGCTCGGCAACGAGACGCCGCCGCGGGACGTTTCGGATCGCTTGGACGAGGTCCTCGGCGCGGACGGCGACCTGAAGGACTTGTGGTGCCATGTTGACCGTTTCCCGCTGCCGAATGCCTTCTTGAAGTACCGGGAGTACGAGAAGAAGGCGACTGCCATGCACAAGTACCAGGCGCACACCGTGCCTGGCCTGCTGCAGACGGAGGCGTATGCGCGGGAGATCATCCGCCATGTGCTGCCATGGTGCACTCCCGACGAAGTCGACGAGAAGGTTCAGCTGCGGCTTGCCCGGAAGGAAGTGCTCGCAAAGCAAGAGCCGCCTCTGCTTTGGGCGGTACTCGACGAGGCGGTGATTCGACGCCCGGTTGGCGGCGAATCTGTCATGCGCGAGCAACTGGCCTACCTGTTGGAAGCAGCAGCGGCGCCCAACGTTGAAATGCAGGTCTTGCCCTTCGCGGCCGGGGGTCACGCAGGCATGGGGGGATCGGTGACAGTTCTGTCGTTCGCCAATGCGCCAGACATTGTGTACCTGGAAGGCGGCACCCTGACCGGGTTGGTCAAGGACCGGCAGGACGTGGCACGGCATTCCCACCGGTATGACCGCCTTCATGCCTTGGCGCTTCCACCGGAAACGTCTGTGAGATGGATCGAGAAGGCCATGAAGGAGTTCAGCACATGCGAGCCGATGTGACTCATGTCGTTTGGCGGAAGTCGTCGTACAGTGACGGGCAGACGGACTGCCTTGAGGTGGGCGCCCTCTGGCGCAAGTCGACCTACAGCACTGGCCAAGAAGCCTGCCTTGAAGTGGGCGACCTTTGGCGGAAGTCGACGTACAGCGCCGGTCAAGAGGAATGCGTCGAAGTCGCCGACAACATACCCACCGGCCCCACCCCCGCCGTCGTCCCTGTCCGCGACAGCAAGAACCCCGCAGGCCCCGCCCTCCTGATCCCGGTCGGGGCCTGGTCCGCGTTCGTGGGCGCGCTCAAGGCGGGCGGCGCCCGGTAACGTACGGCGGGTCTTGCCGTACGGCCAGCCGCAGGCTCCCGTACCGCCGCCCCGCCGGCGGCCTACGCCATTGCTTCACGAAGGTCTAAAGGGCCAGGTGCCTGTCCGGCGGACCTTCGTCACGCAGGACCACGGCGCCCCGAAGGGGCGCGGGGAACTGCGCGACAAGCCACGACGCGCCCGCAGACGGGCAGCGTGTCGGCGGCGGGCCGTCGGTGGCCGATCGTGCCCACGTGGCGGCAGCCGCAAATCGGTACTGCCTCGCGGCTCCTAAGCGGCGCCGTGGACACCCAAGTGCGCCAGCACACCCCGCATGGCCCGCCGCACCACCGCGCGTGATTCGTCCGTCACGTCGCGCGTCTCGAAGCCGTGGTGGGCGTGCGGGGCGTCGATGACCTCAATGTTTGATCCGCAGTCCTCGGCCGCGGCAACGAACTCCTCCACCGTGGCGGCGATTTCCGGCATCTCCAGGCCCACCCGGGTGAGGAGGAACGGCAGCGCGCCCGCATGCGCGATCGCCGATGCCGCGCGGAAGCGGTCGCCGGTCAGGCCCCAGTTCGGGAGCGGCGCGAGGATCGGGTACGTGGCGGCGACGCACCGCAGCCACTGCGGCGGCGCGGCCAGCCAGTCGGCCGTCAGCAGCCCGCCGCCGGAGAAGAACCACAGTGCCACCCGATCGCCGTCGACGCGCGGGTCGGCTCGTACGAGTTCGACGGCGGCGGCAACATCGCCAGCCGCGCGTTCGTAGTCGCCGACGTCGTGGAGGCGGTGGTCGAGGGTGGCGCCGACGACGCCCTGTTCCGCGGCGTACCGGCCGTACCCCACGAACGTCGGCCAGTCGCGCGGCGTGGGCTGCGCGCCGGCCGGTACCGGGCCGCCGTGGACGAAGACGATCGCGGGCAGCGGACCGTCGGTGCCGGGCGGCAGGTACAGGTCGACGGTGCCGTGGCGCTCGCGCGGCACCTCGGGCACGTCCAGCAGGAACGGCCGCAGGTGGGTGGGCGGTTCGCCGGCTGCGGCCGGCTTGAGCCGGTGGCCCTCGCCGCCGGCCGCGGCGATCAGGACGTCGGCCAGTTCGTCCGGGCAGGAAAGCATCGGCCAGTGGCCGGTCGCGAGTTCGAAGAAGCTCGTGCGCGGGTCGGTGAGGGCCTGCAGGGCCGGGTCGCCGAGGCCAACGAGCATCTGCAGCATCTCGATGCTCGTGCCGCTGCCGGTGCACAGCACCCCCGTCGTGGGGACGGCGGCCACCGCGCCCGTCAGCCGCAGGGGCTGCACCAACGTGCCCACCGGCTGGGGCGTGGCGAGGGCGGTGAGGCGGTCGAGGGCGGCGGCCGGGATGCCGTCCGTACTGCCCCAGCGCTGCCACTCGGCGGCGTCGGCCGGGGGAGGAACTTCACCGTCCGGCCCGTCCGCCTCGGCCAGGCGCCGGGAGAGCTCCTGGTCGGGGACGGCGGCCAGGGCCGGTACGCCGTCCCGGGGCATGCCGGAGTCCACGTACACGATGCGGGCGATGCGGTCGGCGCGGCGGTCGGCGGCGCCGACGGCCGGGTGGATGCCGTAGTCGTGTCCTGCCAGCACGATCTGCCGTCCGGAGGCGGGATCGACGGCATCTATTGCTGCCAGGACGTCGGCGATGTGGGCTTCGAGGTCCGGGCCGCCGGTGAGGGCCGGCGTACGCACCTCGGCGCCGGCGGCGGTCAGGCGGGCGGCCGTGGCCTCCCACACGTGGGGGCCGGTGAAGACGCCCGGCACCAGGATGAACGTGGTCAATGCGGTGGTCATGGCGGTTACGTTAGGAACTCCCCTTGGTGGAGGTTCAAGTGTTCATGTCGCAGGACGGCCTGTGCAGCATCGGTGAGCTCGCGCAGTCGGCCGGCGTCACCGTCAAGACCGTCCGCTTCTACTCCGACCGCGGGCTGCTGCCGGAGGCGTGCCGCAGTGCCGGGGGACACCGCCGGTACGGGCCCGAGGCGCCGGACCGGCTGCGCCTGATCCGTTCCCTGCGGGCCCTGGGGCTGCCGGTGCCGGACGTGCGGCGGGTTCTCGACGAGGAGGCGGCGGGGGAGCGGGCGCTGGAGGACGCGGTCGCCGGGCAGTTGCGCGAGGTCGCCTCCGGCCTGAAGGCGCTGCGCTGGCGGGAGGCGGGGTTGCGGCTGGTGCAGGAGTGCCCGCCGGGGGAACGGGCCGAGCGGCTGCGGCTGGTGGGGGCGGTGACGGCGGCGCCGAGCACCGATGTGCTGGTGCGGTTCTGGCGGGCGTGGCTGCCGGCGCGGATGCCGGGCGGGGCGACGGAGCGGTTCCTGGAGGTGGCGGTGCCGCGGCCGCCCGACGAGCCGGCGCCGGCGCAGGTGTTGGCGTTCGCGCGGTTGTGCGCGCTGGTGTCCGCGCCGTGTACGGGCGCTGTGCGCCCGCAGCCGGAGGTTCACGGGGTGGCCGGTGCCCGCGGGGCGGCGGTGTTGTACGAGGGGCTGGCCGAGGCGTACGAACTGGCGGCCGTCGCCCTCCGGCGGAACCGGGCGCCGCAGCCCGGGGAGGCGCTGGACTGCTTCGTCGCCGCGTACGCGAGCGCGTACGGCACGCGCGACAGCGCCGCCTTCCGCCGGCGGCTGGCCGGGCAGCTGGGGTCCGACCCGCGGCTCGACCGCTACTGGGAGCTGGTGGCCGAGGTCGCGACGCCGCCCGGCGGGCGGCCGGAGCCGACCGCCGGGGTCGCGCACGACTGGCTGCTGGCGGCCCTCACCGCTCCTGCGGTGCAGGGATCACGGGCGGGTTGAGGCGGGCGAAGGCGGCCTGCCGCTCGTAGGGGAAGTACGGGTAGGGGGCGGGGCGGTGGCTCGCGGCGTCGAGCCGCGCGACCTGCTCGGGCGCGAGGGACCAGCCGACGGCGCCGAGGTTCTGGCGCAGCTGCTCCTCGTTGCGGGCGCCGATGAGGACGGTGGCGACGGTGGGGCGCTGCAGCAGCCAGTTGAGGGCGATCTGCGGCACGGCCTTGCCGGTTTCCTCGGCGATCTCGTCGAGCACGTCGACGACGCGGTACAGGTGCTCGTCGTCGACCGGCGGGCCGTAGTCGGCGGTCGCGTGCAGCCGGCTGTCGGCGGGCAGCGGCGTACCGCGGCGGATCTTCCCCGTCAGGCGGCCCCAGCCGAGCGGGCTCCAGACGATGGCGCCGAGGCCCTGGTCGACGGCGAGGGGCATGAGCTCCCACTCGTAGTCGCGGCCGATGAGGGAGTAGTAGACCTGGTGGGCGACGTAGCGGGGGTGGCCGTGGCGGTCGGCGGCGGCGAGGGACTTCATCGTCTGCCAGCCGGAGAAGTTGGAGACGCCGGTGTAGCGGACCTTGCCCGCGCGGACGAGGGCGTCGAGGGTGTCGAGCACCTCCTCGACCGGGGTGCCGGCGTCGAAGGCGTGCAGCTGCAGCAGGTCGATGTAGTCGGTGTCGAGCCGGCGCAGGGCGGCGTCGACGGCCGTGACGAGGCGGGAGCGCGAGGTGCCGGCGTCGAGGGGGCCGTCGCCGAGGGGCAGGCCGGTCTTGGTGGAGACGATCACCTGGTCGCGGCGGCCCTTGATCGCCTGGCCGAGCACCTCCTCGGAGGTGCCGGCGGAGTAGACGTCGGCGGTGTCGAACATGTTCACGCCGGCCTCCAGGCAGATGTCGACGAGGCGCCGCGCCTCGTCGCCGCCGACCGTGCCCCAGGCGCTGAAGAGCGGCCCCTGCCCGCCGAAGGTGCCGGCGCCGAAGCTGAGCGCGGGGACGAGGAGCCCGGAAGCGCCGAGTCGCCTGTATTCCATGCCCGTGCCCGTGCCCGTACCCGTGTCCGTGCCCGTGTCCATGTCCATGGGGAATCCCTCTCCGAGAGGCTAACGGGTCTATAGTTCCGTTAGTAGGGAAGATAGCAGGGCCGGAGCATTAATGGAACAGGAGTCCCGTTATGGCGGGTGAGGATGGGATGACGGGCGAGGCGGCCGAGCCGGGCACGGTGCGACCCGGGGGGCGTACGGCGCGCGTACGGGAAGCGGTGCTGCGCGCCGCCGAGGACGCCCTCACCGAGGCGGGCTTCGCCCGCCTCGACCTCACCGACGTCGCCCGCCGCGCAGGCGTCGGCAAGACGACGGTCTACCGCCGCTGGGGCACGGCCGCCGGCCTCGTCGCCGACCTCCTGCAGGACATGGCGGACCAGTCGGTACCGCGCACGGAGACCGGCACCCTCGGCGGCGACCTGCGCGCCAACGCCGACCTCGTCCGCCGTACGCTGACCGACCCGCGCCAGGGGCCCCTGTTCAAGGCCCTGATCACGGCCGCGACGTGCGACGAGAAGGCGGCGCAGGCCCTCCACCGCTTCTACGAACGGCGGGTGGAGGAGTGGGCCCCCTGCGTCGAACAGGCCGTGCAGCGCGGCGAACTCCCCGCCGGCACGGACCCCCGGGAGGTCGTCCGCGCCGTCTCCGCCCCCCTCTACTACCGCCTCCTGACGACCCCGGCCCCGCCGGACGAGGCCGCGGCGACGCAGGCGGCCGCGGCGGCGGAGGCGGCGGCGCGGGCGGGGGCGTACGTGCGGGGTTCCCTTAGGGGGCGGGACGCGGCGAATCCACCTCGCTCATGATCAGGCATGCCGGTGGGGCACATAAGTTGATGGGGCATCAGCTCGTCCGTACCGAAGAGCCGAGAAAGGCCCGGGTGTCCCATGCTTCCGTCCGGCAAGACCGCCGTTGTCGCCGCGCTGCTCGCCGGCGCCGTACTGCCCCAGGTGGCGGCGGCACCGGCCGACGCGGCCACGCCGCGCACGACCGCCCTCCAGCAGGCCCTGGACTCGACGGTGGCGGCCGGCGTGCCCGGCGCGGTCATCGAGGTACGGGAGGGGCGCAAGGTGTGGCGCGGGACGAGCGGTGTCGCGGAGCTGGGCAGCGGGCGGTCGGTGAAGGTCGAGGCCGGGGATCGTTTCCGGGCGGGGAGCGTCACCAAGAGCTTCGTCGCGACGGTCGTCCTGCAGCTCGTCGAGGAAGGAAAGGTCCGCCTCGACGACCCCGTCGAGCGCCACCTGCCCGGACTCGTACCGCCCGGCGCCCACGGCGAGCGCGTCACGGTACGGCAGTTGCTGAACCACACCAGCGGACTGCCGGACTTCCTGACCGACGTCCTGCTGCAGAAGCCCGACGCGATACGGACCCTGAGGACCGCCGACTACACGCCGCGCGAGCTGGTGGCACTGGCCGTGGAAAAGGGCTGGAAGTTCGACCCCGGCGCGAAGGGGGCCTGGGCGTACTCCAACACCAACTACGTCGTGCTCGGCCTCCTGGTGGAACGCCTCACCGGCCACTCGCTGGGCCAGGAACTCAACCGGCGCATCATCCACCCCCTCCACCTCAGCGGCACCTCCTTCCCCACCACCCCGCAGCTCCCGCCCGGCCCCCACCTCAACGGCTACGAATGGCTGGACGGCCCCACGGCCACCCCCACCGACCTCACCGAATTCAGCCCCGCGGCCATCTGGAGCGCCGGCACGCTGATCTCCACCACCCACGACCTCAACACCTTCTTCCGCGCCCTGGCCGACGGAAAGCTGCTGCCGCCGCGCCTGATGCGCGAGATGCACACCATGCAGCCCATGGGCCCCGACCGCGCGGGCCGCTCCTACGGCCTGGGCCTGGAAGGCACCATCAACTACTGCGGCAAGGACGCCCCGGTCTGGGGCCACAGCGGCAGCGTGGCGGGCTACAACACGTTCAGCTTCACGACGGCGGACGGCAAGCGGCAGGTGACCCTCGCACTCAACAGAAACTTCACGAAGACGCCGGAGGCGGACGCGGCGACGCAGCACGTCCTGAGCACGGCACTCTGCGGCGACTAGATGTACGAGGCCAGGACGTTGGTTACGCCGGCGCGTAGCCGCCGCACGGGCGTTCCTAACGCCAGGGATCGAGGGCGAGCTTCCCCCGGGTCCGGCCCGATTCGAGTTGCTCCAGCACCCTGGCCCCCTCGGCCAAGGGGTGGACCTCAGGGGTGCCGGGCGGGTACACACCGCGGGCGATGAGGGCCTCGATCTCGGCGAGCAACGTCCGGTACAGGGACGGGGCCGTGACCGCCAGCGCACCGATGTGCAGCCCCTTGACCTGGACCTGGTGGGTGAAGACCAGATCGTGCGTGGTCAGGGTGGCGTCGCCGGATGCCGCGCCGAACACGACGATGCGCCCGGTGAAGGGCTTGGTGACCGACAGGCTGGTCTTGAACGTGGCCTGTCCCACTGATTCCAGGACCAGATCGACCCCGCCGACCCGCCGGGTGATCTCCTGCGCCAGGTCGGGGTGCCGGCTGTCCAGGACTTCGTCGGCGCCGAGTGCTTCGACGGTGTCGTGCTTCGTGGGTGACGCCGTGGCGATCACCCGCGCACCGTAGTGGCGGGCGAGGCGGACGGCGGCCTGCCCCACGCCACCGGCCGCGGCATGCACGAGCACCACCTCGCCCGCCTTGATCTCGCCCAGGGTCTTCAGTGCTGCCAAGGCGGTGGCCCAGTTCAGCACCAGACCGAGAGCTTCGGCATCGCTCCAGCCGGACGGCACGGGCAGGACACCCGCGGCCGGCATCGTCATGTACTGCGCGAAGGCACCCGGTCCGGCTCCGACGACGTGGGTGCCGAGCCGAAGGGGGCTGTCGACGTCCGGGCCGACCCCCACGATCTCGCCGGCGGCCTCGAAGCCCGCCACATAGGGTGCCTGCGGGCCTCCTCCGTACGTTCCGTGAGACTGCATCACGTCAGCGAAGTTGACCCCGGCGGCCCCGACGCGGATCAGGTACTCGCCGGGCCCCGGGGTGGGCCGAGGGTGATCGGTCGTGAGGGCCAGATCCTTCGGTCCCGAGTGCGATCGCTGCACCAGTGCTCGTACGGTCTGCCCGGCAATGTGCTGCTCTTTGATCTCCATGCGCCGACCGTAGAAAGCTGACACTTGCGTCAAGGTCAAGTGACGGTCAGAGATCGGTGCGGCGGGCTTCGCGGAGGTAGGCGTCGAGTGCTGCCTGCTGATCTCTGAGAACGGCAATGCGGGCGGCGAGCCGATCACGATGACTCTGGACCTCGTGCAGGAACTCCGCGCCCACGGCGTCGGCTCCGGCATGGGATCCGTCGGTGAGGCTGGGGAGGGCATCCCTGATCAACCGCACGGGCAGCCCGGACTCCAGCAGCGAGCGGATGACGAGCACCCGGTCGATCGTGGACTGGCAGTAGTCGCGGAACCCATTGCCGAATCGGCCCGGGACGATCAAGCCCTCGTCCTCGTAGTGCCGCAACGATCTCGCACTCACACCGCTGACTCTGGAAGCTTCGCCGATCTTCACACCTGCAGCCAACGTCCAGGAGCACCGCGATCTTCCAGCCCGCGCTACGACGAAGCGAAGCGGGCACGTCATCCGCGCAGGACAAGCCACTCCTGGAGTTCGACGAGGTTTCCCTCGGGGTCCATGAGATGGGCGACGCGCATGCGGTCCGTCATGGGGGCAGGGCCGTGGACGAGCTCGGCTCCTCGCGCGGCGATGTCCTTGCAGGAGCGGCCGATGTCGTCAACCCGCAGGACGACAAGGGACCGGTAGCCGGTCGGGGCCGGCGCGAGGTCGCCCAGGACCTGGGCCATCTGCGTGCGGTCCTGCAAGGCGATGCCCGCGCCGCCCCCGTCGGGAGTGAACTTCGCGTACGGGCCTTCCTCCGCTTCGAACTGCGGCTTCAGGCCCAGGACATCCCGGTAGAAGCGATAGCAGCCGGCGAAGTCCGAAACGAGAAGGCGAATCTGGGCAAGTTCCATCGGGTCCCCCTGGAGAACGGCAGCGCGAGCATTCGGCCCCAGCAGCGTGACGAGGACCGACCAGGCGCTCTTATCTTTCGCTAAGAATGTTCCCCTAGCGTCGTGAGCATGATGACGCAACGTGGTGCAGTCGGATCTGTTGTCCTCGCAGCCGTGGTCTTGACGGCGGGCGCCGGGGTGGCCGGCGCGGCTCCTGCCCCCGCCTCGCCCCACGGCAAGGTGACGGACAACCTGTACATGTCGCTCGGCGCGTTCGAGGATGCCACGTCCGGCAAGGACCCCAAGGTCAAGACCATGATTGACCGCAAGGACATCGGCGGTGTGCAGGTGGTGGTGCCCTGGAAGGCCCTCGAAGGGCGGAAGGGGGAGTACAAGTGGTCGCGGCTGGACGCCGCCTTGACGTACCTCCAGCAACGTCACAAGAAGTTGTTCGTCCAGGTTCAGGACCGGTTCTTCGACGTGGACATGAAGGACGCCAACCTTCCCCAGTACGTGAAGGATGAGGGCGGAATCGCGCCGACGATCGACGAGAACCCCGACACCGTCACCTCCCACGGGGCCATGGCCGCACAGTGGAACAAAAAGGTGCGAGCGGACTTTCAGGGCCTGCTCAAGGCGATGGCCGAGAAGTTCGACGGCAAGCTCGCCGGAGTGAACCTGCCGGAGACCGCGGTCGAGGTGGACACCAAGAAGGACCGGGCCAAGTACACTTCGAAGTCCTACATCGACGCCGAGATCGACAACATGTCCTACGGCAAAAAGGTCTTCACCAAGACGCAGTTCATCCAGTACATCAACTTCTTGCCGGACGACGACGACCACAAGCGCATGAAGGAGATGTTCGACCTCGCCCGGGACAAGAGGATCGGCATCGGCGGCCCGGACACCCTGCCCGACCGGCCGTATCAGATGGCGAACTCCTACAAGTTCCTCCACGAATACAAGGGTTCGCTCCCCCTCGTCGCCATGGCCGTCCAGGAACCCGACGTCAAGGCCAAGGACCCCAAGACCGGCAAACCGTACACCCGCGAACGGTTCACGGACTTCGCCCGTGACTACCTTGGCGCGCGCGACCTCTTCTGGACCACGGAGGCGGACTGGCTGCAAAAGCCTGCGGCATGACAGGCGTGGACAACCTCGCCGCGGCGGCCTGCACCCCTGGTGCCGAACCGGTGGTGCAGGCCAAGGCCAATGGCCACTGACGGACACGGCACGCTGGCGGGGCCTGCGGACTTCGGCCGGCACCCACGGCGCGGCGAGGAACGTGGCCGGTGTGGTAGGACGGCTAGCCACAGTCACCAAGGAACACACCCGAGTCGGCGACGGAATACGCCTCGTACAGCGTGATCAGCTCCATCGGAACGGCCAGCAGGTTGAACCACAAGCAGACGAAGGCCGTCGCTCCCGGCCACTGTTGCCAGAGCGGGACGTTGTACCGCCGGTGGATCCGCGTGCCCACCAGCACGCAGGCGGCCACTGCCCCCAGGCCGAGGGCCAGGCCGAGCCATGCGGCGGCGTATTCCGAGATGGGGAAGGGCATGTGCCGGCATGCCAGCTGCTGCTTCCAGGACCAGTCGCCCTCAATGTCCTCCGCATGCATGGAACTGACAACGCCGCCTACGGTGAAAGCAGGCACAAGCAATCCCGTGATGGCTGTGCCGGGCGTCACGGGAAGCTGCTGGGGCGTTTCCTCGCACGTCGCGTTCGTGGTCATCGATTCCCCCCTGAGCGGCCGCAACCGCAACAGCCTACGGCGCGCTCAGGGGGGATCGAGTGTCGGTTCGGTTCGAGGTGTCAGTTCAGTACTGCTGCGAACATGCCGGGCTCGTAGGAGCCTCCCTTCTGGTGGACGAGGACGGCCAGGCGGTTGGCGGCGTTGATCAGGGCGACCAGGGAGATCAGGGCCGCGAGCTGGTCGTCGTCGTAGTGTTCGCGGGCCCGCGCCCAGGTTTCGTCGGAGACGCCCTCGTGGGCGTCGGCGAGGCGGGTGCCCTCCTCGGCGAAGGCCAGGGCCGCCCGTTCGGCCTCGGTGAACACCGTGGACTCGCGCCAGGCCGCGACCAGGCTCAGCCGGACCGCGGTTTCGCCGTCGGCCACGGCGTCCTTGGTGTGCAGGTCGACGCACCAGCCGCAGCCGTTGATCTGGCTGGCGCGCAGCGATACGAGGTGCTGCGTGGACGTCGGCAGCGGCGACTGCTGAACGGCCATGCCCGCGTTGGCGAAGCGCTTGAGGAACTTGTTGCCGAACTCGTTCTCGAACATGTTGAACCGGGTGTCCATCACGTCGTCGTCCTCTCTCGTGCTCTCTTGTGGTCGTGCACTGGGTGACCACAAGATGCCGACGGGCCGTTTTCTGTGACGGGACGCCGGTGTGGCTCATGTCACCGCCTGCCGGCGTCACAGGAGCGGCCCGGCCGGCGTCTTGTGCGCGTGACGCCAACAACCGACCCCGCCACCGAGGCCTTCGTCGCCCACCGCAACCTGCTGTTCACCGTCGCCTACGAGATGCTCGGCTCGGCCGCCGACGCCGAGGACGTCCTGCAGGAGACCTGGCTGCGGTGGGCGGACGTCGACCTCGACGCCGTGCGCGACCGGCGCGCGTACCTCGTGCGCATCACCACCCGCCAGGCGCTCAGCCGGCTGCGCGCGCTGGGCCGGCGCAAGGAGTCCTACGTCGGCTCCTGGCTGCCCGAGCCGCTGCTGACCGCCCCGGACGTGGCCGAGGACGTCGAGCTGGCCGACAGCGTCTCGATGGCGATGATGCTCGTCCTGGAGACGCTCGCGCCGACCGAGCGGGCGGTGTTCGTGCTGCGCGAGGTGTTCGACCTGGGGTACGACGAGATCGCCGAGGCCGTCGACAAGACGCCGGCCGCCGTGCGCCAGATCGCGCACCGCGCGCGGGCGCACGTGGCGGCGCGCCGGCCGCGCGGCGTCGTCTCCCGGAACGAGAGCCAGGACGCGCTCGACGCGTTCCGGCAGGCGACCGAGACGGGCGATCTGCAGCGCCTGCTGGACATCCTCGCGCCGGACGTCGTCCTCCTCGGCGACGGCGGCGGCATCAAGAAGGCCGTCCTGCGGCCGGTCGCGGGGGCCGACAAGGTGGGCCGTCTGCTGATCGGCGGGCTGGGCAAGGTCGCCGGCCGGTTCTCGATGCGGTCGGCGCAGGTCAACGGCCATCCGGCGCTGGTCATGTCCCTCGACGGCGCGATCGACACCGTGCTGGCGGTGCGCTTCGACGACGGCCTCATCTCCGGGCTGTACGCCGTGCGCAACCCGGAGAAGCTCTCGCACGTGGAGCGGGAGACCGCGCTGATGCGTCAGCTGCGCGAGCCGATGTAACCGTCGGGGCGTACGACGACGTGCGTGCCGGGCGAGGCGTCGTACGCCGCGTGGGCGTGGCCGTCGTGGTCGACGACGTACGGGCCGCCGGGCGCGGCGTCGCCCGGGCGCAGCACCGCGTACGCGTGGGGCGCGTCGGGGGCCGGGGCGCCGAAGGCCAGGCGGGTGGGGTGCGGGCCGCGGTAGAGGTCGAAGAGCCGGATCCGCCGGCCGTCCGGGTCGGTGACCGGCGCGTCGGGCGCGCGGTCGCCGGCGACGATGCGGCCCTGAGAGGCGGGGGCGGTCCGGTAGGTGACGTCCAGCTGGCGGGTGTGCTCGCCGCGTTCGAGCGCGTCCTCGGACTTGTCCTTGTAGCGCTGCAGCAGTTCCGAGGAGATGCCCAGGACGCGCGCCGCCGTCGCGCGCCGTTCGGTCTCGTACGTGTCGAGGAGTTCCGGCGAGCCGTCGGCCAGCTTCCAGCCGAGGTTGTAGGCGTCCTGCACGCCGGTGTTCAGGCCCTGGCCGCCGGTCGGCGGGTGGGCGTGCGCGGCGTCGCCGGCGAGGAGGACGCGCCCCACGCGGTAGCGCTCGGCCAGGCGGGCGTTGGGCCGCCAGATGCTCGACCAGGCGGGGCGGCTCAGCCGGACGCCGGTGACGAACCCGTCGAGGATCTCCTGCAGCGTCTCCAGCGGGGCTTCGGTGACGCCGTCGGGCAGGGGTGCGTGGTACTGGAAGAGCCGGTCCGCGCCGGGCAGCGGGCTCAGGTGGACGCCGCGCAGGGGATCGGAGGCGCGGGCGAACCAGTGGCCCCAGTCGTGGTCCAGGTCGTCCGCCGCCACGTCCGCGATCAGCATGCGCGTCGCCTCGTCCGTCGTTCCGGGGAAGGCGATGCCGAGCGCCTTGCGGACGGTGCTGCTCGCGCCGTCGGCGCCCACGAGGTAGGCGGCGCGCACGGTCTCGCCGGTCGACAGGCGGGCGGTCACCCCGTCCGCGTCCTGGGTGAAGCCGACGAGGGCGGTGCCGAGTTCGACGCGTACGCCGAGGCCGGCGAGCCGGTCCCGCAGGACGGCCTCCGTCTGCGACTGCCCGAGGACCCAGGGGTTCGGGTGCGGCACGTCGGGGGTCGGGGTCGCGGGCTCGACCATGCGCCGGTCCATGACGTGGGCTCCGTCGAGGTGGATGCGCGTCGCCCGCACCGGGCAACCCTGCCGGAGCACGGCGTCGAGGACGCCGAGGTCCTCGAAGACCTCGAGGGTACGCGGCTGGAGGGTGTCCCCGCGCGAGCCGGCGAAGTGCCGGTCCGCCTTGTCGACGACGCGGACGGCGAGGCCGCGCCGGGCGAGGTCGATGGCCAGGGTGAGGCCGGTCGGGCCGGCTCCGGCGATGAGCGTGTGCATGGGTCTGGGTCCCCCTCGGGTGAGTGAATGATGATTCACTGAATCTGTATTCATTTTCAGTGTTGATACCGTTCCCGTCAAGGGAGGTGCCGTGAAGCGCAAGGAAAGGGCGGCGGAGACCGAGGCCGCACTGAAGGCCGCGGCGAAGCGGGTGTTCGCCGAACGCGGCTACCTGGCCACGAAGATCACCGACATCACGGCCGAGGCCGGCCGCGCCGCGGGCTCCTTCTACAACCACTTCGGCAGCAAGGAAGCGCTGCTGGAGGCGCTCATGGCCGACATGGCGGCCGAGTCCGACACGGTGGCCGCGGAACCGGGGCACCTGAAGGACTTCACCGACCCCGAGGCCGTGCGCCAGCACGTCGCGGCGTACATCCGCCACTACCGCGAACACGTCGTCACGATCCGCGCCGTGCAGCAGGCGGCACTCGTCAACGAGGAGTTCGCCGCCACTGTGGACCGCCGCGCGGCTGCCGAGGCGAACGACATCCTCGACCACGTCACGGCCGTGACGGATGCCGGCCGCAGCCTGCCGGGGCCGCCGGAACTGGCCGTCCGCATGGCGTTCGGGCTGGTCCACACGTTCCTGCAGAGCTGGCGGCAGCAGTTCGACGCCCTCACGGACGACGAGGTGACGGAGGCGCTGACGCGCTTTGTCTATCGCGGGCTGAACGGGTGCGATTACGCGTAGCGCGGCCCTTCGTCTGCTGGTGCGTCGTGGCTTGTCGCGCAGTTCCCCGCGCCCCTTGCGGGGCCGCGGTAGCGTCATGCAGCGCCCCCTAGGGGCGCGGGGAACTGCGCGACAAGCCACAGTGCGCCCGCAGGCGGGGTTCAGAGGTGGCGCATTCGGCTGCGGGCCGCCGGTGGCTGATCGCGCAGTTCCCCGCGCCCCTGACGGGGGGCTGCACAAGATGGCGGGCCGTCGGTGGCCGGTCGCGCCCGCGCGGCGGCAGCCGCAGATCGACGCCGCCCCGCGCCCCTGCGGGGCGCCCAGTCGGGCGCCGTCCTACGCCAGGAGGCGTTGGGCGGCTTGTTGCATGACCTGGGCGCGGGTGCGCGGGCCGTGGTCGGCGGCTACGAGGTGGTTGCCGATCCACAGGGAGAAGGAGAGCAGGCAACGGACCTCGACCTCCTCCGCGTCCTGGCAGAAGTCGCCGTAGAGCTCGCGCAGGTAGGCCATGCGCCGGTTGTCGCAGCGGCGCAGGCGGCGGGCCACCGCCTCGTCGCGCCTGGCCCAGTCGCGGATCGCGAGGTCGGTGGTGACGTCGGAGGTCAGCCCGTCGGCGGACGAGGCGATGGCCGTCAGCCGCTGGAGCCTGGTGCGGGCGTCCCCGCCGTCCGCCTCGACGCGTTCGATGATCTCGTCGGTGACCTCGCGCTCCCAGGCGTCGAGCATTTCGTCGAGGAGTGCGTCGCGATTGCGGAAGTACCCGTAGAAGCCGCCCTTGCTGACGCCGAGCGCCTGGGCGAGCGACTCGATCCGTACGGCGTCCGGGCCGCCGGCGGAGAGCGCCTCCAGGCCCGCCTCGATCCACTTGCCGCGCGGCGTGCGGGCCACGGCCATGGTTGTGTCTCCCCTCACTGCTCCCGCATCTATACGGCTCCGTACAGATGTGCCTACCCTCGATTTATACGTCACCGTATAGACGGGGGTTGCTCGTGAAACTGCCCAGAACCTCTCACACTTCCCGCCCCCTGCGGATCCACGGGATCGCCGGCGACTTCCACCTGGAGGACGTGTGGGACCTGCCCACCCCGGGCGGCCCCGACGACCTGCCCCGCCTCGTGCGGCTGTTCACCGAGGGCGAGCTGATGGGCGGCACCTCGGGCGCCGCCCGCCTGCTCTTCGCGATCCGCTGGAAGCTCGGCAAGCTCTTCGGCTGGGACAAGCCCGCCGCCGGCTTCGGCGCCCGCGTCGCGACCCTGCAGGACCGCCTGCCGGACGACCTGCGCGACACCGTGCCGGCCGCCGTCCTCGGCGTCGGCGGTTTCCGCCCCCTGTACGCGACGCACGACGAGTGGGCGGCCGAAATGGCCAACAGCACCGTGCACGGCATCCTGCACCTGAGCTGGGTCCCGGCCCCCGGCGGCGGCCACCGCGGCCGGATGGCCGTACTCGTCAGGCCGAACGGCCTGTTCGGCACCTGCTACATGGCCGCCATCAAGCCGTTCCGGTACGCGGTGGTGTACCCCGCCCTCCTGCACGCGATCGGCCGCGAGTGGCAGCGGCAGGAACGGAAGCCGGCGGGGGATCAGGCCGCCCTGCGGAACGTCCGCCGGTAGGCCCCCGGCGACACGCCGATCGTCGCGTGCAGGTGGTGGCGCAGGGTCGCATCCGTGCCGAAGCCCGTGCGCTCGGCGATGCGGGCCACCGGCAGATCGCTCGTCTCCAGCAGGTGCCGGGCCAGGTCGGTGCGCTGCTGCACCAGCCACTGGCCCGGGCTCATGCCGACCTCGGCGCGGAAGCGGCGGGTGAACGTGCGCCGGCTCATCCCGGCGTGCCGGGCCAGGTCGGCGAGCTGCAGGGGCTCGTGGAGGCGGTCCAGGGCCCAGGCGCGCGTCGCGGAGGTGCTGGCGTCGGTGCTGGCCGGTACGGGACGCTCCACGTACTGCGCCTGCCCGCCCTCCCGCTGCGGCGGGATGACGCACAGGCGCGCCACCATGTTGGCCACCGCGCTGCCGTGGTCCTTGCGGATCAGGTGCAGGATCAGGTCGATGCCGGACGCCGCGCCCGCCGACGTCAGGACGCCGTCGGCGTCCACGAACAGCACGTCGGCGTCCAGGTCGACCCGCGGGTAGTGCCGCCGGAAGTGCTCGGCGTGGAACCAGTGCGTGGCCGCGGGCCGGTCCTCCAGCAGGCCCAGGGCCGCCAGCAGGAACGTGGAGACGCAGATGCCGACGATGCGGGCGTCCGGCCGGATCAGGGCCATCGCCTGCGCCACCGGCTCGGGCAGGGCCGCCCGGTGCGTGATCTGCGTGAACTCCTCGGCGCCGGGCACGACCACGGTGTCCGCGCCGGGCAGGACCTCTGCCGCGGCGTGCCCGACGTTGATCGTGTAGTCCGAGGACGTACGGACGGGCCCGCCGTCCAGCGAGCAGGTGAGCACCTCGTACAGCGGCCGGCCCGCGGCGTCCCGGGCGACGCCGAAGAGCCGTCCGGGCAGGCTGAGCTCGAACGGAATGACGCCGTCCAGCGCCAGGACCACCACACGATGCATGGCCCAATGTTTGCACATCATGGCCCCCGGGCCACTGTCCCGGCGTGCGCCGGCCGGAGAGGCTGGGCACCATGAGCAAGATGAAGGCGATCAGCCAGCACACGTACGGCGGCCCCGAGGTCGTGGAGCGCATCGAGACCGACCGCCCCGTCCCGGGCCCCTCCGAGGTGCTCGTCCGCGTCCGCGCGGCGGGCATGAACCCCACCGACTGGAAGCACCGCCAGGGCGCCGGCTTCCTCGACCGCCTGCCCCTGACCCTGGGCTGGGACGTCTCCGGCGTGGTCGAGGAGGTGGGCTGGGGCGTCACCCTCCACCAGCCGGGCGACGAGGTGTTCGGCATGCTCCCGTACCCGTACGGCGTGGGGTCCTTCGCCGAGTACGTGGTCGCCCCCGCCCGGGCGCTGGTCCGCAAGCCCGAGACGATCGACCACGTCCAGGCCGGCGCCATCCCGCTGGCCGCGCTCACCGCGTACCAGGTGCTCGTCGACGCGGCGGACGTCCGCCCCGGGCAGCGCGTCCTCATCCACGCCGCGGCGGGCGGCGTCGGCCACTTCGCCGTCCAGATCGCCAAGGCGCGCGGCGCGTACGTCATCGGCACGGCGAGCGCCCCCAAGCACGCGCTGCTGCGCGAGCTGGGCGCCGACGAGGTGATCGACTACCGCACCGAGGACTTCACGGCGATCGAGCCGGTCGACGTCGTCTTCGACACCATCGGCAACGAGACGGCCACCCGGTCGGTGGACGTGCTCAAGCCGGGCGGCCAGCTGATCAACATCGCCATCCGTGACTTCCCGGACGACCTCGCTGAACGGGCCGCCGCCCGCGGCGCTCGCGCCTACCCCCTCCTCGTCGAGGCCGACCAGGCGGGCATGCGCGCCATCGCCGACCTGGTGCGCGAGGGCAAGCTGAAGGCTGTCGTCGAGGCCGTCTTCCCGCTGGAGGACGCCGCCAAGGGCCACGCGCTGGGCGACACGGGCCGCGTCACGGGCAAGGTCGTGCTGACGGTTTCCTGACCGCCCCCTCAACTCCCCTTCTGTTTTCGGCAATTGCCGCTGTCCCGACCCCCTCCGCTCGCTACCGTTGCCGTCGATCGCGGTGGGGGAACGGGGAACGGGGGAGCGGACGTGGAGTATGCGGAAGGGGCCCTGCCATGGTCGGCCGAGTCGAGGGAAGAAGTGCTCGCCGGCCGGACACACGCCAACGTCGCCATGGCGCTCCACGGCGTGCGCGACCGGCTGACACCGGAGGGAGCGGGCCCGGTCGGGAGCGAGGCGTTCGTACGGGTCTACATGGCTGCCTACTACTACCTCGCACGGTGCAGCCATCTGCCCGAGGAGGAATGCGAATGGGAAGTCAATGCCTGCCGGTTCCTCTTCGGCCTCGTGCACGCGGCGGATCCCCGGCTCGTGCCGGAGGGGCTGCGCGAGGTGCTCGACCGGGACCCGCAGCGCGTGGTCCCTGCCTACGAGACCGTGCACGCCGTCGGCAGCGCCCTGCTCCTGAGCAGCGAGAGGGACGGGTTCGACGAAGGCATCGCCGCGAGCATCGCCCTCATCGCCTGGGCGCGCGAGGAGGCCCGGGGCACGCCCTCCGAGCCCCACATCACCTTCAACCTGGGCTCCGCCCTGGTGACCGTGGCCCGCTGCAAGGACGCACCGCCGGGTACGCGGGAGGCGGGCGTCCGCGCCATGCGCGAGGCTCTCGCCGCCCTGCCGGCCGGTGACCCGTTCCGCAAGCGCATGCTGACCGGGCTCCGGCAGGCGCTGGCAGGTCAGCCGCCGGCCGCGCATCCCGACGGCAGCCCCGAGGCCGAGATCACCGCGTACATACGGCACGGCGGACCGGAGCGGCTGGAGAGGGCCGTCGACCTGTTACGCGCGATCATCGACGCGCCCACGACCGGGGAGCAGGAACGCTCGCGACGCCGTGCCGAACTGGGGCAGGCGCTGCGGATACGCTTCGAGCTGACGGGCGAGCTGACCGACCTCGACGCCTCGATCGCCGAGCTGGAGGCCGTACTGGCAGCGGGCACCCCCGACGCCGAGGCGCGGGCCACCACCTTCTCCCTCCTGGCCGTCGCGCACCTCGCCCGGTACGTCCAACTCCAGGAACGCCCCGACCTGGAGGCGGCCACCCGGGCCGCACGGGCCGCGTGCGACGACCCGGCGACCGCCGCTTCGCCGGCCCACCCGCAGCGGCTCACCGACCGGGCCTCCGTCCTGACCATGCGGTACCGCGTCGGCGGCGACCTCGCCGACATCGACCAGGCCATCGACGACCTCACGTTCGCGGTGCACACCACGCCGCCGTCCCAGCACGACCACCCCGTGATGCTGATCAAGCTGGCCGTCGCCCTTGAGGAACGAGCCGTGCGCACGGGGGACATCAAGAGCCTCGACGCAGCCGAAAAACTCCTGCGGCCCCTGGCCGGCACCCCCTCGGACACCGGCCCCTCGGACGCCGGCCCCTCGGACTCCGGCCCTCACCAGTTGCTGGCCCGGATGGAACTGGGAGACGTCCTGCTCGCGCGGGCCACGCTGACGGGCGACGGCACCGGTCTCGCCGACGCGATCGACCAGTACGCGGCCGCCGCGCGGGCGTCCGCCCAGGACATCCGCAGCCGGCTGATATGCGCCCGCCGGTGGGCCACGGCAGCCGTCCAGCTCGGCGCACTGGGAGCCGCCCGCACCGCCTTCGACGTGGCGCTGGCCGACCTCCTGCCCAAGCTGGCCGGGCGGACGCTCGGCCGGGAGTCGCAGGAGGCGCGCCTGCGCGAGCTGCCCCCGCTGGCCACCACGGCCGCCACCGTCTCGCTCCTGGCCGGCGAGGCGGAGGAAGCACTCGTCCGCCTGGAACAGGGCCGTGGCGTCCTGCTGGCCCAGGCGCTCCGGCTGCGCGGCCGCCAGGACGAGCTCAGGGCCGCGTCCCGCCCGCTCGCCGACCGCTTCGAGCAGGTCTGCGCCGAGCTGGTCGCCCCGCACCGAAGCCCCGAGCAGCGCCGGCAGGCGGCGGGCGACTTCGACGCGCTGGTCGAGAAGATCCGCACCCTGCGCGGCCTGCAGGACTTCCAACGGCCGCCCAGCTGGCAAAAATTGAGGGAAGCGGCAGCACACGGGCCGGTCGCCGCGATCAACGTGTCCCCGCTGGGCTGCTTCGCCCTCCTGCTGACCCCCTCCACCGACGGGGGCGCACTCGACCACCTGCCCTTGAAGGTCACGGCGGACGACGTCGCCGCCCACGCCGAGACCTTCCACACCGCCGTCGCCGCGCTCACCGACCCGGCCACCCCCGGCCTCGAGCGCTACCGGCACGACGTCGCCATGAAGAGCACCCTGAGCTGGCTCGGCACCCACATCGCCGGCCCCGTCCTCGACCACCTCGGCCTCGGCCACCCCGGCCTCGACCGGCTCGGCCCTGGTGGGCCGCTGCCGCGGCTGTGGTGGTGCCCGACCGGCGTCCTGTCCCTGCTGCCGCTGCACGCTGCGGTGCTCCAGGACGGTGCGCACGTCCACGACCGGGTCGTCTCCTCGTACGTACCGACCCTCGGCTCCCTGCTCCACGCCCGCTCCCGGCCGGCACCGCAGCCCGGACGCGCCTCGCTCGCCGCGGTCGCCGTCGACGCCGGACCGTACCCGCGGCTGCACTCCCTGGACGAGGAGCTGGCCGTCACGAGCGCCATGCGGGCCCCGCGCGACGCATTGCGCGACACCGACGCCACGCCCGAGGCCGTACTCGCCGCCCTGCGCACCCACACCCACGCCCACCTCGCCTGCCACGGCGTACGGGACCCGGACGTCCCCTCCCGCAGCCGGCTCCTGCTGCACGGCGGCGAGCTGACCCTGCGCGAACTGGCCGCCGAACGGCTCCCGGACGCCGAGTTCGCGTACCTGTCGGCCTGCCACAGCGCGGCCACCGGCCAGGAACTGGCCGACGAAGTCCTCTCCGTGGCCTCCGCCTTCCAGCTGTGCGGCTACCGCCACGTGATCGGCAGCCTGTGGACCGTGACCGACGCCATGGGCCCGCTGCTGGCCGGCGAGGTCTACCGCAACCTCGCCGCACCGGACGCGCCCGGCCCGGCCCACGCCCTGCACCGGGCGGTCGCGACCCTGCGCGCCCACGACGACTACAACGACCCGCTGTTCTGGGCCTCGGTCGTCCACAGCGGACCGTGAAGGGCAGGGAGACATGGGAGACACAGGGGACATGGACGAGGACCGCGCGCTGCGCCCCGCCTTCTGCGCGGCAATGGCCTGGCTGGACGACGTCATGGCCGCCGAGGGCCGCGGCGACGCCCTGCGCGCCGCCGTGCAGGCCGTCCAGGCCGGGACGACGACCGTGCAGCAGGCGATCGCCGGCCTGGGCATCCCGCCACACGTCCTGACCGGTGCCACGGGGGCGACCCGCGGCGAGGGCGAGGGCGGAGCCCCCGGGTTCGTACCGCACTCCGCCGGCGAGGTGTACGTCTGCCCCGACGGCTGGTGCGGCCTGAAGGACGTCCGGCAACCGGGCGGCGCGCTGCCCGCCGGCGGCCGCTGCTGGCTGCGGGACCGGCCGCTGCGCGTCCTGGAGGCGTGAGCCGGTGGCCCCCGTCCTCGACGGCCTCGGCGAGAAGCTGGCCGAGAAGTGGGTGTCCGCGTCGGCGGCCCCCGGGCTGCTCCTCGTCGCGGCGAGCACGGCCGCCGCCGTGCTCGGCCACGGCCACGCCCTCGACGGCGGCCTCCTGCGCGAACGCGCCGGCCACTGGGCCGCGACGGCGGGACACTGGCCGGTCGCTGGCCAGGTAGCGGCGGTGGCGGTGGTCGTCCTCGCGTCGGTGGCGGCAGGGGCGTTCGTCCACACGTGCGCCGAGGAAACGGCCGTACGCCTGTGGACGGGGGACTGGCCGCGCGCGGCCCACGCACTCGAACGGCGGCTGACCGCGCGCAGGGCCGGGCGCTGGACACCCCTCCAGCAGCAGATCGACGCCATCCGCCGCGCCGCACCGGCCCACCACCGCCAGGACCCGGACCGCCGGCGGATCGACGAACTCGCCGCCCGCCGCGACCTGATCTCCCTCGCACAGCCGATCAGGCCCACGCACACCGGCGACCGGTTCGCCGCCACGGAGAGCCGCCTGCGCGGCCAGTACGGCATCGACCTCGCCGCCTGCTGGCCCCCCTTGTGGCTGGTGCTGCCGCAGGAGACCAGGACGGAGCTGCGCGCCTCGCGCAGCCGCTTCGACGCCGCCGTCGCCGGCTCGGTATGGGCCGGCTGCTACGCCGTCCTCGGCTGCCTCTGGTGGCCGGCCGCCGCCGGGGCCGCCGCCACCGGGCTGGTGGCCTGGCGGCGCGGCCGGCGGGCGGCCGCCGTGCACGCCGCCCTGGTCGAGGCCGCCGTCGACGTCCACCTGCGGAAACTGGCCGAGGACGTGGGCATCGCCGTCCCCCCGGGCACCCCGTGGGAGCCCCGCCTGGGCACCGCCCTCAACCGGCTCTTCCGCAAGGGCGCGTAGCGCCCCGTAGGGGCGCGGGGCAGTGTCGATCTGCGGCTGCCGCCGCGTGGGCGCGATCGGCGCCGGGCGCAGCACGGCAGCACTTCGCCTGCGGGCGCGTTGTGGCTTGTCGCGCAGTTCCCCGCGCCCCTACGGGGCGGACCGCCGTGCGGGTCGGGCGTGCGGCGTGGTTAGTGTGTGGACGCACTTTCGAACACGACGGGGGCGTCGCACATGGCACAAAAACAGCGAAAGCTGCGTTCCGGCACAGTGATACTCGGCGGCATGGGCATCCTTGCCACCGCCCTGACCTCCTGCGGCTCCGAACCGGACAAGCGCTGCGTGGACCGCAACAGCTACGAGGCCGGCAAGGGATACCGCGTCCTGGACTCCAAGGCCTGCAAGAGCAGCGGCTCGTCCGGCTCCGGCTCCGGCACCTGGTACTACGGCAGCTCCAACAGTTCCAACAGCTCCGGCCGCGCCGACAAGGGCACCTTCGACAAGAGCAAGGCCGTCTCCCGCGGCGGCTTCGGCTGCTCCTCGTCCAAGAGCCACTCCGGCTCCAGCGGCGGCTGAACCACCGGACACGTACGACCATGCAACGCCACCGCACCACCCCCCGCCCCGACTGGCAGCGCACCGTCGAGGAACAGGGCCTCATCTACCCCCTCACCCGCCACCCCGACGGCACCCTGCGCCCGTACTGGGACGAGAGCGCCTACTACTCCTTCACCCTCCCCGAGATCGAGGACCTCGAAGAGGTCGTCGCCGAACTCCACGCGATGTGCCTGGCCGCGGCCGCCCACATCGTCGAACACGAGCGCTACGCCGATCTCGGCATCCACGACGCACGCCTGGCCGCACTCATCGCCGAGTCCTGGCGGCGGCGCGAGGAACTGCCCTCTCTCTACGGCCGCTTCGACCTCCACTACGACGGCCGCGGTGGCCCGGCGAAGATGCTCGAGTACAACGCCGACACGCCCACCTCCCTCGTGGAGGCCGCCGGACCGCAGTGGTTCTGGATGGAGGAACGCTTCGCCGGAGTGCCGCACGCCGACCAGTGGAACTCCCTGCACGAACGCCTCGTCGCCGCCTGGCAACGCCAGGCCGCCCTGCTGCCGCCCGGCGCCCCCGTGCACTTCGCCCACTCCATCGGCGACGAGATCGGCGAAGACCTCATGACCACGGCCTACCTGCGCGAAACGGCCGAACAGGCCGGCCTCGCCACGGAAGCCATCTCCATGGAGGACATCGGCTGGGACGGCCTCTCCGGCCGCTTCGTCGACAAACGCCTCCGCTTCCTGCGGGCCTGCTTCAAGCTCTACCCCTGGGAATGGCTCGTCGACGACGACTTCGGCCCGCAGGCACTGGACACGCTCGACAACGGCGGCGGCACGGGGTCCACGCTGTGGATCGAGCCGCTGTGGAAGATGCTGCTGTCCAACAAGGCCCTGCTCGCCGTCCTGTGGGAGCTCTACCCGGACCACCCCAACCTCCTGCCCGCCCACCTCGACGGGCCCCGCGACCTGGCGCACACGACCGGGTACGCGGCCAAACCCCTCCTGGGCCGCGAGGGCGCCGGCATCACCCTCCACCCCCCGGGCACCCCACCCCCACCCCCACCGGCGGAACCCTGCTGCTACCAGCAACTGGCCCCGCTGCCGCAGTTCGACGGCAACCACGTCGTCCTCGGCGCCTGGATCGTCGACGGCGAACCGGCGGGCCTCGGCATCCGCGAGTCGTCGGGCCCCATCACGGACGGGTACGCCCGCTTCATCCCCCACGTCATCCTTTGATCGCACGGATATACGATGCGGACGTCTTGTCCGGCATTCATATCTGGAGATGTCGCTTTTGAACATCCGTCGCGCTCTCGTCTCGGCCGCCATCGCCGCCGCGGTGACCGCACCTGTCGCGCTGCTGCCCGCCACCTCCGCGTTCGCCGCGCAGTCGCAGGCGCAGGCCAAGCCCACCGTCGCGCAGCTGGAGAAGGCGGTGGCCGAGGCGCAGAAGGCGTACGACGACGCCTACGCGGCCGAGCGCGCGTCCTACCAGCGTTTCCGCACCGACGACTTCCCCGGCAAGCCCAAGATCGAGGCCGCCGAGGCCGCCGCCAAGACGGCCGCGAGCGCAAAGGCTGCCGCGGACAAGGCGCTCGCCGACGCGAAGGCGGCGCTCGCGGCGCTGCCGGCGACCGCCGGCGAGGCGGAGAAGTCCGCGGCCCAGAAGGCCGTCACCACCGCGGAAACCGCTGCCACGACGGCCGCTGCCGCGAAGGCCGACGCCGACGCGAAGCTGGAGGTGGCAGGCAAGGCCTGGTCCGACGAGCTGGTCGAGGCCACGCGCAACCACGGCAGGCTGCAGAACACCCTCCGCAAGGCCAAGACCGACCTCGACGCCGCCAAGAAGGCCCTGGCCGACGCCAAGGCCGGTGACAAGAAGGACGGTTCCGGCAGCGACAAGGGCGCGCCCAGCCCCGTGCCGAGTGCTCAGCCCACCAAGGGCGCCGCCGGCTCCGAGCCCACGGGCGCGGTGCCGTCCACCTCCCGGCCCGCCACCGCCAAGGCCGCCCCAAAGACCGGCTCCGGCTCCGCCTCCGGCAGCCTCGCCGAGACCGGCGCCTCCTCGTCCACCGGGCAGATCGCCCTCGCGGCCGGTGCCGCCGTGGTGGTCGGCGCCGGCGCGGTCTTCGCCGTCCGCCGCCGCAAGGCCGCCTCGCAGGCCTGACGAACCGCCCCCGTGGCGAGCGCCCGCGCCCTACGCCGCGCTCGCCGCCGGGGTCGTCAGGACCGCCCTCAGTTGGTCGAGGCCCCAGCCCAGGTCCTCCTTCGTGATGACCAGCGGGGGCGCGATGCGGATCGTCGTGCCGTGGGTGTCCTTGACCAGGACGCCGCGTTCCATCAGGCGTTCCGAGATCTCGCGGCCCGTGCCGTGTTCCGGGGCGATGTCGACGCCCGCCCACAGGCCGCGGCCGCGGACGGCGGTGACGGCGCCGGTGCCGGTGAGGAGGGTGAGCTGGTGGTGGAGGTGGTCGCCGAGGTCGGCCGCGCGGGCCTGGTACTCGCCGGTGCGCAGGAGGGCGATGACCTCCAGGGCCACCGCGCAGGCCAGGGGGTTGCCGCCGAAGGTGGAGCCGTGTTCGCCGGGGCGGTGGACGCCGAGGACGGCGCGGGAGGAGACCACCGCGGAGACCGGGACGACGCCGCCGCCGAGGGCCTTGCCCAGGACGTACATGTCGGGAACGACGCCCTCGTGCTCGCACGCGAACGTGCGGCCCGTGCGGCCCAGGCCCGACTGGATCTCGTCGGCGATGAAGAGGACGTTGCGCTCGGTCGTGAGCCGGCGGACGCCGGCCAGGTAGCCCGGCGGGGGGACGAGGACGCCGGCCTCGCCCTGGATCGGCTCCAGCAGCACGGCGACCGTGTGCTCGTCGACCGCCGCCTCCAGGGCGGCCAGGTCGCCGTAGGGGACGATCTCGAAGCCGGGCGTGTACGGACCGTAGTCGGCGCGGGCCTCGGGGTCGGTGGAGAAGCTGATGATCGTGGTGGTGCGGCCGTGGAAGTTGTTCTCGGCGACGACGATCTTCGCCCGTCCGTCCGGGACGCCCTTGACGCGGTAGCCCCACTTGCGGGCGGTCTTCACGGCGGTCTCGATGGCCTCCGCGCCGGTGTTCATCGGCAGGATCATCTCCATGCCGCACAGCTCGGCCAGCTCCGCGCTGAAACGGGCGAAGAGGTCGTGGTGGAAGGCCCGCGAGGTGAGCGTGACCCGGTCCAGCTGTCGTTTGGCCGCGTCGACGAGCCGCCGGTTGCCGTGGCCGAAGTTCAGCGCGGAGTAGCCGGCGAGCATGTCGAGGTAGCGGCGCCCCTCGATGTCGGTCATCCACGCGCCCTCGGCGGTGGCGACCACGACCGGCAGGGGGTGGTAGTTGTGGGCGCTGTGTTCCTCGGCGGCGGCGATGTTGCGTTCCGTGGCGGTCGTCAACGTGTGCTCCGTTCCTGTCCGGGGACGGCGGGCGGCGGGCGGCGCGGCGGCGGTCGGCAGTGCCGGTGTGGGTGCCCGTGCCGGTGTCGGCCATCGTGGCCGGGCGCCGACGCCTTTGTACACCCCTGAACCACCACCGCGGGGGCGCATTGCGACCGCTGACCCTGCGCGGCCCGCGCACCTGAGAGAATGTTGTGCATGGCCCTTGATCGTCCGCGCGCTCTCTCCGGTATCCAGCCCACCGCAGGCTCGTTCCACCTCGGGAACTACCTGGGTGCGGTCCGTCAGTACGTGGCTCTGCAGGAGTCGCACGACGCCTTCTACATGGTCGTCGACCTGCACGCCATCACCGTGCCGCAGGACCCGAAGGAGCTGCGGGCGAACACCCGCGTCGCCGCCGCCCAGCTGCTGGCCGCCGGCCTGGACCCGGAGCGCTGCACGCTCTTCGTCCAGAGCCACGTGCCCGAGCACGCGCAGCTGGCCTGGGTGATGAACTGCCTCACCGGCTTCGGCGAGGCCTCCCGCATGACGCAGTTCAAGGACAAGTCCGCCAAGCAGGGTGCCGACCGGACCACCGTCGGCCTGTTCACGTACCCGATCCTGCAGGTGGCCGACATCCTGCTGTACCAGGCGAACGCGGTGCCGGTCGGCGAGGACCAGCGCCAGCACATCGAGCTGACCCGCGACATCGCCGAGCGCTTCAACGGGCGCTTCGGGCAGACCTTCACCCTGCCGTCGGCGCACATCGTGCGCGAGACCGCGAAGATCTACGACCTGCAGGACCCG
Source organism: Streptomyces luteosporeus (assembly GCF_039532865.1). Taxonomy (NCBI): domain Bacteria; kingdom Bacillati; phylum Actinomycetota; class Actinomycetes; order Kitasatosporales; family Streptomycetaceae; genus Streptomyces; species Streptomyces luteosporeus. Next base: position 363,739 of record NZ_BAAASL010000001.1, read on the forward strand.
ACGGCCAAGATGAGCAAGTCGTCGGCCACCCCCAAGGGCCTGATCAACCTGCTCGACGACCCCAAGGTCTCGGCCAAGAAGATCAAGAGCGCGGTCACCGACACCGACACGGTGATCCGCTTCGACGCGGAGAACAAGCCGGGCGTCAGCAACCTGCTGACGATCTACGCCACGCTGACCGGCACCACCGTCGCCGAGCTGGAGCAGCGGTACGAGGGCAAGGGCTACGGCGCGCTGAAGACCGACCTCGCCGACGTCGTGGTGGAGTGGGTCACCCCCTTCCGGGCCCGTACGCAGGAGTACCTGGACGACCCGGAGACGCTGGACGCGGTGCTGGCCAAGGGCGCGGAGAAGGCCCGGGCCGTCGCCGCCGAGACGCTGGCGCAGACCTACGACAGGATGGGCTTCCTGCCGGCGAAGCACTGATTCTGGCAGCGGGGGCGGCGCAGCCGCCACACTTGCCACGGGGACGTACAGGCGCACAGGAGGGAGAACGCAGTGGGGACCGTAACGCTCGGCGTTTCGATCGCGGTCCCGGAGCCGTACGGCAGCTTCCTCCAGAAGCGCCGCGAGAGCTTCGGCGACCCGCACGCCCACGGCATCCCCACGCACGTCACCCTGCTGCCGCCGACCGAGGTGGACGCCTCGTCGCTGCCCGCGATCGAGGCGCACCTCGCCGGGGTCGCGGCCGCGGGCCGGCCCTTTCGGATGCGGCTGAGCGGGACGGGCACCTTCCGCCCGCTCTCGCCCGTGGTCTTCGTCAACGTCGTCGAGGGCGCCACGGAGTGCGCCCGGCTGCAGAAGCAGCTGCGGGACGCCTCCGGTCCGGTGCCGCGGGAGCTGCAGTTCCCGTACCACCCGCACGTCACGGTGGCGCACGGCATCGCCGAGGAGGCCATGGACCGGGCCTTCGAGGAGCTCGCGCACTACGAGGCGGAGTGGACCATCGAGGGCTTCGCGCTGTACGAGCAGGGCGAGGACGGCATCTGGCGCCTGGAGCGCGACTTCCCCTTCGGCCCGTTCGGCACGGGCGCGCCGGGCACCGCGGCGGTGCCCGCCGCCGTGCCCCGGCAGGGCAGTACGTCCTCGCCGCTGCCGCGTCCCTTTCCGTAATCGCTGGGTCCGCGGGGTAGATGTCGTGTCATGGACTGGCTCACCCGCTTGCCCCTGGTCGGACCCGCCGTCGCGCGGGCCATGCGCACGCACGCCTGGCGCGCGTACGAAACACTCGACCGGGTGAAGTGGACGCGGCTCGCCGCGGCCATCACCTTCACGAGTTTCGTCGCCCTCTTCCCGCTGCTGACGCTCGGTGCCGCGGTCGCGGCCGCGCTGCTCAGCGAGGAACGCACCCACGATCTGGAGAACCGCCTGGCCCAGCAGGTGCCGGGCATCTCCGACAGCCTGAACATCGGCGGTTTCGTCGACAACGCCGGCACCGTCGGCCTGGTCGCGGGCGCCCTGCTGCTGTTCACCGGCATCAGCTGGGTCGGCTCGCTGCGCGAGTGCCTGCGCGTGGTGTGGGGACTGAAGGAGGACCCGGGCAATCCGTTCCTGCTCAGGCTCAAGGACGCCGGTGTGCTGCTGGGCCTGGGCGCGGTGGTGCTGGTGTCGGCCGGCTGCTCGGCGTTCGCCTCGGCCGCCGTCGACTGGGTGGCCGGGCACGCGGGCCTCAAGGGCGCGGGGATGGTGCTGACCGCCGCCGGGTTCTGCATCGCTGTCCTCGCGGACTTCCTGCTGATGCTCTACGTGCTCTCCCGGCTGCCGGGCGTCCTGCCGCCGCGCCGCCGCCTGGTGGAGGGCGCCCTGATCGGCGCGGTCGGCTTCGAGGTGCTCAAGCTGGTGCTGAGCGGCTATCTGCAGGGGGTGGCCGGCAAGAGCATGTACGGCGCCTTCGGCACCCCGGTCGCGCTGCTGCTGTGGATCAACTTCACGGCGAAGCTGACGCTCTTCTGTGCCGCGTGGACGGCGACGGATGCGCCCACGCGGCACGACGACGCCCCGTAGGGGCGCGGGGAACTGCGCGACCGGCCACCGACGGCCCGCAGCCGACGCGCCACCTCGGGTCCCGGGCGAGGCACGGCACTCCGTCTGCGGGCGCGTCGTGGCTTGTCGCGCCCACGCGGCGGAGCCGCAGATGGACACTGCCCCGCGCCCCCTACGGGGCGCTACGTGCTACTCCTTGGGCGGGCCCGCGTGGGACGGGCCCTTGCGGGCCCGGTGCGGCAGGGGGTGACGGCGGTTGACGACGTATCCGGCCACCGCGAGCACGGCCAGCGCGCCGCCGGTCAGGCCGACGGCCGTCCAGATGCCGTCGCTGCCGCCACCGGTGACCGCGGCCTGGGCGCCGCTGGGGCTCGACGCGCCCGAGCGCCCGGACTTGTCGGTGTCGAACGACCCCGACTTCGGCGGGACGAGCACACCGACCGGCTTGACGTGGCCGGCCGCCTCGAAGCCCCAGTCGAGCAGCATGCGGGTCTCCTCGTAGACCCGGTTGCGCTCCTTGATGTCCGGGTTCATGACGGTGACCAGCAGCTTCTTGCCGTCGTGCTGGGCGACGCCGGTGAAGGTGTTGCCCGCGTTGGTGGTGGAGCCGTTCTTCACGCCCGCCATGCCCTTGTACAGCGGGACGCCGTCCTGGCCGGTGAGCAGGCGGTTGGTGTTGACGATCTCCTTCGTCCGGCCGGGGTGCTCGTCGTCCGGGAACTGCGCACGGGCCGTCGAGCAGTACTCCCTGAAGTCCGCCTTCTGCAGCCCCGAACGGGCGAAGAGCGTGAGGTCGTACGCGCTGGAGACCTGGTCGTCGGCGTCGTAGCCGTCGGGCGTGATGACGTGCGTGTCGCGCGCCTGGAGGTCGTCGGCGTGCGCCTGCATGTCCCGGACGGTCTTGGCGACACCGCCGTTCATCGAGGACAGCACGTGCACCGCGTCGTTCCCCGAGCGCAGGAAGACGCCCATCCACATGTCGTGGACGGAGTAGGTCTGGCCCTCCTTCATGCCCACCTGGCTGCTGCCCTCGCCCATGCCCTCGAAGTCGGCCGCGCGCACCTGGTACTTGCGGGACTTCGGGAACTTCGGCAGCACGGTGTCGGCGAAGAGCATCTTCAGCGTGGAGGCCGGCGGCAGCTGCCAGTGGGCGTTGTGCGCGGCCAGGATCTCGCCGGACTCGGCGTCGGCCACCAGCCAGGACGCCCCGGACAGGTCACGGGGCAGCGCGGGCGCGCCCGGGCCCAGTTGCACCTGGGTGCCGGGCCGGCCCAGCAGATCGCCGCCGACCGTGGACATTCTGGCGGGCGGTTGCTTCGGCGGTGGCTTGGCCTTGCCGTCGGTGCGCCCTTCCACGGAGGGCGAGGCGCCCGGAGCCGCGGAGGACGCGGCCGGGCTCGGCACGGGGGCCGCGAGGGCGGGGGCGGCGGTCGCCAGGGGAAGCAGCAGGGAGGCGCCGGCCGCCAGCAGGGCCGCGGAGCGGCGTCGCGGCGTCGCGGAGTACCGCGGGGGGTGAGTTGTCGTCGTCGGCACGCACGTGAACGTACCTCCACGCCCGGCGAACCGGGACGGCGCCTCACGGCGGGGGCCCGCCGAGGACCCGATAGGACCAGTGCCGAAGCCGGAACGCATACTGAAACCCATGGTGAATTCTTCCGGGGATGCCGCCCCGCGAACCCCCGCGCCCGCCCCGGGCCCCGCTGTCCTGACCCGTCCCGTCTCCTGGTTCCTGCTCGCCTTCGGCGTCTGGAGCTGGGTCATCTGGGCCACTTTCATCAAGAATCTCTACAAGGACGGCAGCGGGCTGGCCTTCGACCGATCGGGTGACCCCACCACGTACTTCTGGGTGCACCTGGCTCTGGCGATCACCTCGTTTCTTCTGGGGACGGCTGTCGGCCTCATCGGGTTGCGCGGTGTGCGTGCCTTGCGGCGAACGTCATAGCTCGTACCGCTGCTTTCGGCCGATCACTTGACCGATTCCCCGGACGTACGCCCGTTCGCCTGTCTACGGTGATGCGCATCACTGGGCGGCAGGGGGAGGCGCAGGGCGATGCGGGGTGTCCGGATGCGATCGGCCGGGGTGTGGCTGGCACTGCTGGCGGCGGGCGCCGGCGGCTGCGGACTGCTCCCGGGGGACGACGAGGACGACCGTCCCCTGCGCGTCGGCACCACCGACACCGTCAGCGCCCTCGACCCGGCCGGCGCCTACGACGCGGGCTCCTGGGCGCTGTACGGCAACGTCTTCCAGTCGCTGCTCACCTTCACGCCCGGCTCCAACGCCCCCGTGCCCGACGCCGCCCGCAGCTGCGGCTTCCAGGGCGAGGACTTACGCACGTACGCGTGCACCCTGCGCCCGGACCTGAAGTTCGCCAACGGCGACCCGCTGACGGTCAAGGACGTGAAGTTCTCCTTCGACCGCATCGTCCGCATCAATTCGCCGCAGGGGCCCGGCCCGCTCATCGACACCCTGCGGTCCGTGGAGACCAGCGGGGACCGGGTCGTCTTCCGGCTGAAGGTGCCGGACGCCACCTTCCCCTTCAAGATCGCCACGGGGGCGGCCGCCATCGTCGACAGCAGCCGCTACCCCGCCGACCGGCTGCGCACCGGCACCGGCGTCGACGGCTCCGGCCCGTACGCGCTCACCTCCTACCGGCCCGGCGAGAGCGCCGACCTCGAACCCAACGCGCACTACCGCGGCGCGGTGAAGGAAACCGGCCACCCCGTGACCGTCCGCTACTTCCGCGATCCCGCGGGGCTGAGCCGGGCGTGGCACGACAAGGACCTCGACGTCGTCACCCGGCAGATGCCGCCCGGTGAGCTCGCCGGCCTCACCCCCTCGGACAGCGGCATCCGCATGAGCGCCAACGCCGCGGCCAACACCCGCTTCCTCGTCTTCAACCTCCGCCCCGGCGCACCGGCCGGACCGGTGGCCGTACGGCGGGCGGTGGCCGCCGCCGTCGACCGCCAGGCGCTCGCCCGCGACGTCCACCAGCGCACGGTCGAACCCCTGTACTCCCTCATCCCCCAGGGCCTGACCGGCCACGCCACCTCCTTCTTCGACACCTACCCCGCCCCCGACGCCGAACGGGCGCGCGGCATCCTGCAGGAGGCGGGCATCACCACGCCCGTGCGCTTCACCCTCGCCTACTCCCAGGGCGTGGCCACCGACCAGGAGGCCGCCCTCCTCAAACGCCAGCTGGAGGCCACCGGCCTGTTCCGGGTGGAGACCCGCAAGGCGGAGTGGAAGGAGTTCCAGGAGGGCTACGCGCGCGGCGCCTACGACGCGTACTGCGTCAGCTGGGTGGCCGACTTCCCCGACCCCGACACCTTCACCACGCCCCTGGTCGGCACCGACAACGCCCTCCACTCCGGCTACTCCGACCCCCGCGTCGACCGGCTCATCCGCCGCACCCAGCAGAACGACCAGCGCAGCCGCCTGGCGACCGACTTCCGCGCCATCCAGAAGATCGTGGCCGAGGACGTGCCCCTGGTGCCGCTGTGGCAGAAGAAGGACTACGTCCTGAGCACGTCCTCGGTCTCCGGCACGCAGTACGTCTCCGACGGCACGGGCATCTGGCGCCTGTGGCGCCTGGCCCGCATCTGAGCCCCCCGAAGGGGGGCGCGGGGAACTGCGCGACAAGCCACGACGCGCCCGCAGACGGGGTGGTGCGTCGACTGCGGGCCGTCGGTGGCCGATCGCGCAGTTCCCCGCGCCCCTGGGGGGCGCCCCTGACGGGGCGCGCCCCCTACAGCCCGTGGCGCGCCAGGAAGTCCGTGATCAGCTTCTGCCACTCCTGCGGGCGCTCGGCCGCCGGGACGTGACCGGTGGGCAGCTCGGCGTACTCCGCGCCCGGGATGCGGGAGGCCAGGAAGCGGGAGTTGGCGGGGGAGACCAGGGTGTCGTGCGTGGGCGCCACGACCAGTGTCGGGACCGAGACGCCCGGCAGGTCGGCGGTGGTGTCGGTCGCCAGGACCACCGCCGCCTGCTCGGCGGCACCCGCCGGGACGCCCTCGGCGAGGGTGTCGTAGAACGCCTCCAGCTCCTCCTCCGGCACCGCGTCGAAGAAGTCCGCGCCGAGGCCGGTCAGCGCCGTGAACCGGGCGAAGGAGCGCACGTCGCCCACGGCCAGCAGCCGCTGCCACAGGTCCAGGGAGGCGCGCACCCGGTTGTCGGGGCGGGCCAGACCGGCCGTCAGGACCAGACCCTTCACCCGCTCGGGGTGGCGGGCGGCGATGCGTACGGACACCAGGGTGCCCATCGAGTAGCCCAGCAGCGTGAAGGTCTCCAGGCCCGCCTCGTCGGCCGCGGCCAGCAGCGCGTCGGCGAGGCCGTCGGCGGTCAGCGGGACGGACGCGCGCGGGGTCGCGCCGGAGCCGGGGTAGTCGGGGGCCACCACCGTGTGGTGCTCGGCCAGGGCCGGAATCAGCGGCGCGTAGTTGCCCTCGATGCTGCCGCCCGCGCCGTGCGCGAGGAGGATGCCGGGGCCGGAGCCGTGGACGGTCGTGTGCAGACGCGGGTAGCCCGCGGGAATGTTCGTCATGCCTCGTAGGCTCCCCTTTGACATCAGTGTGAAGGTCAAGTCGTCAGGGGGATCCCATGCGGATAGGGGAACTGTCGCGCCGGACCGGGGTCAGCACGCGCCTGCTGCGCTACTACGAGGAGCAGGGGCTCCTGCAGCCCGAGCGCGACACCAACGGCTACCGCCGCTACCACGCGGACGCCGCCGAGCGCGTCGCGCGCATCCGCGAACTGCTCGCCGCCGGGCTGACCACCGACGTCATCCGCGCCCTGATGCCCTGCGCGCAGAGCGGCGGCCTGGTGGGCTGTGCACACTCCGACCGGCTGCTGGGCGACCAGCTGGCCCGCGTCGAGGACCAGATGGACGAACTGCGCCGCAAGCGGGAGGCGTTGCTGGAGGTGACCGGGGCGATGGAGACGCGCCGCCTGGAGGACGAGGCCCTGGCCGCGGCGGCCCTGAAGTCGGCCTGAGCGCGCGGCGGGACCGAACGCGCAAGGGCCCGCCGTCACCCGAAGGGGTGGCGGCGGGCCCTCAGCGGAAGGTCCTCACCGGAGGGTCAGAAGCGGCGTGTGATCAGCGCCCGCTTCACCTCCTGGATCGCCTTGGTGACCTCGATGCCACGCGGGCAGGCGTCCGTGCAGTTGAAGGTCGTGCGGCAACGCCACACGCCGTCCTTGTCGTTGAGGATCTCCAGGCGCTGCTCGCCGGCCTCGTCGCGCGAGTCGAAGATGAAGCGGTGCGCGTTGACGATCGCCGCCGGGCCGAAGTACTGGCCGTCGTTCCAGAACACCGGGCACGAGGAGGTGCACGCGGCGCACAGGATGCACTTGGTGGTGTCGTCGAAGCGCTCGCGGTCCTCGGCGGACTGCAGGCGCTCGCGCGTCGGCTCGTTGCCCTTGGTGATCAGGAAGGGCATGACATCGCGGTAGGCCTGGAAGAAGGGCTCCATGTCGACCACGAGGTCCTTCAGGACCGTCAGGCCCTTGATGGGCTCGACCGTGATCGGCTTGGCCGGGTTGATGTCCTTGATCAGCGTCTTGCACGCCAGGCGGTTCTTGCCGTTGATCCGCATGGCGTCGGAGCCGCAGATGCCGTGCGCGCAGGAGCGGCGGAAGGTGAGCGAGCCGTCCTGGTCCCACTTGATCTTGTGGAGACCGTCGAGCACGCGCTCCTTCGGGTCGATCTCCACCTGGAAGTCCTGCCAGGTGGCCTCCGCGGAGACCTCCGGGTTGAACCGGCGGATCCGGAAGGTGACCGTGATGTAGGGGGTGGCCCCGGCCGTCGCGTCGGCCTCGGCCTTGTCGAGAGTCGCGGTGCTCATCAGTACTTACGCTCCATCGGCTGGTAGCGGGTCTGCACGACCGGCTTGTAGTCGAGGCGGATCGACTCCTTGCCGCTCGCGTCCACCTCGCGGTACGCCATGGTGTGGCGCATGAAGTTGACGTCGTCGCGGTTGGGGTAGTCCTCGCGGTAGTGACCGCCGCGGGACTCCTTGCGCGCGAGCGCGGACACGGCCATGACCTCGGCCAGGTCGAGCAGGTTGCCCAGCTCGATGGCCTCCAGCAGGTCGGTGTTGAAGCGCTTGCCCTTGTCCTGGATGGCGACGTTCTTGTAGCGCTCGCGCAGCTCGGCGATCTTCTCGACGGCCATCTTGATCGTCTGCTCGGTGCGGAAGACCATGACGTTGGCGTCCATGGTCTCCTGCAGCTCCTTGCGCAGCTCGGCGACCCGCTCGGTGCCCGTGGAGTTGCGCAGACGCTCGACCTGCTCGACGACGAGGGAGGCCGGGTCCTCCGGCAGCTCGACGAAGTCGGCCTTCTGGCTGTACTCCGCGGCGGCGATGCCGGCGCGGCGGCCGAAGACGTTGATGTCGAGCAGCGAGTTGGTGCCCAGGCGGTTGGCGCCGTGCACGGACACGCAGGCGACCTCGCCGGCGGCGTACAGGCCGGGGACGACGGTGTCGTTGTCGGCCAGCACCTCGCCCTCGACGTTGGTCGGGATGCCGCCCATGGCGTAGTGCGCGGTGGGCTGGATCGGGATCGGGTCCGTGTAGGGCTCGATGCCGAGGTAGGTGCGCGCGAACTCGGTGATGTCCGGCAGCTTGGCGTCCAGCTGCTCCGGCGGCAGGTGGGTGAGGTCCAGGTAGACGTGGTCGCCCTCGGGACCGCAGCCGCGGCCCTCGCGGATCTCGGTGTAGATCGAGCGGGAGACGACGTCACGGGACGCGAGGTCCTTCATGACCGGCGCGTACTTCTCCATGAAGCGCTCGCCGTCCTTGTTGCGGAGGATGCCGCCCTCACCACGGGCGCCCTCCGTCAGCAGGATGCCCATGCGCCAGATGCCCGTCGGGTGGAACTGGAAGAACTCCATGTCCTCCAGCGGCAGGCCGCGGCGCCACACGGCGGCCTGGCCGTCACCCGTGAGGGTGTGCGCGTTGGAGGTCACCTTGAAGAACTTGCCGCAGCCGCCGGAGGCGTAGATCACGGCCTTCGCCTGGAAGACGTGGATCTCGCCGGTGGCCAGCTCGTACGCGACGACACCGGCCGACTTCTTGACGCCGTCGACCTCGGTGATCAGCTGGTCCAGGACGTAGAACTCGTTGAAGAACTCCACGCCCTCCTTGACGCAGTTCTGGTACAGCGTCTGGAGGATCATGTGGCCGGTGCGGTCGGCCGCGTAGCAGGAGCGGCGGACCGGGGCCTCGCCGTGGTTGCGGCTGTGACCGCCGAAGCGGCGCTGGTCGATGGTGCCGTCCGGGGTGCGGTTGAACGGCAGGCCCATCTTCTCGAGGTCGAGGACCGCGTCGATGGCCTCCTTCGCCAGGATCTCGGCGGCGTCCTGGTCGACCAGGTAGTCACCGCCCTTGACCGTGTCGAAGGTGTGCCACTCCCAGTTGTCCTCCTCGACGTTCGCGAGGGCGGCGGCCATGCCGCCCTGGGCGGCGCCGGTGTGGGAGCGGGTCGGGTAGAGCTTGGTGAGCACCGCCGTGCGGCTGCGCTTGGTCGACTCGATGGCCGCGCGCATGCCGGCGCCACCGGCGCCGACGATGACGGTGTCGTACTTGTGGATCTTCATGGTCGCGTCAGCCCCGGGCTCTAGCGGATGTTCGGGTCGAAGGTGAAGATCACCAGCGTGCCCAGCAGGACGGTGAACACCGTGGCGGTGTACAGCAGCATCTTCAGCCAGAAGCGGGTGTTGTCCCGCTCCGCGTAGTCGTTGATGACCGTGCGCAGGCCGTTCGCACCGTGCAGCATCGCGAGCCACAGCATGATCAGGTCCCAGGCCTGCCAGAACGGCGAGGCCCAGCGACCGGCGACGAAGGCGAAGCCGACCTTGGTCACGCCGCCGTCCAGCACGAGCTGGATCAGCAGGTGGCCGAGGACCAGGACGACCAGGAGGATGCCGGACAGGCGCATGAAGAGCCAGCCGTACATCTCGAAGTTGGTGCGGGTCGCCTTGGGCGTCTTCTTGGTGCGCTTGCGGGGCGCCTCGATGACCGGAGCCGGGTTGTCGGCGGAGTAGGCCGACACCTCGCTCACGGCCGCGGCGGGGGTGGTTTCAGCGGACATCTCGCTTCTCAGCTCCCGAACAGCGTGCGCAGCGTGTGCTGGAGCACGGGGTAGAAGGCGCCTGCCATCAGCACGACCCAGACACCGACGACGGTCCACAGCATCTGCTTCTGGTACCGCGGGCCCTTGGACCAGAAGTCCACCGCGATGACGCGGAGGCCGTTCAGCGCGTGGAAGAGGATGGCGGCCACCAGGCCGTACTCCATCACGTTGACGATGGGCGTCTTGTACGTGGCGACGACGTCGTCGTACGCCTCGGGGGAGACACGAACGAGAGCGGTGTCAAGGACGTGAACGAACAGGAAGAAGAAAATGAGGACGCCGGTGACTCGGTGAGCCACCCAGGACCACATGCCTTCCCGGCCGCGGTACAGCGTTCCAGCCGGCACGGAAAACCCTCCGGGAGCGGGATTGGGGCCTGCCGGCTTCACTGTCGGTCGGGCCCGGCCGGGTACGGTCCACCGGCCCTGGCCATCGTAGCGACGCCTTGTCGGTTCGGTCCCCCGGGGTGGCGGAGGTGTGATCAAACAGGCACGTACGGCCTAGGACGCCCGGGAACCGGGGAGTGGGCCCCGGGGCGGCTTGTCCGGTGCGTCCCGGCGTGTCCGGAGGGGAACGGCGGACAGATGGGAAGAAAAGCCATATCTTCCTCTTGAAGGCACCAATGGGGAGGTTCGCTCCATGGGCTCCACTGGTTCCACGGGACGCCCCGTCAGGATGACGCGGGCGTCCGCCGTCCGGGGGACGGTGGCCACCCTCGGCCTGCTCGCCACGATGACCCTGATGGGCTGCCCCGGCAAGGGGGCCGTCCACCCCTCCGGCAGCGACGACGCCCGCTCGCCCCAGGGCGGCAGCGCCTCCGCCCCGGCCTCCACCGCCTCCACCGGCGGCGCGGCCGCCGCGGAACCCGCCCCCGTCCCGGCCGCGGCACCCGCCACCGTGCCGGCCGTACGCCAGTACGACCGGCGCGACGGGCCCGGCTGGCGACCCGCCCGCGGCGCCCGCGTCGTCGCCGACCCCGACGGCCCCGCCGCCGACGAGGCCCGCCTCCTCGCCGGCGACCTCGGCCTCCCCTTCGACCGGGGCCCCGCCCGGGCCGGCGACGTCGAGCTCGTGCCCAGGGTCGGACAGGCCGGCGGACCCGAGGCGTACGAGCTCACCACCGAAGGCCGCAAGGTCACCATCACCTCCGCCGGCGACGCCGGCCTCTTCTACGGCACCCGCACCGTCGTCCAGGCCGTCCGCACCGGCGGCGGACTCCCCGAAGGCGTCATCAAGGACGCTCCCGACCGCCCCCAGCGCGGCCTGAACCTCGACATCGCCCGCAAGCACTTCCCCGCCGACTGGATCGAGGCCCGGCTCCGCGAAATGGCCGACCTCAAGCTCAACCAGCTCGGCCTGCACTTCTCCGACGACCAGGGCTTCCGCATCGAAAGCTCCAGCCACCCCGAGATCGTCTCCCAGCAGCACCTCACCAAGGCCGAAGTACGGCGCATCGTGCAGCTGGCCGGCTCGCTGCACATCACCGTCGTCCCCGAGATCGACTCGCCCGGGCACCTCGGGGCCGTCATCGCCGCCCACCCCGGCCTGCAGCTGCGCGACGCCACCGGCGCGGTGGCGCGCGGAGCCGTCGACATCTCCAACCCCGAATCCGCGCGGATCGTCGACGACCTCCTGCGGGAGTACGCGCCGCTCTTCCCCGGACGGTGGTTCCACCTCGGCGCCGACGAATACCGGGCCCTCATGGCCCGCGACCCCCAGACCTCCTACCCCGGCCTGGCCGACGCCGCCCGCCGCAAGTACGGGCCGCGGGCCAAGGTGCAGGACCTCGCCACCGGATGGCTCAACGACCGGGCCGCCGTCGTGCGCTCCCTGGGCCGCACGCCCAAGGCATGGAACGACGGCTTTTTCCCCGACGGAGTCGTCGTGCCCGACAAATCCATCGAAGTCGAGTACTGGACGGGCAAGGAGAACGGGGCGCGGAACCCGCAGGACTACCTGAACGAGGGACGGACGCTGGTCAATCTGAACGACGAGTTCCTCTACTACGTGCTCGGCGAACCCAATGACTTCCGGTACCCGACCGGGGAGCGGATCTACGGGGGCTGGGGGCCGGCGGTCCTGCGCGGCACGGCGGCCGCGTCGGCGGCGGGCCCGGACCGGGTCCTCGGCGGACGGCTGGCCGTGTGGTGCGATCGCGCCGGGGCGCAGACGCCCGAACAGGTGGCGGCGGGCATCCACGTGCCGCTGGCCGCGGTGGCCCAGCGCGTCTGGGACCCCCGGCCCCCGACCCGCCCGTGGCCCGACTTCCGCTCCCTGGCGGGGCGAGTGCGCCGCTGACGCCTGCGGCGGGCTGTTCCCCAGCCCCGCCCCTTCCCGAAACCGGGGCTCCGCCCCGGACCCCGGGGTGGTGCACGCCGGTGGGCGGGTTGGTGCCCACCCGTTCCGCCCTGCGGAACGCCTGCCCACCAACGGGTGCACCATCCAGCCCGTCCGGCGATTGAGGACACCGGGCGGAGCCCGGTCCGGGGGTGCTAGGGGGCGCAGCCCCGCTAGGAGACGGGGAGAGGGCGGGGCTGGGGAATCGCCCGCCGCAGGCGTTACCGGTGTGACGGACGGGGCCCACGCAGCGCTGTACCTGCCGGAGGCACTCCGAAACGGAAGGGACGCAGTCCATGGGCTTCTGGGGGCACTTATTAGTCGGCCGTGGCGGGGACCGGGCGCTCGCCGCCCGCCCGGTCCTCGCCACGGGGCGTGAACACCTCGTCCCGGCCGCCGCATTCACCGACGGCTGGCAGATGTGGTGCCGCATGGCGCCCGAGCCGCTGCGTCCGGCCGTCGAGGACGCCGTGGCCTCCGTCGACGACCTCGTGCGGGCCCTCGCCGACGACACGGGCGCGCCCGCGCTGGCGGCCGGCGTGCTGGCCGGTGACTGCGCGGTGGTGTTCGGGGCCGTGCCCGCGGGCACGCCGTGGGCGGCCTGTCTGGGCCGGGTGGCCCTGGCGCGGCACCTGGCCGGCACCGGGCTCGGGCCCGATGACATTTTTCCGGTTCCGCGCACGGCCGCGGCGCACTGCGCGGCCTGGGCCGCCGCGGCGGGGCGGGTGACGGATGCCGGTGCGCTGGCGCGGGTGCTGGCCGCCGATCCGGGGCCGGACGTGGTGGGGCTGTTCCGCGAACTGCTCGCCGGCCTCGGCATGGTGGAGGAGGCGCTGCCCGCGTGCGCGGTGGCGGGACGGGGACGGCCGGAGCCGCCACCCCCCACAGGAGAGGCTCCGACCGCCGTCCGCTGCGAACCCTGGTGAGGCCCGCACTTCCTACAGCGCCGGGAGGCGAAATTTCATCACAGTGGGGGACAGACAATCTCGGGCGCGTAGTATCACCCGCTCATGGCACTACCCCTGGGAGTCCTCACCGATGTATCCGTGCGGTCACTGCCGCGCCACTGCCGTGGGTCCTGACGGCCGGTGCGCCGCCTGCGGCGCGTACCAGCAGCAGGCGCCCGCCCCCTACCCGTACCCGGGTGTGCCCGGTGTGCCCGGCATGCCGCGGGTCGGCGGGGTCGACCTGCGCCGGGGGCTGCGCATCGCGCTGACCGTGCTGCTCTCGGCCATGATGCTGGTGCTGGTGTTCGACATCGCGGCGGCCGGCAAGGAACGCAGTGCGTGCGAGGAGCTGCTGCGGACGGGGTCGCTCGACGAGGCCGGCCGGCAGGCGCTGGAGGACGCCGACGCCTTCGCCACCGGTGTCGGCATCGTTCACTTCGTCCTGTTCGCGGCCACCGCGGCGGTGTGGGCCGTGTGGTTCCGCCGGATGCGGGTCAACGCCGAGATCTTCGCGCCCGGTACGCACCGCTTCGGCACCGGCTGGGCGGCGGGCGCGTGGTTCACGCCCGTGGTCAACCTGTGGTTCCCCAAGCAGATCGCCAACGACCTCTACCGGGCCAGCTCCCCGGCCGGCCCTCAGGCCGCGCCCAGGACGCTGCTGAACTGGTGGTGGGTGCTGTGGGTGACGTCCTTCGGTGTCGACGCGGTGAGCACCGTCTTCGACCGGGCCGCCACGGTCAAGCTCCGCGGCCTCGACCACGGCAGCTGGCGCGACGGCGTGGAGCTGATGAAGACCTCCCTCGTCCTGGACGCCTTCTCCTCCCTGCTGCTGCTCGCCGCCGCGCCCCTGGCGATCCTCGTCGTGCGGCAGCTGACGCGGATGCAGGAGCAGCGGGCGCTGGTGCACGCCCCGCACCCCCCGCACCCCCCGTTCCCCCCGACCTCCTACGGACCGTACGGCGCCGGTCCGGCGGCCTCCTGAATCGCAGGCACGACCCGTGGTGCAGGATGTGACCGTGCAGGGGGACGACGCTGAGCTGACCGCCGCCGTGCGTGCGGCGCAGAGCGGGGACGAGACGGCATTCCGTACGGTCTACCGGACCGTGCACCCCCGGCTGCTCGGATACGTGCGCACTCTCGTCGGCGACGCCGACGCGGAGGACGTGGCGTCGGAAACCTGGCTGCAGATAGCCCGTGACCTGGAGCGCTTCACCGGCGACGCCGACCGCTTCCGCGGCTGGGCCGCCCGCATAGCCCGCAACAGGGCGCTGGACCACATACGGATGCGCGGCCGGCGCCCCCTCATCGGCGGCGACGAGAGCGAACTGGCCGGCCGCGCCGGCGACGCGGACACCGCCGGGGAGGCGCTGGAGGCCCTCGGCACCGGGCGTACCCTCGCCCTCATCGCCCAGCTGCCGCAGGACCAGGCCGAGGCCGTGGTGCTGCGCGTGGTCGTCGGCCTCGACGCCAAGAGCGCCGCCGGGGTGCTGGGCAAGCGGCCGGGGGCGGTGCGCACCGCCGCGCACCGCGGGCTGCGGCGACTGGCCGAGATGGTGACGGCGGGGGCGGGCGCCGGCGGAGCGAATGCTTCCGCGGGTGTGACGCAATTGCGCATGCGGACGCAGAAGGACATGTGATGGCGGACGACCACCGGTACGAGCAGGGCTGGCTGGATGACGACGCCGTGGAGCGACTGCTGCGCGGCGAGCACCTCTCCGGCACCGCACCCGCCGACGCCCGGGCCACCGCCGACCACCTGACCGCGGCCCTGCGCGCCCTGACGGAACCGGCCGGTGCGGCCGGCACGGCGGCGCGCGGTGCGGACGCCCCGCTGCCCGGCGAGGAGGCGGCCCTGGCCGCCTTCCGCGAGGCCCGCGCGGGCCGGCCGGCGGCCCGGGCCGGCGCCGTGCGGCGCACGCCGTTCGCCGTCGTGCGGGCGTTCCTCGACCGGCCCACCAAGGCGCTCGCGCTCGCCCTCGCCGGGTGCGCGGTCGGCGGGGTGGCCGTCGCGGCCGGGGCCGGGGTGCTGCCCGGGCCCTTCGGGCGGTCGGACGGCGAGCCGGCGCCCGCCGCCAGCGTGACCGTCGCCGACGGCGGCGGCCCGCGCACCACCGCGCCCGCCACCCCCGGCCCCTCGCACGGCGCCACGCCCGGTCCGCGTCCCGGGCACAGCCCGGGGGCCTCCGGCACCCCGGGCCGCGGCACGGGCAAGCCCGGCGGGCCGAGCATCGAGCCGGGCCCCGACGGGCCCTCGCCCAGCCGGCGCGGTGACGGCAAGCCCGGCAAGGGCGGCACCGACACCGGCGAGAGCACCACAGGCGACGTCACCGGCAGCGCCCGCGCCACGGTCGCCAAGCTGTGCCGGGACTTCCTGGCCGACGGCAAGCGCACCGGAGGCGGCAAGGGCGTCGACGAGGACGGCGTGCGCGCCCTCGAGCGCAGCGCGGGCGGCGGCACCAGTGCCGTGCGCGCGTACTGCGAGCGCCTGCTCGCCGGGCTCGACGCCGGCACGTCCGGCAGCGGCTCGGACCTGGACGACCTGCTGCGCCGCGGCGCTCCGCGCACCCGCAGCCTGCCCCGTCCGAGCGTTTCCCAGCCGGCCGTCGCACAGGGTGTGACACTTTTGGGCACCACGACGCTGTAGGAAATGAGCCGACTGGTCATCGGCTGCGCAGGAGCCGGAGTTCCCCCCATGCAAAGCCGGCTCCACGCGCCCTGAGGCGCGGGCGGGGCTCTTCCCCCGGTCCTGCCCGCGCCCCCCTCGCACGCCCGGTTTGGTCACCGGTGCGTGGCGGCCCGGACCGGGCCCGCGCGGCCGCTACAGTCCAAGCGGAGGCCCGGGCCCGGGGCCGGCCGAAGCCCCGGAACGCAACCGCCCGGACGCTGCCTCCGACGGAGAGCGGGAGGCGTGCACCATGACGACCCGAGCGCGATCGACCGAGTCCGGGCTGCCCGTCCGGTCCGTCTACGGCCCCGAGGCCCTCGCCGGCTGGGACCCCGCCGACCGGCTCGGCGCCCCCGGCACGTACCCGTACACCCGCGGCATCCACCCGGACATGTACACCGGCCGGCCCTGGACGATGCGCCAGTACGCCGGCTTCGGCACGGCCGCCGAGTCCAACGCCCGCTACCGGCAGCTCATCGCCGCCGGCGGGCACGGGCTGTCGGTCGCCTTCGACCTGCCGACGCAGATGGGGTACGACTCCGACGCCCCGCAGGCGGCGGGCGAGGTCGGCAAGGTGGGCGTCGCCGTCGACTCGATCGAGGACATGCGGGAGCTCTTCGACGGCATCCCGCTGGACGAGGTCTCCACGTCCATGACCATCAACGCCCCGGCGGCCCTGTTGCTGCTGCTCTACCAGCTGGTGGCCGAGGAACAGGGCGTGCCCGGCGAGCGGCTGACCGGCACCGTGCAGAACGACGTGCTCAAGGAGTACATCGCCCGCGGCACCTACATCTTCCCGCCCCAGCCCTCCCTGCGGCTGACCGCCGACATCTTCGCCTACTGCCGCTCCGAGCTGCCGCGCTGGAACACCATCTCCGTCTCCGGCTACCACATGGCCGAAGCCGGCGCCTCGCCCGTGCAGGAGGTCGCCTTCACCCTGGCCGACGCCGTCGCCTACGTCCGCACCGCCGTCGCGGCCGGCATGCACGTCGACGACTTCGCGCCCAGGATCTCCTTCTTCTTCGTGGCCCGCACCACACTGCTGGAGGAGGTCGCCAAGTTCCGCGCGGCCCGGCGCATCTGGGCCCGGATCATGCGCGACGAGTTCGGCGCCCACGACCCCAAGTCGCAGATGCTGCGCTTCCACACCCAGACCGCGGGCGTGCAGCTCACCGCGCAGCAGCCCGAGGTCAACCTCGCCCGCGTCACCGTCCAGGCGCTGGCCGCCGTGCTCGGCGGCACCCAGTCGCTGCACACCAACTCCTACGACGAGGCCATCGCCCTCCCCACGGAGAAAGCGGCCCGCCTCGCGCTGCGCACCCAGCAGGTCCTGGCGTACGAGACGGACGTGCCCGCCACCGTCGACCCCTTCGCGGGCTCCTACGCCGTCGAGACCCTCACCGACGAACTGGAATTCGCGGCACTGGAGTTGATGGACGAGGTGGAGGGGCGCGGCGGCGCCGTGGCCGCCATCGAACAGGGCTTCCAGAAGGACGAGATCGAACGCAACGCCTACCGTATTGCGCAGGAGACCGACCGCGGCGAGCGGGTCGTCGTCGGCGTCAACCGCTTCCGCCTCGACGAGGAGGAGCCGTACGAGCCGCTGCGCGTCGACCCCGCCATCGAGGCCCGCCAGCGCGAGCGGCTCGCCCGGCTGCGGGCCGGCCGCGACGCCACGGCCGTCGAACAGGCGCTCACCGACCTGCGCACGGCCGCCGCCGGCACCACGCACAACGTCCTCCCCCCGATGAAGGAGGCCCTGCGGGCGCGGGCGACGGTGGGCGAGGTGTGCGGGTCCCTGCGCGAGGTGTGGGGCTCCCACACGCCCTCCGGCATGCACTGATGTGGGAGACACTGGTGGAATGTCCTCCCCGCGCCGCAGCTGTCCCGTCTGTGCCCGAGAAATCGCCGTCGTCGGCGGCCGCTACGCCCGCCACGACCCGCCGGGCCGCCGCGTGGCCACCTACGAGCTGATCTCCTGCCCCGGCTCGCGCCGCTCGGCCCCCCTGCTCACGACGGAGCCCCGGCTCTTCGACCCGGAGGAACCGCCGATGGAGGGCCAGCAGCAGCTGTTCTAGGGGCCGCTCCGGCGGCGCGAGGGCTAGCGCCCCGTCAGGGGCGCGGGGAACTGCGCGATCGGCCACCGACAGCCCGCAGAAGCGCTCCGGGCGCAGCCCGGCACTCCGCCTGCGGGCGCGTCGTGGCTTGTCGCGCAGTTCCCCGCGCCCCTACGGGGCGCCGGTCCGGCGGGAAAGGCCGGTCAACTCTGCGGCAGCAAACCGCACTCCGCAAGCGGCGCCGGCAGTGCCGATGCGTGTATCACGCCGAGGCGCTGCGTCGCCCGGGTCAGGGCGACGTACAGGTCACTGCCGCCGAACTCCGCCGGTTCCGCCACGAGCACCGTGTCGAACTCCAGGCCCTTGGCCTGCCGCGGGTCGAGCAGCACCACCGGGCGCGTCAGGTCGGGGGCGACGCCCCACGACGCGTCCGGCAGGGCCGTGGCCAGTGCCGGGAGCAGGGGAGCCGGGGCGATCACCGCCAGCCGGCCGGTGCCGTCCGTCTCCCGGGCCACCGCGGCGGCCACCGCGCCGGGGACGTCGGCGGTGTGCAGCGCCCAGGGGCGCACGCCCGTCGAGCGGACCGAGCGCGGCGGGGCGGCGGCGGGGTCGCCGGACGCGCGCAGGACGGCCGCCGCGACCTCCATGATCTCCGCGGGCGTCCGGTAGTTGACGCCCAGGCGCACGTGCTCGAAGCGGTCGCCGACGTACGGCGCGAGGGCCGCTTCCCAGGAGCCGACGCCGCCCGGTTCGGCGGTCTGCGCCGGGTCGCCGACCAGCGTCATCGAGCGGGTCGGGCAGCGGCGCATCAGCAGCCGCCAGGCCATCGCCGACAGCTCCTGCGCCTCGTCGACGATCACATGGCCGAACGCCCAGGTGCGGTCGGCGGCCGCGCGCTCGGCGGCGCTGCGGTGGTCGGCCTCCTCGTGGCGTTCGGCCAGGCGCTCGGCGTCGACCAGGTCGTGCGCGGCCAGCACCTCCGAGTCCTCGTCCTCGCGGTCCTCGAACTCCTGGGTGCGCGAGCCGTACGACAGGTCGAGCACGCCCTGGGCGTAGGCGATGCGTTCCTGCCGCTCGGCCTCGGCGGCGGCGCGGGCGGCGGAGTCGTCCTCGCCGAGGAGTTCGGCTGCCTCGTCCAGCAGCGGCACGTCGGCGGGCGTCCAGGCGCCGTCCCAGCCGGCCGCGGGCCGGCGGATCGCCTCCGCGTCGGCCTCGGCCAGGTGGCAGGGCTCGTCGAGGAAGTCCGCGACGAGCTGCTGCGGGACGAGCGCCGGCCACAGCTCCTCGATCGCGGCGTGCACCTCGCTGCTCCCCGCGACCGCCTTGCCGAGCTGGGCGATGTCGTCGGGGCCGAGGAAGTTGGGCCCGCCGTAGGGGTCGGCGCCGATGCGGTCGGCGAGCTGGGTGGTCAGCGCGTCGATGACGTGGAAGGCGAAGTAGGGGCGGGCGAGGTTGTGCGGCAGCTTCGTCGCACGGGCCGCCTGCCGGGCCGCGCGGGCGATGTCCGCGGTCAGCAGCAGCTCGCCGTCCTCGTGCGCGATGCGCAGCTCCGGGTCCGGCAGGATCTGCCGGTCGCGCACGTACGCGGCGAGGGCGCCGGCCATCTCCGCGCGCCCCTTGACCTCGGCGGCGCGCGGCGTGTCCGCCGCCGTCGCCCGCACCCCGGGGAACAGCTCGCCGGGCGTGGCCAGCAGGACGCCGGTCTCGCCGAGCGAGGGCAGCACCTCGCCGATGTAGCCGAGGAAGGCCGGGTTGGGGCCGACGATCAGCACGGCCCGCCGGGCCAGCTGCTCGCGGTGCGCGTAGAGCAGGTACGCCGCCCGGTGCAGGGCGACGACGGTCTTGCCGGTGCCGGGGCCGCCCTCCACCACGAGCACGCCGCGGTGCGGGGCGCGGATGATGCGGTCCTGCTCGGCCTGGATGGTCTGCACGATGTCGTGCATCCGCCCGGTGCGCGCCGCGTCCAGCGCGGCGAGCAGCACCGCGTCCGCGTCGCTGCCCTCGTGCCCGGTGCGCTCGGTGTCGGTCAGGTCCAGGATCTCGTCGTGCAGGGCGGTGACCCGCCGGCCCTGCATGCTGATGTGCCGGCGGCGCCGCAGCCCCATGGGCGTGTGCCCGGTGGCCAGGTAGAACGGCCGGGCGACCTCGGCGCGCCAGTCGACGACCAGCGGCGTGCGGTCGGGGTCGTCGCGCCGGATGCCGATCCGGCCGATGTGGTGGTCGCGCCCGTCGCGGAAGGCCAGGCGGCCGAAGCACAGCCCGTGCTCCCCGGCGTCGAAGGCCGCCAGCAGCCCCGTCTGCTCGGCCACCAGCACGTCGCGCTCCAGCCGCGACTGGAAGGTGTTCCCGGCGGGCACGAGCGCGGCGCGCAGCGCGGCTTCCGACCGGGTGCGCAGTTCGGTGAGGCGTTCGTGCAGCAGGTCGATGAATTCCTGCTCACGACGCATTTCCGCGTTCACCGCGGTTTCGGCGATTGACAATTCGGCTCCCGCACGGATATGATGGCCTCATCAAGCTTCCCCATGCGTTGAGTTGGGCTCAGGCATGGAAACAACCAATATACCCCGGCCGGATTTCGGCCGGGGTTATTTGTTGTCCGCGGAGCCCGCCGGGAGTGGCAAACGCCCGTACGGTTAACACGTGTTCGGCCACGGGAAGGGAACCCCCGTGACCGGTTACGGAAGTGAATGGCCCGAGGGCCTCGCCGCCCAGGCCCGGGCCCTCGCCGAGCGCGAGGTCAGTGCGCGCGAGCTCGTCGAGCGGGCCCTGCGCAGGATCGAGGCCACCCAGAGCACGATCAACGCCTTCCGGCTCGTCCGCGCCGAACGGGCCGTCGAGGAGGCCCGCGCGGCCGACGAGCGCCTCGCCGCCGGCGAACGCCTGCCGCTCCTGGGCGTGCCCGTGGCCGTCAAGGACGACATGGACCTGGCCGGCGAACCCACCGCCTTCGGCTGCCCCGGAATCTTCCCGCCGCAGCGCACCGACTGCGAGGCCGTGCGCCGATTACGTGCCGCCGGCGCCATCGTCGTCGGCAAGACGAACACCCCCGAGCTCGGCCAGTGGCCCGTCACCGACGGCCCGGCGTTCGGGGTGACCCGCAACCCCTGGAACCTCAAGCACACCCCCGGCGGCTCCTCCGGCGGCTCCGCCGCCGCCGTCGCCGCCGGGCTCGTCCCCGCGGCCCTCGGCTCCGACGGGGCCGGCTCCATCCGCATCCCCGCCGCCTGGACGCACCTGGTCGGCATCAAGCCGCAGCGCGGCCGCATCTCCACCTGGCCCCACCGCGAGGCCTTCCGCGGCATCACCTGCGACGGGCCGCTGGCCCGCAGCGTCGCCGACGCCGCCCTGCTGCTGCACGCCGCCGCCGGCTCCCACGAGGGCGACCTGCACCGCCCGCCCGCCGTCGACGTCCTCGCCGCCGCCGGCCACGAGCCCCGCCGCCGGCTGCGCATCGCCCTCTCCCTGCGCCCCGCCTTCGCCGCCGTACGCCACTGGCTGCACCCCGCCGTGCGCGCCGCCACCCTGCGCATCGCCGACCGGCTGGCCCTGCTCGGGCACGAGGTGGTGGAGGAGGAGCTGCGCTACGGGCCCATCGGGCTGGCCTTCGTGCCCCGCTCCATGGCGGGCATACGCGACTGGACGGCGCGCGTGCCCGACCGCGCGCTGCTCGACGCCCGCACCCGCGCCAACGCGCGCGGCGGGCTGCTGCTCGGCGGCGAGGTGCTGCGGGCGGCCCGCGCGGCCGAGGCACCGCTGCGGCGCCGGATCGGCGAGCTGTTCTGGCGGTTCGACGCCGTGCTGACCCCGACCACGGCCGTACCGCCGCTGCGCACCGGCGACCTGGCCGGGCTCCGCAGCCGCGACACCAACTCCCGCGTGATCGCCGCCTGCCCGTACGCCTGGCCGTGGAACGTGCTCGGCTGGCCGGCGGTCAGCGTGCCGTCGGGGCTGACGGAGGAGGGGCTGCCGACGGGCGTCCAGCTGCTCGGCCCCTCCAACAGCGAACCGCTGCTGATCTCGCTGGCCGCCCAGCTGGAGGCCGACCAGCGCTGGTACGAGACCTGGCCGCCGGGCCACCCGCGCTAGGGCGGAGCAGCACGGCACTTCGTCTGCGGGCGCGTCGTGGCTTGTCGCGCAGTTCCCCGCGCCCCTTACGGGGCCAGGACGTCGAGTTCTGCCATCGCGCCGGTGACGATCTCCCGCGTCAGGGCCTCCGCCCGCGCCGCGTCGTGTTCGCGCACCGCCTCGGCGACGCGCACGTGCAGGGTGACCGCGGCCGGGTCGGGGTCGGTGAACATCACGTGATGGCGCGTGCGGCCCGTGAGCACCTCGGCCACCACGTCCCCCAGCTGCGCGAACATCTCGTTCCCCGAGGACCGCAGGATCACCCGGTGGAAGGCGACGTCGTGGACCAAATACCCCTCCAGCTGCTGGCCGCGCGAGGTGGCCACCATGCCCAGGGCGTGCTCCGTCAGCTCCGCGCACTGCTCCGCGGTCGCGTGCCGGGCCGCCAGCCCGGCGGCGACCGGCTCGACCGCCGAGCGCAGCACCGTCAGCGAGCGCAGCTGGCGCGGGCGGTCCGGCCCGGCCAGCCGCCAGCGGATGACCTGCGGGTCGTAGACGTTCCACTCCTCGGCCGGCCGGACGGTCACCCCGACCCGGCGCCGGGAGGCGACCAGGCGCATGGCCTCCAGGACGCGTATGACCTCGCGGACGACGGTGCGCGAGACCTCGAACCGCTGCTCGAGTTCGTCCGTGCGCAGCACGCTGCCCGGCGGGTACTCCCCGGCCGTGATCGCGGGCCCCAGGGAGTCCAGCACGCGGGCGTGCAGTCCGTTGTCCATGCGCCCAGCGTACGGGCCGGCACACAGCGCAATAAGTATGACGTTTACATCACAGTGGCTTGAATAAGTCGTACTCATCCGTTTGGGTGGCCGGGTGATGAGCATTGTCGTGATGGGCGTCGCCGGCACCGGCAAGAGCACGGTCGGCGCCCTGGTGGCCCGGGCCCTGGACATGCCGTACGCCGACGGCGACGACCTCCACCCCGCCGCCAACATCGCCAAGATGACCGCCGGCATCCCCCTCGACGACGCCGACCGCGCCCCCTGGCTCGACGCCGTCGGCGCCTGGCTGCACCAACAGGCCGCGCACGGCCGCGGCGGCGTCGTCAGCTGCTCCGCCCTCAAACGCGCCTACCGCGACAGGCTGCGCGCCGCCGCCCCCGGCACCGTCTTCCTGCACCTCACCGGCGACCGCGACCTCATCGCCGCCCGGATGGCGGCCCGCACCGGCCACTTCATGAAACCCGGGCTGCTGGACTCGCAGTTCGCCACGCTCGAACCCCTCGGGGCCGACGAGGCCGGCGTCACCGTCGACGTCGCGCCCGGCCCGCGGACCGTGGCCGAACGGGCCGTCGCCGCCCTGACCCGACTCCCCTGAAGACTCCCTGAAGACCCTCTGAGGAAGCCCCGTGAGCACTCTCAGCGTCGAGATGCTGGCCGCGGCCCCCGCCGCACCGATCACCACTGCGGGCCATGCCCGGCTCGGCATCGCCGTCCTCGTCGGCATCGCCGTCATCGTCGTCCTCATCGGCCGGCTCAAGCTCCACGCCTTCCTGGCCCTGACCGTCGGCACGCTCGTCCTGGGCGTCGCGGCCGGCGCACCGCTGGAGAAGACCGTCGCCTCCTTCACCACCGGACTCGGCTCGACCGTCGCGGGCGTCGGCGTGCTCATCGCCCTCGGATCGATCCTGGGACGGCTGCTCGCGGACTCCGGCGGGGCCGACCGCATCGTCGACACCATCCTCGCCAGGGCCGGCACCCGCACCATGCCCTGGGCCATGGTGCTCATCGCCGGCGTCATCGGACTGCCGCTCTTCTTCGAGGTCGGCATCGTGCTGCTGGTGCCGGTCGTCCTGCTGGTCGCCCGGCGCGGCGGCCACTCCCTGATGCGCATCGGCATCCCCGCCCTGGCCGGCCTGTCCGTCATGCACGGCCTCGTCCCGCCCCACCCCGGACCGCTCGCCGCCGTCGACGCCATCGGCGCCGACCTCGGCGTCACCCTCGCGCTCGGCGTGCTGGTCGCCGTCCCCACGGCGGTGATCGCCGGACCGCTGTTCGCGCGGTACGCGGCACGGTGGGTGGACGTCGCACCGCCGCCGGCCCTGATACCGGAGCCCTCCGCCGAGCGCGAGGCGGACCGCCCTCGCCCCGGGTTCGCCGCCTCCGTCGCGACCGTGCTGCTGCCCGTGGCCCTCATGCTCGCCAAGGCCGTCACGGACGTCGTCGTCGACGACCCCCACCACCCCGTGCAGCGCGCGGCCGACGTCATCGGCTCACCCCTGATCGCACTGCTGCTGGCCGTCCTGGTCGGCATGGCCACCCTCGGCCGCGGCACCGACTCCGTCCCCGCCTCCGTCGAGAAGGCCTTCGCCCCCATCGCCGGCATCCTCCTCATCGTCGGCGCCGGCGGCGGCTTCAAACAGACCCTCGTGGACGCGGGCGTCGGCCGCATGATCCTGGAGGTCTCCAAGGACTGGTCCCTCTCCCCGCTGCTCCTGGCCTGGCTCATCGCCGTGGCCATCCGCCTGGCGACGGGCTCCGCGACGGTCGCCACGATCTCGGCCGCCGGCCTCGTCGCCCCCCTGGCGGCGGACATGAGCACGACGCACACGGCACTGCTGGTGCTGGCGGTGGGGGCGGGATCGCTGTTCTTCTCGCACGTCAACGATGCGGGGTTCTGGATGGTGAAGGAGTACTTCGGGATGACGGTGGGGGAGACGGTGCGGACGTGGTCCCTGATGGAGACGGTGGTCTCGGTGACGGGGCTGGTGAGCGTGCTGGGCCTTTCGCTGGTGCTGTAGGGGGGCGCCTGCGGCGGGCTGAGCCCCGGCCCCGCCCTTTCACCGTTTCCCGGGAGCAAGCCCCCGGACCCCCGGCCCCGCCGGTTTGTGGGCAGGCGTTCCGCAGGGCGGAACGGGTGGGCACAAACCGGCCCACCGGGCCGCACCACCCCCGGGCCCGTAGGGCCCTAACCGCCCACGACCCGCAGATAGTCCGGCACGCCGGCCACGTCATCCGCCGCCAACCCCACATACCCGTCCGGCCGGATCACGAACACCCCCGGCCCGTACGCCTCCTTCACGTACCCCTCCGCCGGCACCCGGCACACCCGCACCCACTCCGGCACCGGCACTGCCCCCGCCTCGTCCCCCACCACCAGCACCGTGAAGTGCGGCCCCCGGAACGCGTCGAAGAGCGCCCCGTCGGCCAGCGGCGCGTCCGGCGCGCGGTCGCCCGCCCTGAGGGCAGCGGCATCGGCACCGGCATCGGGCCCCAGCCCGCGCCGCGTCTCGCGGCTGAGCGCCCCGCCCCGGTACCCGAGTGTCAGCTGGTGCGTCTCGGGGCCGCGGACGGAGAAGCCCCCGTCGGCCCGGTCGGCGCGGAAGACGCGCTGGGAGAGGCCGAGGACGCCGCCGGCGATGCCGCGCCGTTCCTCGTCGTACGTGTCGAGCAGCGTGTCGTCGGCTCCGCGCCGCAGGACGGCTTCGAGCTTCCAGCCCAGGTTGTACGCGTCCTGGACGCTGGTGTTGAGGCCCTGTCCGCCGGACGGCGGGTGGACGTGGGCCGCGTCGCCGGCGAGCAGGACGTGGCCGACGCGGAAGCGTTCGGCCATGGCCACGCGGGGCCGGTAGACCGAGGCCCAGTGGATCTCGTGGACGGTCAGCCGGTGGCCGGTGCGTTCGCTCAGGAGCCGTCCGAGCGCCTCGGGCGTGGCGTCGCGGTCGATGTCGAGTTCGCGGCCGGGGTCGTCGAAGATGGCGATGATCTGCTTCGAAGTGGCGCCGGGCAGCTGGTTGATGGTCACCAGTCCGCCCTCGGCCCGCGGCCACATGTGCCAGTGGTCGGTGTCGAAGGCGTCGGCGTCCGGTCCGCCGAGCACGAGGTCGGCGACGATCGCACGCCCGGTGGTGACGTCGTTGCCGTGGAAGGGCACGCCGAGGGCCTTGCGGACGGTGCTGCGTCCGCCGTCGGTGGCGACCAGGTGGCGGGCCCGTACGGTGGCGCCGGTGCCGAGGGTGGCGGTGACTCCGTCCGCGTCCTGCTCGAAGCCGGTGAGTTCGGTGTCGAACTCCACGCTGCCGCCGAGTTCTTCGAGGCGTGTCCGCAGGATGTCGACGGTGCGCCGCTGCGGCAGCATCCGCGGGGTGCGGTAGGGGGTGCCGGGGGAGTCGGCGGCGGGTTCGGCCAGGGGGCGGGCTTCGCCGCGCCGGCGGCCGTCCCAGTTCTGGATGGGCAGGACGGGGCCGCTGTCGGCGAGGACGGCGTCCACCACCCCGAGGTCGTCGAACATCTCGAGGGTGCGCGGCTGGATGCCGGCGCCCCGGGAGCCGGGGAAGGTGCGCCCGGAGCGTTCGACGAGGCGGTGGGGTATGCCGCGGCGGGCGAGGTCGATGGCGAGGACGAGGCCGGTGGGGCCGGCTCCGGCGATCAGCACCTCGGTGTGCTCAGGGTCCATGGGGCGCCCCTCCCTTGTGCTTAACGTTGTTAAGTTCATGGCACTGTCAGCCTGAACTGAACAGCGTTAAGCTGTCAAGCGTGGCTTCTCGCATCGACCGGTCCCTCGTGGCCGACACCGCGCTCCGGCTGCTGAACGACGTGGGCCTGGAGGGCCTGACCCTGCGCCGGATCGCCCAGGAACTCGACTGCCGCGCCCCGGCCCTGTACTGGCACTTCAAGAACAAGCAGGAACTGCTCGACGAGATGGCGACGGTGATCTTCCGTCGCATGGCGGACGACCTGAGCGCCCTCGACCCGGGCGACTGGCGCACGTTCCTGGCCGACTGCGCGCGGGTGCAGCGCCGCACCCTGCTGGAGTACCGCGACGGCGCCAAGGTCTTCGGCGGCACCCGCTTCACGGACGACAGCTACGCGGGACCGCTGGAGGGGGCGATGCGGGTGCTGGTGGCCGCCGGCTTCACGCCGCGCGCGGCGGCCCGCGCCTGGTTCACCGTCAACACGTACACCATGGGCCACGTCATGGAGGAGCAGTCGGTCTACCCCGTCCCCGGCGGGGAGCGCGACCCGGTCTACGACCTGACCGAGCGCGCCCGCCGCATCGAGGGGCACCCGCTGGCCACCGAGGCGGGCTGGGAGGTGTTCGGCGACCTGGAGGCGGGCTTCGAGACCGGCCTGCGGGCCGTCGTCGCCGGTATCGAGGCGACCCTGCTACCTGCTCAGTGACCTGCGCAGCACGGGCGTGAACCGCCGCTCCACGAACCGGTGCAGCGCCCACGCCAGCACCAGCATCACCAGCAGCGTCAGCGCGAACGTCACGTACGAGGGGATGACCAGCCCCCGGTGCAGGGCGCCGATCACCACCCACCCCAGGTGCTCGTGCACCAGGTAGAACGGGTACGTCAGCGCGCCCGCGAGCGGAAGCCACCGCCACGTCGCCCAGCCCGTCCTGCCGGTGGCCACCGCCGCGACGGCCGCGTACCCGAGGGCGAGGACGGCGATGACGACGTAGGCGGAGCGGGTGGAGAAGTAGTGCGGGTTCGGCGGGTGGACGAGCCCCGCCACCGCGTAGTGCTGGCCGAGCAGGAAGCTCACGGCGACGATGCCCCAGGCGGTCGCGTCGTTGCCGAAGCGGTGCACCAGATACAGGCCGATGCCGCCGATGAAGAACATCGAGTGCTCCGGCATGACCACCACGCGCAGGAACTCCACGTGCGACGCCGTGGTGACGACCGTCATCAGCGTCCACGCCGCGCAGAACAGCACCACCCGCCGGCGCGAGGCGCCGGGCAGCACGACGAACAGCGCGAAGAGGGCGTAGAAGCGCACCTCCGCCCACAGCGTCCAGCACACCCCGAGCACCCGCTCGGCGCCCGCGGGCTGCTGGAGCATGGTGAGGTTGACGAGCGTGTCGCTGGGGGAGACCGCCTTGTACGCCACCCACGGCAGCGCGAAGACCAGCGTGACGAGCACGATCGCCGCCCAGTAGGCGGGGTAGAGGCGGGCGGCGCGCGAGGCGAAGAACGCGCGCAGGGGGCGGCCCCAGCCGCTCATGCAGATCACGAAGCCGCTGATGACGAAGAAGATCTGCACGCCCAGGCAGCCGTACGCGAACGCCGCCGACAGGTGCGGGAATTCGTGGCGCGGCGAGGCGCCCCAGGCGCGCGAGACGTCCCCGTCCCGGCCGCCGTAGTGGTACAGCGCCACCATCAGGGCGGCCACCAGCCGCAGCCCGTCCAGGGCGTACAGCCGCCCGGCGGGCCGGGCGGGCTCCTGCTGCGGCTGCGCCGCCTGCGCGGGAACGTCCAGGAGCGTCATGCCGGCCTCCGGCGCAGGGCCCGCACCCGGCGCACCAGCCTGCGCACGCGCCGGCTGCGGGGCAGGAAGGCGAGCTGGGCCGGGACGGCGCCGGGCAGCCCCAGCGCGGTCAGCCGGCGCCGTTTGAAGTAGCGCCACGTACGGGCGTCCAGGTGGGCGGCCAGGTAGCGCTCGGCGGCGGGGCGCAGCCCGGGCAGCACCTGCGGCTGCATCGCGAAGCCGACGGCGGCCAGCAGTCCTTCGAGGCCGGCCGGGGGCGGGGCACCGCCGCTGCTTTCCCCGACTTCCCCGACGTCCCCGACTTCCTCGACGTCGTCGAGGAGTGCGTCGACGAGTGTGACGGGCACGCGGTTGCTGTTCTGGTACGGGGTGAGGCGCTCCAGCAGCAGGCCGGTGCCCGCGCGGGCCACGGGCAGGCCGTAGAAGGTGCGTGCGGTGAGCAGGGCCGTGGAGAAGCAGGCGACGACGAGCGCGGGCCGCAGCCGCTGGTAGACGACCTCGGCGAGGACGGGCGTGTCCAGGACGGTCAGCCGGGCGCCGAGCCGCTGCGCCTCCTCCTCCAGCAGCGTCGACCAGCGGGCCGGGGCCGAGGGGTGCGGTTTGAAGACCACCTCGCGGTGCCCGCGGCCGACCGCACCGCGCAGCATGCGCACGTGCAGGCGCTCCTCCTCCTCGGGGGAGAGGATGTCCAGGGCCGACAGGTACTGGCCGAGCACGAGGGCCGCGCCCTCGGGCGCGGCGGGCAGCCCGGCCGCGCAGGCGTCCGCGAGCTCGGCCAGCACCTTGGTGAAGACCTCGCCCGGCACAACCACCTGCGGCACGCCGAACTCGGTCAGCAGCAGTGGTTCCAGGCCCGGCACCAGGTCGAGGTGGAGCAGGCGGCCCACCCGGGTGCCGATCAGCGGGTCGAGCCTGCTGCGCGTGGGGCCGTAGCTCATGAGCCCGTCGGCGTAGACGTCCAGGGCCGCGTCCGCGAACACCTGGGCGACCGCGAGGGCCGGGTTGACCTGCAGGGACTCCAGGGCGATGGAGATCTCGTCCGTCCCCAGCCCCCACAGCAGCCGCAGGTGCCGCTCCCACAGGGGGACGTCGTCCGGGCGCGGGGACCAGCCGGTGGGGTGCAGGGGGCTGATCGCCTCGTTCCACGACAGCACGCCGTCGAAGCGGGAGCGCAGCCGCTCGAAGCCCGGGGCGGTGTCGAAGGCGGGCGTGGTCTCGGGCACGGCCGCGGTGTTGGCGACGACCAGCAGGCGGCGGTCGGCGGCGGGGAAGAGCCCGGCGTCGAGGGCGGCGGCCAGGGTGGCGGCGCCGTACAGGGTGGAGGCGAGGAACAGCTGCGTGCGCCGGCGCGGCGCGGGCGCCGGCATCAGGCGGCCGCCTTCGCGGCGAGCGGGCGGCGGCGCAGCCGGCGCAGCGCAGTGGCGCGGTCCACGTCCATGGCGTCCAGCGCGCCGTCCACCAGCGGCCGGGGCAGGCGCCCCAGGGCAGCCGCGCTGCGCGTGCGCAGTTTCCGGGCGACCGCGGGTTCGAATCGCTCGATGTTCCCGAGGTGGTGGGAAATGATCGCGCAATAGGTGCGCACGGCTTTCGGCAGGAGTTCTCCCGCGTCCGGGTCGGCGGCCGTTTCCTCGATTACCCGATCGAATGCGCGAAGGAAATCGAGTTGGCGTTCGTCACCGATCTGGGTGAGCGAGGTGGCGACGCCGCGGCGGTAGAAAATCCCCAGCAGTCCGCTGACGGCGAAGGATTGCGCCTCGCGGTGCAGACGCCAGATCCACGGCCGGTCCTCGGCGGTGCGCAGCCCGGGCACGAAATGCAGCAGCCCCGCCTCCAGCAGCCGCCGGTGGTAGATGCCGGCCCAGGCGTACGGATAGTCGACGCAGGTCGAGCGGTCGGCCGGCAGGATCGCCTCCCGCGGCGCCAGCGCCACCCCGCGCGGGCCCACGGGCACCCGCTGGACGGTCCGGGCGCGGCCGGTGCACTGCACGTGGTCGGTGCGCACGAAGTCCACGCCCAGCTCCTCGATCACCGCCAGCAGCCGCCCGTAGTGGCCGGGGGCCAGCCAGTCGTCGCCGTCGAGGAAGGTGACGTACTGCCCGCGCGCCGCTTCCAGCCCGGTGTTGCGGGCCGTGGCCAGCCCCTCGTTGCGCGCGTGCCGCAGCAGCCGGGCCCCCGGCAGCCGGCGGGCGGCCCGCTCCAGCAGGGCCGCCGTGCCGTCCGTCGAACAGTCGTCGACGAGCAGGAATTCGACACCCTCGAAACTGTTCGCCTCCAGGCTCCTCAGTGTGTCGGAAGCGTATGTCTGCACGTTGAAGAACGGCACGATGACCGAGAGCTTGACCACTCACCGCACGTTAAGCGCTGCCCCGGCATTCGCTCTGACAGCGGGCGGAATCCGAAGTGAACGAAGCACGGCGGATCGATGAACCGCCTTGTCCTGCGAGCCGATTCGCCGTCCGTCGACGTGCTGTTCACCGCTTGTTGAAGTGGCGTTGGGCAGTGAAACGGAATGCATTCCTATCGTCGGCGACGTGCCATCACGTACCGAATTCCCGCGGCGCGTCGCCGTGCTCGCGGACTCCGACACCCGGTGGAAATGGGGCGCGCTGACCGCGCGCCGCCTCGCCCCCGACGGTCGGCTGCACGGCCACCTGCTGCGGGGCCGGGCCACACCGACCGTACGGCAACTGAGCGAGGTCGGCGTCCGCGCGGACAGCCTGGGCGAGGTCACCGGCGGCGCCTTCGCCGCCGCGGCCGGCCGGGACCGGTACGACGTCGTGGTGCTCGCCTGCGTCGGCGGCGCCGTCCAGGCCCTCCTGCACGGGCTGCGGCACGCCTGGCGGGACGCGCCGCACCGGCCCGTCGTCGTCACCGGCTACGTCGGCGTCGTCTACGAGAAGCTCGCCGACGGCCTGCTGCTGCGGCACGGCGCGGACGTCGTCCTCGCCAACTCCCGCCACGACGCGGAGCGCTTCCGCGCCGTGTACGAGGGGGTGGGCGCCGATGCCGGCGCGGTCACCGAGTGCGCGCTGCCGTTCCTCGGCGGCACCCCGTACGCGCCGGACGCCCGGCGCCCCTTCACCGTCGTCTTCGCCGCCCAGCCCTCCGTACCGGACAACCGCGCCGACCGCCGCCACCTCCTGGAACGCGCCGTCCGCCACGCACGCGCCCACCCCGGCCGCGAGGTGCTCATCAAACTGCGCAGCCGCCCCGGCGAACACACCACGCACATCGAAGAACTCCCGTACCAGAAGCTCGCGGCCCGTCTCCCGGGTGGGCTCCCGCCCAACTGCCGCCTCGTCTACGGACACATGAGCGACGTCCTCGACCGCACCGACCTCCTGGTCACCGTCAGCTCCACCGCCGCCCTCGAATCCCTCCACCGCGGCATCCCGACCGCCGTCCTGACCGACCTCGGCATCCGCGAAACCCTCGGCAACCACCACTTCCTCGGCTCCGGCTGCCTCGCCTCCTGGGACGACCTCGACGCCGGCCACCTGCCCAAGGCCGACACCGCCTGGGCCGACCGGCAGGGCGTGGCACCGGACGGCTCCTACGCCCGGGCCTTCGACACGGCCCGCACCCGCGTCGCCGAACTCGCCGCCCGCCCGGCCCTCCCGCCCCTGGACCCCTACTACTCCGCGCACACGGCCCCCGGCTACCTCCCCGGCATCCTCGCCCGCCACGGCTTCGACCCCCAGGGCCGCCCCCTGCGCGAACCCCCGCCGTCGCGGGGAGCCGTCCGGGAGGCCGTCCGCGGCGTCCTGCGGGAGGCGGCCCGCGGGGCGTACCGGCACGGAGTGCAGCGCGTGGCGCCGGTCGTGCGCCGGTTGGGAGAACTGTGATGGCTGTGGTCCTGGCGGTCATCCCCGCCCGCGGCGGCTCCAAGGGCGTCCCCGCCAAGAACCTCGCCCCCGTGGGGGGCGTGCCACTCGTGGCACGGGCGGTACGGGAGTGCCGGGCGGCGCAGCTCGTGACCGACGTCGTCGTCTCGACGGACGACCCCGCGATCGCTGCCGCGGCCGAAGCCGCGGGAGCGGAGATCGTCCACCGCCCGGCGGAGCTGTCGGGGGACACGGCGAGCAGTGAGGGGGCGGTGCTGCATGCGATGGAGACGTACGAGGGGGCGCACGGGTGCCGCGTGGACGTCGTCCTGCTGGTGCAGTGCACGAGCCCGTTCCTGACGGCGACCGACATCGACGGCGTCGCGGCCGCCGTCCTCGACGCCGGCGCGGACACGGCCCTGACGGTGGCCCCGTTCCACGGCTTCGTGTGGCGGACCGGCGAACCGGGGGCGGTGCGGTCCGGCGGGCTGGTTTGTGCCCACCCGTTCCTCCCCCAGCTACCGCTGGGGGGACCCCCAGCGGAACGCCTGCCCACAAACAGGCAGGTACCACCCCCAGCCCGTCCGGCGTTTGAGGACCGGGGGTCCGGGGGCGGAGCCCCCGGGAGACGGGGAGAGGGCGGGACCGGGGCACAGCCCGCCGCAGGCGCACCCGCCCCCGGCACCGGCGTAAACCACGACCCCGCCCACCGCCCCCGCCGCCAGGACCGGACCCCCGAGTTCCTGGAGACCGGCGCCGCCTACGCCATGCGCGCCCACCCCTTCCGCACCACCCGCCACCGCTTCTTCGGCCGTACCGACCTCGTCGTCACCGATCCCTCCCGCGTGCTGGAGATAGACGACCCGCACGACCTGGAGCGGGCCCGCGCCCTGGCCCCTTTGCTGGAGACGCAGGCCCGGCCCGCCCCGGGCGCCGTCGACGCGGTCGTCCTGGACTTCGACGGCACGCAGACGGACGACCGCGTCCTGATCGATGCCGACGGTCGCGAGCTCGTCGCCGTGCACCGCGGCGACGGCCTGGGCGTGGCGGCGCTGCGCCGGGCCGGGCTGGCGGTGCTGGTCCTGTCGTCGGAGACGAATCCCGTGGTGGCCGCGCGTGCCCGCAAGCTCGGGGTGCCCGTGATCCACGGCAGTGAGCGCAAGGACGTCGCGCTCAAGCAGTGGTGTGCCGAGCAGGGCGTCGATCCGGATCGCGTGCTGTATGCCGGCAACGACGTCAACGACCTGCCGTGCATGGCGCTCGCCGGCTGGCCGGTCGCGGTGGCCGACGCGCATCCGGTCGTGCGGGCCGCGGCCCGGGCCGTGACCGCGGCCCGTGGCGGGCGCGGCGCGGTGCGCGAGATCGCGGCCTGGCTCCTCGGACCTTCTCTGCAGCAGCAGTCCTCACTTCCCCAGCCCTAAGCCCTGAGCCCTAAGGAAGAACCCCCGTGATGACCTCCGCTCCGCGTACCCGGACCCGGATGCTCGGCGACCGCCCCGTGGGCCCCGGCCACCCCGTCTACGTCACCGGTGAGATCGGCATCAACCACAACGGCGATCTCACCACCGCCCTCGCGCTGATCGACGCGGCGGCCGCCGCCGGTTGCGACGCGGTGAAGTTCCAGAAGCGCACGCCCGAGGTGTGCACGCCGCGTGACCAGTGGCAGCTGGAGCGCGACACGCCGTGGGGCCGCATGACGTACATCGACTACCGGCACCGCGTCGAGTTCGGCGAGGAGGAGTACCGCGCGATCGACGAGCACTGCCGCATGCGCGGCGTGGCGTGGTTCGCCTCGCCGTGGGACGTCGAGTCGGTGGCCTTCCTGGAGAAGTTCGACGTGCCGGCGCACAAGGTGGCCTCGGCCTCGCTCACGGACGACGAGCTGCTGCGCGCCCTGCGCGCGACGGGCCGTACCGTCGTGCTGTCGACGGGCATGTCGACGCCGCAGCAGATCCGGCACGCCGTGGAGGTGCTGGGCAGCGAGAACATCGTGCTCTGCCACGCCACGTCCACGTATCCCGCGAAGGCGGCCGAGCTCAATCTGCGGGTGATCGGCACTCTGATGGCCGAGTACCCCAATGTGCCCATCGGTTACTCCGGTCACGAGACGGGCCTGCAGACCACGCTCGCCGCGGTCGCGCTCGGCGCGGTGTTCGTCGAGCGGCACATCACCCTCGACCGCGCGATGTGGGGCTCGGACCAGGCCGCCTCCGTCGAACCGGGCGGTCTGCAGCGCCTGGTGCGCGACATCCGGGTGGTCGAGGAGGCCCTGGGCGACGGGGTCAAGCGGGTGTACGACAGTGAGCTGGGCCCGATGCGCAAACTCCGCCGCGTGGCGGGGACGGTCGAACTCGCCGGCACCGCAGCGGTCTGAGCGGGCGTTCCCGGTGACCTCGGCAGACGGCACCCCGGCCGGCCCCCCGGAACCCCCTCCGGACGCGGCTGCCCCGGCGTCCACGCTGGCCTTCGTGGAGAGCCCGGTGCAGTTGCTGAACGTCCTGGAGTGGGCGTACCACACCGCCCGCCGCAGTGGCCCGCACCCGGCTCCGCCACCGGGCGCCCAGCCACCGGGCGCTCCACCACCGGGTGCTCAGCCACCGGGCGCTCAGCCACCGGGCGCTCCGCGCCCGTGGTGCGACGGCGTGCCCCGGCAGCCCGGCGCCCGGGACATCACCCCTTTGGCCGGCGACCTGCTGGTGGTCGTGCTCGCCCCGCACGACCCGATGACGCGCGGTCAGCTGCGCCGGATGGCGGAGCTGGCGCGGGATCAGGGGCACCGGCTGCGCTGGGAGGAGGCCCGGGGCGGGCCGATGGCCCCGGTGGGCACGATCGGGGGGCTCGCCGGGCCGCTGCGGGCGGCGCGGCGGGTGGTGATCGGCGACCCGTTCTCGCGGTACGTGCAGCTGCTGCTGACGATCACGCGGGCCCGGGAGCTGGTGGTGGTGGACGACGGCACGGCGACGATGGAGTTCGCCGGTCAACTCGCCCGTGGTGAGCGCCTGGTGCGCTGGCACCGCAGTGGCACGCGGGGGGCGCGCGATCTGATGTTCGCGCCGGTATCTGCTTCCATGCGCCGGAAGCTCACGCCCGACGACCGTCGTACGGTGGAGATCTTCACCGCGATGCCCCTCGACGCGCCACCGGGAGTGACCGTCACGGCCAACGACTTCGCCTGGACCCGGGCCGCGCACGGGCCGCCCTCCCTCACCCGGGGGACGGATCTGGTGGGCACCTCCCTGGTGGAGACCGGCGTCGTCGACCCCGAGCGCTACCTGGAGGCGGTGGCCGCCCTGGCCCGCGCCCACGGCGCCACCCGCTACTTCGCCCACCGCCGCGAGGCCCCGGACAAGCTGCGCCGCATTGCCGAGCGGCTGGGCGTGGAGATCGTCCGGCCGACGCTGCCCCTGGAGCTGGTGGCCCGGCGGGGCCCCATAGGCCGCACCGTCCTCAGCTTCCCCTCCACCGTCGTGCACACCCTGCCGCTGGCCCTGGCCGGCACCGGGGTGACCGTCGCCGTCTGCGACGTCGACCCCGCCTGGCTCACCGCCCATGCCTCGCCCCGTGCCGAGGGCTTCCTCGCGGGGGTCACGGGGAGCGCACGCGAAGTGCGCCGGCTTCCGTACGCGCCCGTTCCGCAGCCGCGTGTCGCCGAAGGTACGCCGTAAATACGGGTCATACCCCCCGTGCGACCCATCCATGCGGCTGAACTTTTTGTGATCAAGGGGCAGTTGCCCCATTCGGGGCTCTAATCTTCGCAGGGTGAATCACCTGATGCCCTGCGAAGCCGATCCCCAAACCACCGACAGCCGACTTCCCGGCGCGCTTCCGCCCGGGCTCCGCAGCGAACTCATCGCCTTCCGCCGTGACTTGCACATGCACCCCGAGCTGGGCAACCGCGAGTTCCGCACCACCGCCGCGGTGCGGGCCCGGCTCGAGAAGGCAGGGCTCAGACCGCGTACGCTCGCCGCCGGCACCGGCCTGATCTGCGACATCGGCCGCGACAGCGCCTCGTTCCGGGCGGCCGGCCGGCCGGTGCTCGCCCTGCGCGCCGACCTGGACGCGCTGCCCATCCCCGACACCAAGACCGTCCCGTACCGCTCGACGGTCCCCAAGATGGCCCACGCCTGCGGCCACGACGTGCACACCACCGTCGTGCTGGGCGCCGGCCTGGTCCTGGCCGACCTCGCCGAGCAGGGCCTGCTGCCCCACCCCGTGCGGCTGATCTTCCAGCCCGCCGAGGAGGTGCTGCCCGGCGGCGCCCTCGACGCGATCGAGTGCGGCGCGCTGGACGGCGTGGGCCGCATCCTGGCCGTGCACTGCGACCCCAAGGTCGAGGTCGGCCGGCTCGGCCTGCGCACCGGCGCGATCACCTCGGCCTGCGACCGGGTGGAGGTCACTCTCTCGGGCCCCGGCGGCCACACCGCCCGCCCGCACCTGACCACCGACCTGGTGACCGCCGCCGCCCGGGTGGCCACCGACGTGCCCGCCGTGCTCTCCCGGCGCGCCGACGCCCGCTCGGGGCTGTCGGTGACCTGGGGCCGGCTGGAGACGGGCCACGCCTGCAACGTCATCCCGCAGCGCGCCGAGCTCGCCGGCACCGTCCGCTGCCTGGACGTGCACACCTGGCGCCAGGCGCCGGACCTGGTGCACGCCGCGGTGGACGAGGTCGCCGCCCTGCACAACGCCAAGTCGGAGATCAGCTACCTGCGCGGGGTGCCGCCGGTGGTCAACGACGCCGAGGTCACCTCCCTGCTGCGGCGCGCCATGACCGCCCGCCGGGGCCGCTACGCCGTGGAGGACACTGAGCAGAGCCTGGGCGGGGAGGACTTCTCCTGGTACCTGGAGCACGTCCCGGGCGCCATGGCCCGGCTCGGAGTGCGGCCGGTGGGGGATACGACCCGTCGTGACCTGCACTGTGGTGATTTCGACGTGGACGAGAGCGCGATCGAGGTCGGAGTGGAGCTGTTTACGGCCGCTGCCTTGCTGGACGGCAACCGAATGTAGGCATTCGGGTCAAGAAGGGTTGACGACGAAACGATAACGGCTTCCTTGCACCCCTTTTATCTCCATCTACGCGCGTTACGATTCCCGGCGAAAGACAGCGCCAATGGAGGCGCTTCGAGTGAAGGGGCCCCTCGTGCGCCGGGTATCCACGATCACTGTCGCGGGCATTGCCACCGCGGCTCTCGCATTCACTCTCACCGCCTGCGGTGAGTCCTCGACCGAGTCCGGAGGCGGCGGCAAGGGCAAGGGCATCGGCCTTGCCTTCGACGTCGGCGGCCGTGACGACCACTCCTTCAACGAGTCCGCTGCTCGTGGCATGGACAAGGCCGACAAGGAGTTCGGCTACACCAGCAAGGCCATGACCGCCAAGAACGGCGAGACCGAGGCCGACCGCGAGCAGCGGCTGAGCTCCCTGGCCGAGGCGGGCTACAACCCGGTCATCGGCGTGGGCTTCAACTACTCCAAGTCGGTGGAGAAGGTCGCCAAGGACTTCCCGAAGACCACCTTCGCGGTCGTGGACTCGGTTGCCCCCGGCAACAACATCGACAGCATCACCTTCGGTGAGCACGAGGGCTCCTACCTCGCCGGTGTCGCCGCCGCGCTGAAGTCGAAGAACCACAAGGTCGGCTTCATCGGCGGTGTGAACAACGCGCTGATCCAGAAGTTCCAGGCGGGCTTCGAGCAGGGTGCCAAGGCCACCGACTCCGGTGTCGAGGTCACCTCGGAGTACCTGTACGCCAACAACGACAAGGGCTTCAACGACCCGGCCGCCGCCAAGGAGAAGGCCAAGGGCATGCTCGACCGCGGCATCGACGTGATCTACACGGCCGCCGGTCTGTCGGGCAACGGTTCCATCGAGGCCGTCGCCGCCCAGAAGGGCGCCTGGGCGATCGGCGTCGACTCCGACCAGTACCAGCAGCCGGGCCTGGACAAGTACAAGGGCTCCATCCTCACCTCCGTGGTGAAGAACGTGGACGTCTCCGTCTACGACCTCGCCAAGAGCGTCAAGGACGGCAAGCCGCTGACGGGTCCGCACCAGTACCTGCTGAAGGACGGCGGCGTGTCGCTGGCCACCTCCGGCGGCTTCATCGACGACATCAAGGACAAGATCGAGGCCGCGAAGAAGCAGATCGTCGAGGGCCAGGTCAAGGTCAAGACCTCCCCGTGATCCTGCCCGGTCCGGGCCGGCGGTGAGCCGGATCCGGACCGGTCTCGGAAGACCTGCGGGCCCGGCAGTGGGGGAGTACCCTCACGGCCGGGCCCGTACATACGACCCAACGCTACGCGCGTAGCACCGTATTGACGCGTGTAGCGTCGTCCCCCGCCCCGTCGTACCGCCGACCCCCGCACGGCCGGTCCGGCCCCCCGCTCCCTTCCCCTCGAGGAGAGTGCGCCATCAAAGCGTCCAGCCCCGAGTCCGGCGCAGCCACCGCTAACGCGGTGGAGCTCGCCGGCATCACCAAGCGCTTCCCCGGTGTCGTGGCCAACCACGACATCCGCCTCACGGTCCGCCGCGGCACCGTCCACGCCCTGTGCGGCGAGAACGGCGCCGGCAAGTCGACCCTGATGAAGATCCTCTACGGCATGCAGAAGCCGGACGAGGGCACCATCACCCTGGACGGCGAGCAGGTCACCCTGAACAGCCCGGCCGACGCCATCGCGCGTGGCATCGGCATGGTGCACCAGCACTTCATGCTCGCCGACAACCTCACCGTCCTGGAGAACGTCGTCCTCGGCGCCGAGAAGCTCCACGGCATCGGCAACAAGGCCCGCAAGAAGATCAAGGAGATCTCCGACGCGTACGGCCTGGGCGTGCGCCCCGACGTCCTCGTCGAGGACCTCGGCGTCGCCGACCGCCAGCGCGTGGAGATCCTCAAGGTCCTCTACCGGGGTGCGCGCACGCTCATCCTCGACGAGCCGACCGCCGTCCTGGTCCCCCAGGAGGTCGACGCGCTCTTCGACAACCTGCGCGAGCTCAAGTCCGAGGGTCTGACGGTCATCTTCATCTCGCACAAGCTGGGCGAGGTGCTCTCCGTCGCCGACGACATCACCGTCATCCGGCGCGGCACCACCGTCGGCACCGCGATCCCCAGCGAGACCACGCCCAAGCAGCTGGCCGAGCTGATGGTCGGCGAGGAGCTGCCCTCGCCGGAGACCCGTGAGTCCACGGTCACCGACGTGCCCATGCTCACCGTCGACGGCCTGCACCTGTCGGCCACCGACTCCGACGGCGTCGTGCGCGCCGTCCTCGACGGCATCACCTTCACCATCCACAAGGGCGAGGTCCTCGGCCTCGCGGGCGTGGAGGGCAACGGCCAGGCCGAGCTCGTCGAGGCCATCATGGGCATGCGCACCCCCGACGGCGGCGTCGTCACCCTCGACGGGACGGACATCACCACCGCCCCGACGCGCAAGCGCCGCGAGGGCGGCATCGGCTACATCCCCGAGGACCGCCACCGCCACGGCCTGCTGCTCGAAGCGCCGCTGTGGGAGAACCGCATCCTCGGCCACGTCACCGAGAAGCCCAACACCAGGGGCCCCCTCCTCGACAACAAGGCCGCCCGCGCCGACACCGAGCGCATCGTGCGCGAGTACGACGTGCGCACCCCCGGCATCGAGGTCACCGCGGCCTCACTGTCCGGCGGCAACCAGCAGAAGCTGATCGTCGGCCGCGAGATGAGCCACAACCCCAAGCTCCTCATCGCCGCCCACCCCACCCGCGGCGTGGACGTCGGTGCGCAGGCGCAGATCTGGGACCAGATCCGCGAGGCGCGCCGCGAGGGCCTGGCGGTCCTGCTGATCTCCGCCGACCTGGACGAGCTGATCGGCCTCTCCGACACGCTGCGGGTGATGTTCCGCGGCCGTCTCGTCGCGGACGCCGACCCCGCGACGATCACCCCGGAGGAGCTGGGCTCGGCCATGACGGGCGCGGCCTCGGGCCACCTCGAGCACGAGGAGGCGCCGGAGCCGGAGCAGGAGCAGGAGCAGGCGGAGGAGACCCCGGAGGAGACCTCCGGCGAGACCTCCACCGATGACAACGAGAGCGACGACACCCAGGAAGGCGGTGACTCGAAGTGAAGAAGTTCGACAAGAACAAGCTGATCCTGGGCCTCGCCGCCCCGGTGCTGGCGATCGTCACCGCCCTGGTGATCACCTCGGTCATCATCATGGCCACCGGCAAGGACCCGTTCCACGCCTACCAGGTCATGCTGGACTTCGGATCCAAGGCCGACAGCCAGGTCTGGATCATCAACAAGGCGACGCCGTACTACCTGTCCGCGCTGGCGGTGGCCATCGGCTTCCGGATGAACCTGTTCAACATCGGTGTGGACGGCCAGTACCGCATCGCGGCGTTCTTCGCCGCGGTCGTCGGCGGCGCGCTGACGCTGCCGGGCATCATCGAGATCCCGGTGATCATCCTGGTCGCGATGGCGGTGGGCGCCGTGTGGGCCGGCATCGCCGGTCTGCTGAAGGTGACCCGCAACGTCAACGAGGTCATCAGCACGATCATGCTGAACGCCATCGGCGCCTCGATCATCGGTTACCTCCTGCAGGACGGGCGGCTGGCGAAGAAGGAGGGCAACCTGATCCACACGCCCTACCTGCCGGACTCCGCCCACTTCTTCGAGTTCCCCACCGCCACCAAGCCGGTCCTCGGCTTCGTGGTGGTCGCGGCCCTGGCCGGTGTGGCGTACTGGTTCGTCCTCAACCGCACCCGCTTCGGCTTCGACCTGCGCACCGTCGGCCAGTCCGAGTCGGCCGCGCAGGCCAGCGGTGTGAGCGTCAAGCGCATGGTGATCACCTCCATGCTGCTCTCCGGTGCGGTCGCCGGCCTCGTCGGCATGCCGACCCTGCTCGGCGTCTCGTACAACTACGGCACCGACTTCCCCACCGGCATCGGCTTCACCGGCATTGCCATCGCCCTCCTCGGTCGCAACAACCCCGTCGGCATGGCGCTGGCCGCCCTGCTGTGGGGCTTCCTGGAGCGCACCGGCACCCAGCTGGAGTTCGAGGGCTACGCCCAGGAGATCGTCGGCGTGATCCAGGGCGTCATCGTCCTGTGCGTCGTCATCGCCTACGAGATCGTGCGCCGCTACGGCCTGAAGGTCCAGCAGCGCAAGGTCGGCGAGGAGCTCGCCGCCCAGGCCCGTAAGAGCGACAAGGCGGAGGCCGCCGCATGAGTACGACCTTCACGGCCGCTCTGACCGAGAAGCTGAGCGGCAAGAACAAGCCCGAGGGCCGCAAGCTCTCCTACCCCGTCGTCCTGCTGATGCTCGCCGGCGCCCTGGTGCTGCTGTCCGCGCTGCGGGCCGTCACCGGTGCCGAGGACCTCACCTCCTCCGGCCAGTGGTCCGGCGCGCTCGGCGCGGCCGTGCCCATCGGCCTCGCCGGCCTCGGCGGCCTGTGGGCCGAGCGCTCCGGCATCGTCAACATCGGCCTCGAAGGCATGATGATGCTCGGCACCTTCTGTGCCGGTGCCGTGGGCTGGCAGTACGGCCCCTGGGCGGCCGCCGCGGCCGGCATCGTCGGCGGTGCCCTCGGCGGTCTCATCCACGCGATCGCCACGGTCACCTTCAACGTCGACCACATCATCTCCGGCGTCGCGATCAACATCCTGTCGCTGGGCGTGACCCAGTACCTCGCCAAGCTGTGGTTCGGTGCCGCGGGCAGCGCGGCCCAGCAGGCGGGCGGCAACGACAAGCAGTCGCCGGTCATGGCCAACATGCCCAACTTCTCCGTGCCCGGCCTGTCCGACTGGCTGCACTCGATCGAGAAGCACCACTGGTTCCTGGTCTCCGACCTCGCCGGCATCCTCGACGGCCTGGTCTCCGACGTCTCCTGGCTGACGATCGTCGCCGTCCTGCTCTTCGCCGGCACGTTCTTCGTGCTGTGGCGCTCGGCCTTCGGCCTGCGCCTGCGCTCCTGCGGCGAGAGCCCGGTGGCCGCCGAGTCCCTCGGCGTGAACGTCTACACGTACAAGTACGCGGCCGTCGTCGTCTCCGGCGCACTCGCCGGCCTCGGCGGTGCCTTCCTGGCCATCGGCACGCACATGTACTCCGACGGTCAGACCGGTGGCCGCGGCTACATCGGTCTCGCCACGATGATCTTCGGCAACTGGCGGCCGGGCGGCGTGGCCATGGGCGCCGGCCTGTTCGGCTTCATGGACAGCCTCCAGCTGCGCTCCGGCGGCCCGACCGTCCACGCGCTGCTGCTGCTCGTCGCCGTTCTGCTGGTGGGCCTGGCCCTGTGGCGCCTGAAGGGCGGCAAGGCCAAGGCGGCCGTCGTCAGCGGCATCGTCGCGGTGCTGCTCTTCGTCTGGTACGCGCTGACCAAGACGGTGCCGCTGGAGTTCGTCGACGCCACCCCGTACGTCGCCACCCTGCTGGTGCTGTCGCTGTCCGCGACGCGCCTGCGGCCGCCCAAGGCGGACGGCAAGCCGTACCGGAAGGGCCAGGGCAAGTGACGTCCGCACCTTCCGTGGGCTGGGACGACCTGCGCGCGCGGGCCCGGGACGCGATGTCCCGGGCCTACGCCCCCTACTCCGGCTTCCCCGTCGGCTCGGCGGCCCTGGTCGACGACGGCCGCGTCGTCACCGGCTGCAACGTGGAGAACGCCGCCTACGGCGTCGCCCTGTGCGCCGAGTGCGGCATGGTCTCCGAGCTCGTCGCCACCGGCGGCGGCCGCCTGACCCACTTCACCTGCTGCGACCGCCACGGCAACGTCCTGATGCCGTGCGGGCGCTGCCGCCAGCTGCTGTGGGAGCACGGCGGCCCGGAGCTGGCCGTGGACACGACGACGGGCGTACGCCCGCTCGCCGAGCTCCTGCCGGACGCGTTTGGGCCTGCTGACCTGAATCGTTGAAGATGTCCCCAAGCTCCCCCAGCTAACGCTGGGAGGGGCCCCCAGGACGGGCTGATCTCTCAGCCCGTCCGGGTCACTTTCCGGCCCCGGGAAGACCTGAGGACTACGAACCTAAGGAAAATGTGCTGATGGACGCCATTTCCGTTATCCGCACCAAGCGTGACCGCGGCCGTCTGAGCGACGAGCAGATCGACTGGGTCATCGACGCCTACACGCGCGGCGTCGTCGCCGACGAGCAGATGTCCTCGCTCGCCATGGCGATCCTGCTCAACGGCATGGACCGCGCGGAGATCGCCCGCTGGACCGCGGCGATGATCAAGTCCGGCGAGCGCATGGACTTCTCCTCCCTGCCCGTCCCGACCGCCGACAAGCACTCCACCGGCGGCGTCGGCGACAAGATCACCCTGCCGCTGGCCCCGCTCGTCGCCGCCTGCGGCGCAGCCGTCCCGCAGCTCTCCGGCCGCGGCCTCGGCCACACCGGCGGCACCCTGGACAAGCTGGAGTCCATCCCCGGCTGGCGCGCCCTGCTCTCCAACGACGAGATGATGGACGTCCTGCGCAACGTCGGCTCCGTCATCTGCGCCGCCGGCGACGGCCTGGCCCCGGCCGACAAGAAGCTCTACGCGCTGCGCGACGTCACCGGCACCGTCGAGGCCATCCCGCTGATCGCCTCCTCGATCATGTCCAAGAAGATCGCCGAGGGCACGGGCTCGCTCGTGCTCGACGTCAAGGTCGGCTCCGGCGCCTTCATGAAGAACATCGACGACGCGCGCGAGCTCGCCTCCACGATGGTCGGCCTCGGCACCGACCACGGCGTCAAGACCGTCGCCCTGCTCACCGACATGTCCACCCCGCTCGGCCTCACCGCCGGCAACGCCCTCGAGGTCCGCGAGTCGGTCGAGGTCCTCGCCGGCGGCGGCCCCGCCGACGTCGTCGAGCTGACCATCGCCCTGGCCCGCGAGATGCTCGACGCGGCCGGCATCAAGGACGCCGACCCCGCCAAGGCCCTCGCCGACGGCTCCGCCATGGACGTCTGGCGCCGCATGATCATCGCCCAGGGCGGCGACCCCGACGCGACCCTCCCCGTCGCCCGCGAGCAGCACGTCGTGACGGCGTCCGCCTCCGGCGTCCTCACCAAGCTCGACGCCTACGCCGTCGGCGTCTCCGCCTGGCGCCTGGGCGCCGGCCGCGCCCGCAAGGAGGACCCGGTCCAGGCCGGCGCGGGCATCGAGATGCACGCCAAGCCGGGCGACACCGTCGTGGCCGGCCAGCCGCTGATGACGCTGCACACGGACACCCCCGAGAAGTTCGACTACGCCCTGGCCGCGCTGGACGGCGGCGTCGAGATCTCCCCGGCGGGCACGTCGTTCGTCCCGAACCCGATCGTGCTGGACCGCATTGCGTAAGCGCTGCTGCTGCGCCTGACGGCACACTCGTACGGGCGAAGGGGCCGGTGGATCTCCACCGGCCCCTTCGCCGTCGTGCGAGCCGGTGCCTGATGTCATCGCCGCGCCTGTGGAGGCGCGTGACCGCCGGCGCGGCGTCGCGTGGGCGGGATCAGCTCGGCGTCCGACGGCCCTCGACGGGGGCATCCGTGGCGGGCCCCATGCGGGACTGCGCCGGGGCCGTCGAACGGAGGAAGTCCACGAGGTCATCGAGCGAGAGGCCGCAGTACGGGGCCCGGTGCGCGGCCATCAGGAGCAGATGCGCGGTGATCCGCTGGTTCCAGTCGTCCCCGCACCACTCCT
The DNA here is from genome assembly GCF_039532865.1 of Streptomyces luteosporeus. Lineage (NCBI taxonomy): Bacteria > Bacillati > Actinomycetota > Actinomycetes > Kitasatosporales > Streptomycetaceae > Streptomyces > Streptomyces luteosporeus. The sequence continues at coordinate 408,634 of NZ_BAAASL010000001.1, forward strand.
GGGGCTTCTCCACCCCGGCGTCGTTGAGCAGCACCCCGTGCTTCTGCGCCACCTCGGCCACGACACTGGCGATCGCGTGGAACCGTGTCGGCGCCTCACGACTGCCGGTGACACCCGGGTAGTGGCCCCAGGTATTGGGGGAGAACGTGAACCCGTCGGGCGGATCCGCAGCCAGCGCGGCGAAGTAGCCGGGCTGCTTCTCTGGCCAGTTGTCGTGAATCAGCGTCACGTCGAACGTCGTTGTCTCGGTCATACGGCAACGGTGGCAGCAGGGTCCGACACCCGCCTGGCGCGCAGGGGCGCGTGCGACGTGAGGTGGGGGCGTGCGCCCCCGAGGCGAGCGCGTTTCCGGGGCCGCACTGTCGGCTCGAACGGGCGAATACGCCAGGAGTGGCCCAGTCGACCCCTTCACCGTCGTGCCACACTTCGCGGTATGGCCCGCGACATCCGCCTCGCCGCAGCTGTCACGCAGGAGGACGACCGGTACGTCGCGCGCTGCCTCGACGTGGAGGTGGCGAGCCAGGGCTCGACCATCGAGGAGGCCCTGAGCAGCCTGTGCGAGGCGCTGGAGCTGTACTTCGAGGACGAGCCGGGACCCACCGTCCCCGCCTGACCGCGCGTCAAGCGCGCCGTTCCCACTCCTCCTTCGTCAGCTCGTACTCCACGTCCCCGTGCTCCGAGCCCTCGACCACGTCCGGCCAGTCGCCGAAGAACGTGCGGGTGAACGTGAGGCCCGCCTTCTCCATCACGCGGCGCGACGCCGCGTGCACCGTCATCGCGTTGGCCGTCACCCGGCGGACGCCCAGCTCCGTGAAGCCCTTGTGGATCAGGGCACGGCAGCCCTCCACCGCGTAGCCCTTGCCCCACGCCGCCCGGCGCAAGCGGTAGCCGAGTTCGACGACGTCCGGGCTGTCGTCCTGCAGGGGGCGGAACTCGAACCAGCCCAGGAACTCGCCCGTCCCCTTGGCCTCCGCGGCCCAGTAGCCGTACGTCCCCAGGCCCGGGTGGCGGTGCATGAAGCGCGGCAGACGCTCGTCGCGCATCTCCTCGCGCGGCGTCGCGCGGCCCCCGTTGATGTACCGCATCACCTCCGGGTCGCCGTCGAGCTCGACCAGCGCGTCCAGGTCCTGCTCGCTCGTCGTGAACGGCCGCAGCGTCATCCGCTCGGTCTCCAGGAAAAGGGTCATGCAGGGATCCTGCGCGCCGGTGGTCTGCGACGCCAGCGCATTTGCACCGGTGGGATTCGGATTCGGATTCGGATTCGGGAAACACTCCGCCCCCGGGTGTACGGCCCTTCCCCCGCGCGGCCGAAGCGGCTCGGCCCGCCGAGGGACGCCCGGGGCGGTGGCGGTCGGCGAGGCTCGGAGGTGCCCCGGAAGTGCCGCAAGGGATCGGAGAAGTACCGTGCGCAGATCGTTTCGTACAGCAGGAGTCGTCGCCCTCGTCGCGCTCGCTGCTCCGGCACCGGCAGCCATGACCCTTCCGGCCGCCGCCGCGGAACCGGTCGCACCGGCGGAACCGGTCGCACCGACCGTCGGCGTCCAGGGGTGGGGGCGCATGGGGTACTCCCAGCCCGGCAACGACATCCAGGTGTCCGTCGACGCCCAGGGCCTCTACGCGAAGGACCGCCAGAACCGGCCCGCCAAGTCCTGGGGCACCTTCCGCATCCAGCACCGCTGGACCGAGCCGGGCAAGGGCCCGCAGTTCAACTGGGGTGACTTCGCCGTCGATTGCGTCACCGTCGGCGGACCGGTCGCGACCGTGACCGGCACGCTCGTCGATGCCGGACCGGTATGGAAGCCCTTCCTGCACTGGGGAAAGGACCACAAGCAGCCCATTCGCATGGGCGTGAGCTTCTACGTCGCAGGAACAGGAAAGGGCAGGAACGGCGGCGGCCCCAGCCGCATCGGTCTCTCCGGCGCCACACAAGAGGACGAGCCCCTGCTGACCCCGTGCATGGCCCCGGCCCCCGATGCGGCAGTCATTGCAGGCGGCTATCGGATACACGACAACAGGGGGGTAAAGTAACGTGCGTTGGCCTTCGGAAGTCGCCCGCGTGCGGCCCCCGGAGGCTTTTTTCATGCCTTCGGAAATCCGTCATCACCGTCACAACCGTTACCGCTCCCTCCTCTCCCACCCCGAATTCGCCGGAATGTACGCCGGTTTCGTCCTCACGGCCGCCGCCGGCGGCTTGTCGGGCTACGCGCTCGGCGCGCTGGTCGACCGCCGGACCGGATCGCCGCTCCTGACGGCGATGAGCATGTACGGCGCCACGTTCGCGGCGGTGATCGGCACGCTGACGCTGATGTCCGTCGCGGACGGCGGCCGCCCGCGGCGGACCCTCGTCGCCCTGCAGGCCGTCTCCCTGGCGAGCCAGGCCGCACAGGCGATACCGGGCCTGCCGCTGGCCGCCCGGTTCGGGCTGCTGGTGGTGGGCTTCTTCCAGGCCCTGGGCACCGGTACGCGCATGGGGCTGCTCGCCGAGCTCGTACCGGACTCCGCGTACGCCCTCGCCCGCTCCCTGATGAACCTCACCGCCGGCGGCACGGCGATCATCGGCTACGCCGCTGCCGACCCCCTGCTGCGACACCTGGGCACGCGGGGCGTCTTCGTCCTCGCCGCCGCCCTGACCGCGGCCGGACTCGTCGCCGTGGCGGGCACCGTGCGCGAGCGCTCGATCCGCCTCGCGCGCCGCCCGGGTCTGCGGCAGACGTGGCAGGCGAACGTGGCGCTCTTCTCCCGGCCCGGCCGGCGCGCCCTGCTGCTGAACCTCTGGGTGCCCAACGGTCTGATCGTCGGCTGCGAGGCCCTGTTCATCCTGTACGACCCCCGGCACGCCGGCGCCCTGCTGGCCGCCGCTTCCGCGGGCATGCTGGCCGGCGATCTGGCCGTCGGCCGGCTGCTCGGTGCCGCGCAGCGCCGCCGCGGGGCGTTCGCCCTGCGGCTGCTGCTGGCCGCCCCGTACGCGCTGTTCGCCGTCCATCCGCCGCTGCCGGTGGCGCTGGTCGCGGTGTTCGCCGCCAGCGTGGGATTCGCCGCCACCTTGCCACTGCAGGAGCAGCTCCTCGCGCTGACGCCGGATTCCGTGCGCGGTCAGGTGCAGGGCGTCGAGTCCGCGGGGCGCATCACGTGGCAGGGCATCGGCGCCACGGTGGCGGGCGGCCTGGCCCTGCACCTCACCCCGGCCGCGACGATGACCGCCCTGGCCCTGGTGTCGCTGACCCTCACGATCGCCTCCCGGCCGTACGTGGTCCGGGCCGGCGGCTGACGCACGCTCACAGCGAGTGTCGCGCCTGCAGCCACCACCGCGCGACCTCCCCGGCCACGGCCGCCACGACGGCGACCAGCAGCCGGAACGCCCAGCCGAGGCCGCGCTCGACGAGCTTCTTGTTCTTCTCGGTGCGCTTGCTGTTTCGCCGGTGATATCCCATCGACGACACCTCCTCGCATCGAAAGGGTATAAACGTTCGATTTGAGGAGGTGTCGTCGACGCGCCGCCCGTCAGAGTGAATGCTCTCCCCGGCGGATGATGCAGCGCCCCGTAAGGGGCGCGGGGAACTGCGCGATCGGCCACCGACGGCCCGCAGCCGACACGCCACCTCGGCGCCCGGGCGCAGCACGGCACTCCATCCGCGGGCGCATCGTGGCTTGTCGCGCCCACGCGGCGGCAGCCGCAGATCGACACCGCCCCGCGGCCCCTGGCGCCGAGGCCCTCGGCTCAGGCCAGCCGGGCCTCGGCGTACGCCGTGATGGCGTCGCGCTGGTAGGCCGCCAGGCCGGGCGCGACGGCCTCGTACGCGGCACGCCAGGCGGCGTTGTCCACGCAGGCGCGGCCGATGGCCCGGTACTCGTCGGAGGTCACGGCCCGCAGCGCGGTCAGGGCCCGGTACTGGACGTCGATCTCGGCCTGCACGGGCGCGGCCCCGGCCGCGTGGCCGGCGGTCATGAGCTCGGCCAGCCGGATCATCTGCGCCGTGCGCTCGCGCTGCCCGGCCTCGACGTCCTGCGGGCTCATCCCGGCGACCGCGCGGGCGACCTCCTCCGCGTGCTCGGGGAAGTCGCGCAGGCTCTCCAGGTACTGGGGGGCTCCACGCCCTCGAACAGGTTCTCCGGTCGGTTGATGGCGGTCATCGCTGTGCCGTCCTTCCTGGACCGTTCCAGATCGGCGATGGTGCGGGAGACGGTGCCGGCCAGGGTGTCGAGCCGGTCGCGTTCGGCGAGCAGCCGCCGGTGGTGGCCGCCGCGCAGGGCCTCCACCTCGTCGACCTGCTCGGCCAGGACCCGGCCGATCTCGGGCAGACCCAGGCCCAGCGCCCGCAGGACCAGGATCTGCTGCAGGCGCAGCAACTGGCCCTGCTCGTAGTAGCGGTGACCGTTGGCACCGATCCGCGCGGGCGGGAGCAGGCCGATCTCGTCGTAGTGCCGCAGGGTCCGGGCGGTCACGCCGGACATCCGGGCGACTTCCGCGATCGGCCAGTCCATCACTGTCTCCCTCACATGCATCCGTCTGTCGTCCGTTTTTGTCGCCGGGCCGGTCCCTCCGGCCCTGTTCAGGACGGTAGGAGCTGCCGCAGCGACAACTTCAACCCCCGGCGCCGGACCTGTCCCCGTCGTCCGTCGTCCGTCGTTCGTTTGAGCGAGCCGGCCAACGGTGCCGTGAGATGCTGCAGTTGTGGACCCGGAAGTTGTGGCAACCCTCAGCGCAGCCGTCGCCAGCGGCGCCCTCGCCACCGGCGCGACGTCGCTCTACGACCGTCTCACCAGCAAGGGCGTCGACAGGGAGAGAAACCGGCTGCGGGCCGCCGTCCTGGGCGGCCCCGCCCCGGCGGAGGGCGGGGACGAACAGGAGGCTCCCGACGACGACACCCACCGCTTCGCCGCACTGCTCATCGAGTACTACGCCTACGGCCTCATCCAGGCCCGCCGCACCTTCGGGGTGAGCCTGGCGTGCTCGGTGCTGGGCGGGCTCGTCCTCATGGCCGGCGTGGCGTTGGCGATATTCAAGGCCGGCGGCAGTGACGGACAGCAGTACGCCTCCGTCGTGGCCAGCGTCGCGGGCGTGCTGACCACCGCCATCGGCACCCTCTTCCACCGGCGCGCCGACCGGGCCCTGAAGCACATGGAGTCCCAGACCCAGCTGTTGCGCCAGGACATGAAAGTCGAGCGCGACGCGGGGGAGGCGGTACGCCTGCTCGGCGAGGTCGACGACCCCGCGCTCAAGGCACAGCTCCAGGCGGCGCTGATCCTGAAGTTCTCCGCTGCCAAGCTGCCGCCCGTGCCGGACGCCGCCGTCCCGCCGCAGCCGCTGCCCCAGCCGCAGCCGGAGTCCCAGCCGCAGGCTCAGCCGCGCCTCAACGGGGCCGGGGCCGTTGTGTTCGACGGTCGCTCGGCAGGGTGATTTCGACTCGAATCGCTCTTCATGCCCCATGTCCCTGCCTTTAGCCTCCCGCCATGTTCCGGCCGTGTATCGCTGAGGGGCCGGTGCGACTCGGGTGCTTCGGGAGGATTCCTTGACCAACGACGGCGACGCCCCCGACCGATCGCCCGACCGATCCGCCGACCGGCAGGGGTCGTGGCTCGGGCGCCACGGACCGCAGACCTTAGTGGGCGCGCTGATCATCGCCGTCGTCGGCTCGGTGGCCGGCGCCCTGGCGACCTCGCTGACCGGCGGCGACGGCGGCGACGGGGACACCAGGGCCCGGGCGGCGGAGGTGTCCGCCGCCCCCGCCTCGGCCGCCGCCCCGTCCTGCTTCAACGCCACCTGCACGGGCGTGGACCCGAAGGACGCCGGATGCGGGGACGGGGCCGTGACGATCGCGGACGACTGGGTCTCCACGATGCACCTGGAGATCCGGTACAGCAGCCGCTGCCAGGTCGTCTGGGGCAAGCTCACCGGAGCTCAGGTCGGCGACACGATGGAGATCGCGACGTCGCCCACGCAACGGCAGCGGGCGGTCGTCGTCTCCGGACACACCAAGTACACGCCGATGCTGCCGGTCGGCCGGCAGTTCTCGACCCAGGTGTCCGCCGTATCGGTCAAGGGCGACCCGGAGCACGACATCCCGGCCGGCTACACCCTCCGCGTCGGGGCGGACCACAACGACCGCGACGGTGCGAGCGCGAAGCCCACGCACTGATCCGCCCCCGCCGAGCGGGCCGAGAAGGCTCAGGCAGGCGCCAGCCCCGTACGGCAGTCGGGGTGGCCCCAGCCGCGGGGGCCCTTGGCGATCGGGTCCTTCGCTGCGTAGGACTCGCCGCACTGGTGGCAGCGGCCCGCGAACTTCGCCTTGATCACCGCACCCGACGACGAACGCTTCGCCCCGGCGGGCCGGGACGGCTTCGACGAGGACGGGCGGACCGACGCGGCCCGCAGGTCGACGACGGGCAGGTCCACGTCGCCGTGGACCGTGCCGGCCGCCCGCTGCGCCGTCGCCGCGTCGCTGGCGGCCTGGTCGGCGAGGGCGTTGAGGGGGTCGCCGTCCACGCGGTGCGCCGCGACGTACACGAAGTCCACCTCACGGCCGGTCAGGAGGGCGTCGATGCGCACGACCAGCTCCTGGTTGGCCACGGGCTTGCCCGCCGCCGTCTTCCAGCCGTTGCGCTTCCACCCGGGCAGCCACTTGGTGACCGCGTTCATGGCGTACTGCGAGTCCATCCGCACTTCCAGCGGCACGGCGGGGTCGGTGGCCTCCAGGAGCCGTTGCAGGGCGGTCAGCTCGGCGACGTTGTTCGTGGCCCGGCCCAGCGGGCCGGCCTCCCAGCGCTGCGGGACGCCCCGGGCGTCGGCAACCACGTACGCCCAGGCAGCGGGCCCGGGATTCCCCTTGCAGGCGCCGTCACAGGCGGCGATGAAGCGATCGGACATCCCCCGATCATGCCAGCGCCGCGGCCGAGCCCGCGCCCTGTAGGGGCGCGGGGCCGTGCCGATATGCGGCTGCCGCGGGGGCCTGCGGCCGGCGTGCGGTACGTCGTCTGCGGGTGCGTCGTGGCTTGTCGCGCCCACGCGGCGGAGCCGCAGGTCGACACTGCCCCGCGCCCCTACGGGGCGCTACGTGATCCACCGTGCCCCGTAGGGGCGCGGGGAACTGCGCGATCGGCCACCGACGGCCCGCAGCCGACGTACCACCCACGGGGCCCGGGGATCCGCCGGGCACGCCCTAGTTCCTGCTGATCGTGGGGATCGGGTGCGGGGAGGCGACCGGGTCGAAGTGGAAGACCTGCCCCGCGTCGCCGGCGGCACACGGCAGCTGCAGCACCGGCGTCCACTGCTGCTTCGAGCCGCCGGGCACCGACACGCACGCCCCCGTGTGCAGCGGCATGACGCGGTACCCGCCCGCCGGCGCTCCCTCCCGCCGCAGGCGGAAGTTCTCGGCCGTGCCGCGGTGACCGCAGTAGTCGTCCATCATCTGCGCGCCCCCCTTCGCGCTGCCGTTCCCCACGCCCAGGCACCCGTACCCGAAGACGGGGTGGAGGCTGCGGATCCGGTACGCCCCGCCGTCCGCCTCCTCCAGGGCGTACGTGGGGACGCTGCTGCGGCAGTCCGCCTGGTAGACGTTCCCGGCGCCCTGACCGTCCCGCTCGGACAGGCAGAGGGACGAGACGGCGGAACGGATGCGGTACGTGCCGGGGGCGGGGGCGAGGGCGGTGGCAGCGGGCGGGGCGCTGGAGGCGACGGTGCGCTTCGGCTGGTCACGGTCGCCGCCACCCGTCCTGTCCATCGCGAGGTACGCGCCGCCGCCCACCAGTGCCAGCAGCACCACCACGACGCCCAGGACCCGGCCGTACCGGCCGATGCGCCGCCGTCCGGGCGGTGGCGGCGGTGGCGGCGGCGGGGACCCCTGCTGCCGGGAAGCGAGCCGCTCCCGCGCCGCCAGCCACTCCTGTACGTGACCCCCGTGCCCGCACGCCCGGACGAACGCCGCCAGCAGCTCGGCCCTCGGCAGCGCGTCCTGCCGCAGCACATCGGCGAGCGTGCTGCGCGGCAGCACGTCACCGCCGTCGGCGGCACGGGCCTCCAACTGCCGGTAGGTCAGTCCTGATGCGTCCTTCAACTGCCTGAGCAGCGCCATGAACTCAGCGGCATCCCGCGCATCCTGCGGGGCCCGCTCCCCCTGGCTCCCCATGCCCACATGGTTGCCGCGGGCATGCCATAGGGCAACGGTTCTGTCCGGATCGGCCCCGGACGGCAGTCCGACCAGGCCGGACAGCGGCGATCGGTCCGGGACACCGCCCGGCCGTTGCCGTTGCCCGGGGTCGTCAACAGGCTGCTGTCACGCAGCAAGACCGTCACCTATGGAGAGGAAGCAAGCGATGTCCCGTCTGGTAACCATCGGCAGGACGGCCGCGGTCGCGGCCACCATCGGCGCCCTCGCCCTGACCGCCACCGGCACTGCCCACGCGGTCGGCGTCAACGCCTCCAGCGCGGACGCCCGGTTCATCGGCTCCTACTACGTCACGAACGAGAAGGTGAAGATCTACGGCACGCTGAAGGACTCCGGCGCGCACCGGGGGCAGTCACAGGCGTTCGTGGCCATCAAGAGTACGGAGGGCCACTACAACCACAAACTCAACCCCGCCGTGGACAACCGCAGGTCGCACACCTACACCGAGGCCGTCCCCTACGGCGGCAACTTCATCTCCGGCACGCTCACCGTCTGCTCCTGGGTCAACTACCACGGCGGCTCGGTGTGGAAGTGCGGTACGCCGGTGGGAATCTACAAGTAACCGGCCGGCGGTCGGTCGAGGTCCTTCCGGGCAGGCCGTCACTACGCTGCGCCGCATGCTGACGTATGAGGAGCTGACGCCGCCCGAACGGGAGCTGTGGAACGCCTTCCCCGAAGGGCGCCCGGTGGACCTGTGGGCCGGGACGGCCGACGCCGACCGTGCCGACGACCGCGCCGACGACCGCGCCGACGGGGGAGCGCGGTGGGGGCCGGAGCGCACGGTGCGCGCGGCCGTCGTGGCCGCCCTGCTGCTGGGGGCTAACACCGAGGGCTCCGGAGGCGCCGTACCCGCAGTGCGGCTGTCCGGTGCGCGCATCACCGGACAGCTGTACCTGGCCGGCGCGCAGATCGACCACCTCCTGAGCCTCGACGGCTGCTGGCTCGAACGCGAAGTGGACCTCTTCGGAGCGTCGACAGCAGTCGTGGCCATGAGGGGGTGCCGGATCCCCGGCCTCATGGCCGGGTCCGCGCGCATCCAAGGCCGTCTCGACCTGCAGCGCTCGTTACTCGACGGCGGACCCCTCTCGCGCCTGCGCGGCCGGGTGACCTCGCTGCAGCTCAACCACGCCCACGTGCACGGTGAAGTGCTGCTCAACGGCACGCACATCGACGCGCCCGGAGGACTGGCCGTGGCGGCCGGCGGTCTCGTCGCCGAAGGCGGCGTCTTCTGCAGGAACGGATTCACGGCACACGGCGAGGTCCGCCTGCTGGGCGCCCGGCTCTCCGGTGGCCTCTTCCTGCAGGGCGCCCACCTCGCCAACGCGGGCGGCAACTCCCTCACCGCCGACATGATGACGACCACGACGCTCGACTGCTCCCAGGGCTTTACCGCTCTGGGAGCGATGAGCCTGCGCGGCGCCCGCGTCACCGACCTCGTCACCTTCGACGGCGCGACGCTCGACGCCGTCGACACCGTCGTGTGCGCCCGGATGCAGGCCGAAGACCTCACCTTCACGCCCACGACCCCGCCTGCAGGGGCCGTGGACCTGCGCGGCGCTCACGTGACCACGCTGCGGGACGGCGAACACAGCTGGCCGCGGAACGTACGACTGGACGGCCTGGTCTACGGCTCCCTCCACGCCGAATCCGGAAGGCGACCGGACGACGTCCGGCGCCGCCTCGCCTGGATCCGGCGCAACCCCGGCTACGTCCCGCAGGTGTACGAGCAACTCGCCCGCTGGTACCGGCAGATAGGGCACGACGACCACGCCCGCCGCGTCCTCGTCGCCAAGCAGCGACACCGCCGCCGCACCCTGCACCCGGGCGGAAGGGCGTGGAGCCGGCTCCTCGACGTCACCGTGGGCTACGGCTACCGCCCGTGGAAGGCCGGCCTGTGGCTCGCCGCGCTCACCCTCCTCGGCACGATCGTCTTCGGAACGCACACGCCGGCTCCCGTGAAGCCAGGGGAGGGCGGCCCGTTCCACGCCGTCGTCTACACCGTCGACCTGCTCGTCCCCATCGGCGGCCTGGGACAGCGCAATGCCTGGTACTGGACGGACGGCACCTGCCGGTGGCTGGCCAATGCGCTGGTCGCCGCGGGCTGGGTCCTGACCACGGCGGTGGTGTCGGGGGTGACCCGGACCCTCAACAGGGCCTGAGAGCTGAGAGTTGAGGGCTGAGGGATGAGACGCTACGAGGGTCCCTGGGACGCGTCCGGCGGATCGTGTAGCCCCGCCCCGTCAGGGGCGCGGGGAACTGCGCGATCAGCCATCGACGGCCCGCAGTCGACGCGCCACCGGCGGGCTCCGCCTAGGCCTGGCGGGTCGGGAGGACCATCACCTGGCGCAGGTTCACGTGTCGGGGGCGGCTCGTGACGAAGGCGATGACGTCGGCGATCTCGTCGGACGACAGCGAGCCGACCGCCTCCTGCAGGCCCCGCAGTTCCTCGGCGAGGGCCGCGTTGTCCATGTGGCCGCCCAGCTCCGTGTCGGTCATGCCCGGCTCGATGTTGGTGATGCGGACGTCGCGCGGGCCGAGCTCGGTGCGGAGCATGGCCGACAGGTGGGTGAGCGCGGCCTTCGTGGCGCTGTACACCGCGTAGTTCGGGAACGTCAGGTGCGCGGCGATCGAGGAGACGTTGACCAGGTCGGCGGTACGGCCCTCCGCGGCCGCGGCGACGAGGTCGGCGGTGAAGGCGCGGATGATGCGCAGGGCACCGGTGATGTTGGTGTCGATCATCCGCGTCCACTCGTCGACGCGGCCGTCGTCGATCGGGTTCGGCAGCATGACGCCGGCGTTGTTGACGACGAGGTCGGCGGGACCGTACGCCTCGTGGACGGCGGCGACCGCCGCGTCGACGGACGCCTGGTCGGTGACGTCCACGGGGACGACGAGGGCCTGACCGCCGTCGGCGACGATCTTCGCGGCGAGGTCGTCGAGCCGGTCGCGGCGGCGGGACAGCAGCGCCACGCGAGCACCGTTGGTGGCCAGCAGGCGGGCGGTGGCCTCGCCCATGCCGCTGGCGGCTCCGGTGACGACGGCGGTACGTCCGGCGAGGGCGGCGTAGCTGCTCATGGGGTGCTCCCTGGGGTGGAGGTGGCGGTGGGGTTTGGGTGGTCTCCACTTTGGGGGGCGGGAGCTTGGGCAACCAGGATCGTGGTGGTGCTGGTGGTGTCACCACCAGGGAGGGAGGGCTGGTGCGGGTCAGAGATTTGGCCGGCTACGAGGGGAGGGGTGGGGGCGTGCCTTTGTCGCCGGGCTGCGGGTGGGCTTGGGGCTGGTCGCCGTTCTCGTGCCGTCGCGGGGTGGGGGTGCGTGAGGAGATCGCGCCGTGGGTTTGTGGCTGAGGGGGAGCTGGCTGCTGCCGCGATGTGGCTGGGGCCGGTGGAGACGCTCCGCTCGTTTCCCGTACGTGCGGGGCCGGGCGTCCGGCTGACGGTGGTCGGGGCTTTCCGTGCGGGTGACCGGCGGGGGATCGCGGAGCCGAAGGCGCGCATGCCGGCCGCCCGGGCCGGCGAGCGGCGCCCGGCTCACGCTGTGGCGTAGTCGGCGAGCGAAGGCTCCAACAGGCCGAAGGCACGGTCCGCCTCTGCGGTGACGGTGGCGGAGATCCGGGCGTTGTCCTGGCAGGTGAGGGTGAGTTCCTGGATGCGTTGGAACAGGGTGCGGTGCACGGCGCCGAGCAGGGCGGCGGCGGTGCGGGGGGTGATGTCGCCGCGGGGTGCGCCGGTGGCGTCCGCCAAGGCGTCTGCCAGGGCGGCCTCGCGCAGGTCGTGCAGGTCGCGCAGCCGGGCGGTGAGGGTGGGGCTGTCGGCGATCATCCGGGCGAAGTCGGGGCCGGAGAACCCTGCGACCGGGTCGGCGACCGCGGCCGCGTCGGCGAAGGCGCGGCGCAGGGCCGCCAGGGCCGACTCGCCGGCCCGTCGGCCGGTCACCGTACCGGCCAGGGAGGCGATGAAGGCGTCCTGGTGGTCCAGGGCCAGGTCCTCCTTGCGCGGGAAGTAGTTGGTCACCGTCTTCTTGGCCACCCGCGCGGCGGCGGCGATCTCGGCGATGGTGGTCCGCTCGAAACCCTGGGCGAGGAACAAGCCGGTGGCGACGTCGGAGATGAGCTGCCGGGTCTCCTGCTTCTTGGATTCCCGCAGGCCGGCAGGGGGAGCGGGGGAGGTGGCGTCCGTAGTCATGGGGAAATCTTACCCTCGTGGCATTTTTATGTTGACGCTGCGGAGGGGGTCGGCCTAAAGTTACGTCCGTCGTAAAATTCCTACGGAGTTAAGAACGGATGTGTCCGTGATCGAAGCCCGCCCTGTCGCCCTTCGGGTCGCACCCGTCGCGATCGGCCCGGTCCCGATCGGGGGCGGCAACCGCGCCGCGATTCCACCCCGCGGCCATCGGCGTCCGGCTCGCGTTCTCCCCGCACCTGCCCGGCGGGCCCTCCCGCGGGTCCGCAATCTGCCGCGGCGTTCCGGCTGCTGACCTGCGCTCACCCGGCCACCCGTACCTCCGGCTCCCGGAAACCACTGAGGAGAAGCACCTTGCAGATCAGCGCGTCCACCGTCTCGCTCACCGTCGACGACGTCGCCGCGTCCCAGCGGTTCTTCACCACCCACCTCGGCTACACCGAGCAGGCCGCCGCCGAGGGATTCGCCTCCCTGTCGCGCGACGATGCCGCAATGGACATCGTCCTGCTCGCACGTGGCACCGAAGTGCTGCCGGCCGACCAGCGTGACCGGCACGCCTCCGGCGTGATCCTCGCCTTCACCACCACCGGTATCGAGCTGGAGGAAAAGCGGCTGGGCGCCGAGGGCGTCGAGATCACCATGCCGCTGCGCGAGGAGCCCTGGGGCGAACGCCTCTTCCAGGTCACCGACCCCAACGGGGTGATCGTCCAGTTCGTCGAATGGGTCACCCCGGCCGGCCCCCAGAGCGCCTGACGGCCGGAACCGGCTGCAGCCTTTGCATACCGTCAGCAGGGGTCGCCCGTACGGCGACCGGAGAGGGACTTCTGTGAAATACGCGTTCGTGATCTTCGAAACGGACGAGTCGCGTCGCCGGATCCAGGCCGACCGGGCCGCGTACCGCAAGGCGTACGAAGACTGGATCGGCGGCCTGGCCGCGGCCGGAAAACTGGTCGGCGGCGAGGCCCTGGAGACCGAGCACATCACTCCCGTCACGGTGCGCACGACCGCCGACGGGACATCAGCGGTGACCGACGGGCCTGCGCACGCCGGCGAGGAGACGCTCGGCGGCTGGTTCGTCGTCGAGGTTGCCGATCGAGAGGAAGCCCTCGAACTGGCCAAGAGCCTCCCCACCCCGGAAACCATCGAACTCCGCCCGGTCCTCGAATCCGCCTGAACAGCAGGGGGGACAGGCCCGGTGGACCAATGGGATTAATCAGGCCGTATCGCGCCGCCCCTGCTGCCGGGATCGGCGATATTCGCCGGTATGGCCGGGAACCGTCATCATCAGCGCCGCTACGAGAAGGGCACCTGGGAGCTCCGCGAAGGAGCCCGCTCACGCATCGGCGAACTGCGTGCACGCGTCCAGGTCGCGAAGGTCAGGGCACTCGATGACGCCGACCCGGGGGTGCGGGCCGCGGCCCCGGCGCTGGCGGACGAGGCGTACGCCGAACTCCAGGCGGCGGAGGACGCCCTCGGCCACGGCACCCATCCCGGTCACCGGCCGAACAAGCACCTGGCCGTCGCGAACGTCCACATCGACGCCGCGTACAGCCTGCTGCTGCGGCTGGCCCCGCTCGCCGACGTCCAGGCACTCATGCCGGGCCTTGTGGCCGTCGTACGGGAGCAGTTGCCGGTCACGGACGAGCGGCGCAAGCGGGTCGAGGAGATCGCGCGGGAAGTCCGCGACGTCCCCCTCACCCCGGCGCAGCGCGCGGCACTCGTCGGCGCCGTCGTCACCGCCCAGCAGGCCCTGCAACGGGAGAAGCTCCGCGCATTGAGCTTCGTCCGCATCGTGCTGATCGTCAGCCTGGGGCTGGCGGTGATGGCGGTCACGGTCGCGGTGCTCGGCGTCTGGGCGCCGGACGTGGTGCCGCTGTGCTTCCGGCCGGAGGGCATCGGCATCGTCTGCCCGACCGGCATGGAGCCACCCTCGGACGCGAAGGACCTTGACGTTGCCTTCGGCCGAGCCGCGTCCACGTGGGACTACCCCGTGGTCGAGATGACCGGGACGGTGGCGGCCTCGGTGGCCGCGGCGGTGTCCCTGCGCCACATCCGGGGCACCTCCGCCCCGTACAACGTGCCGGTGGCGCTGGCCCTGCTCAAACTCCCGATGGGAGCGCTCACCGCTCTGTTGGGACTGCTGTTGATGCGCGGCGACTTCGTCCCCGGCCTCAGCGCCCTGGACTCCTCCGCGCAGATCATCGCCTGGGCCCTGATCTTCGGCTACGCGCAGCAGGTGTTCACCAAGTTCGTCGACGACCAGGGCCTGGCCGTCATGAACGCCATCGGCTGCCCGCACGCGGGTACGCCGGCGGGCGCGGGGCGCGAACCGCAGGAAGCGGTGTAGGCGGGGGTCACTGTGTCCACCGGGGCAGCAGGTGCTCGTCGCGGAAGTGGCTGCGTACGGCCACGGTCGTGTCCTCGATCTCGGTGCGGTCGCCGCCCGCCACGGCCTTGCGGCGCGCCGCCTCCAGACCGGTGCAGTCCGGGCAGTCGATCGGCGAGCGGGAGGTCCTCCTGGGCGGCCCGCCGCCCAGGACGAACCACGTCGACTTGCCCCCGCCCGGGCCGTCCGGGCACACGCCCCACGCCTGCGCGCGGCGGTCGATGAGCAGCAGCCCGCGCCCCGACTCGTCGTGCGGTGCGACGGTTTGCCGCAGTGCGGGCAGGCCGGGGGCGTCGTCGTGCACCAGCACCTTGATGTGGTGCGGGGTCGCCCACTCCACGCTCAGCGTGACGGGGGCGGTGCAGTTGCCGATCCGGCACGCGTTGACGGCGTTTGTCACCGCCTCGGAGGTGAGGGCCATGGCGGTTTCCGCGAGATCGCTGCGGCGCGCGGCCATGACGAGCGTCCGCACGGCCTCGCGTGCGGTCCGCACCCATGCGGGGTGGGGCGGGAAGACGAGGGAGCAGTCCGGCATGTGCGTCTCCGAGTCCGGGGAGCGGGGGCGGTACGCGGTGTCTTTGTCCGCGCCAACGTGCCGTGGCGCAGGTGCACTTCCGCGTTGTTCCGCGGGGAATCGAGTCGGCTCGACCGTAGTGAAAGGTTTTACGGGCGTGCAATGAATCACCTCGATGTCGCCCCGTGTGGGTGATGTGCCACTCGGTGAGTGGACCCTTCCGTCGGCCCGTCGGCAGACTGCCGGAAGCTGGAAGGAGGTCACGGGTGCCACCGAGGAAGGAGCCCAGCGCGCGGCAGCGTCGCCTGGGAGCCGAGCTGCGCAAGCTGCGGGAGAGAGCCGGGATTTCGGGCGATCGAGCGGCTGCCCTGCTGGATACCGACAGGGCGCGTATCAGCAACATCGAGAGCGGCCGCCTGGACGTGACCAGGAACCGGCTCTACATGCTCCTCCGGGAGTACGGCTGTCCGCCCGGGCCGCTGTTCGACGGGCTCATGGCCATGGCCCAGGAGTCGGGCAAGGGCTGGTGGGACGACTTCAAGGACTCCCTGCAGCGCAGAGCATTCGACTTGGCGGAGCTGGAATCCCAGGCCACGACCATTCGCTCCCACGAGTCGTCGGTCGTGCCCGGGCTGCTGCAGACCGAGGACTACGCCCACGCGGTGATTTCCAGCGTCGAGAAGGACCACCGGCACTTGGACAGGTGGGTGCAGTTCCGCCTCGCGCGGCAGCGCGTCCTGCCGAGACTGCAGAAGTACCACGCCGTCATCCCGGAGTCCGGACTGCGGATGATGGTGGGAGACGCCAAGATCATGCGTCGGCAGCTGCTGCGACTGATCGAGGTGGCCCGGCTGCCACACGTGACCGTGCAGATCTTCCCTTTCGAGAAGGGTCCCTACTCCACCTTCGTCAGGTCCTTCGTCCTGTTCGGTGGGGCAACTCCCGAGCTAGACACGTTGTACCGGGAACACCCGACGAGTGCGGACTTCATCGGAGCCGAGAATGTGGTCGCGGACTACGCCGCCATGTTCGACCGGATCGCAGCCATGGCACTGCCGCCGGTGGACCCCGATGCTGCCCCCGAGCGGCAAGCGCCTCAGAGCTCACTGAGCTTGATCCAGCACATCCTGTACGAGCTGCGTTAGGTGACGATATGTGCAAGCCGGCATGGCGTAAGTCCTCCTACAGCGTGGGGGCGGAGGGCTCCTGCGTCGAGGTGTCGCTCCCACCCGGAGGGCTCATACGCCTCCGCGAAAGCGACGATCCCGCCGTCGTGCTCGCCGTGCGCCCCGCCGCCCTGGCCGCCCTCCTGCGCACCGTCAAGGCGGCGGCGCGCCCCCGCTAGCGCCCGTGCGCTCCTTCCGCGGCGCACGGATGCGCACTACCCGGGAAGCCTGGCTGGCGAGAGCGTTCACCCGCCGCCGTCAAGGAGGACCGGTATGAACCGAGTACGCCGCATCGTCGTCACCCTTTCCGTCAGCACGCTCCTGACCCTGGCGTGCACCGCCGTGGCCGCACCCGCCCAGGCGCAGGGCAATGCCATCGGGCAGGCCGCCCAGGGCGTCCGGCAGGCTGTGGGGCAGACCGTTGCCAGCGTCGGCGGCATGGTTGCTCAGGCTGCCCGCGGCATCGGCTGACCTGACTGCTCTCCCGTTCGGGTGATTTGGGCCCGAGGGCGGGTGGGTGCTGTCATGCTCGGAGCGCGGTCGTGATGAGCAACTCCACTCATCCAGAAAGGACTTCGCATGCGCTTCGGAATTGCTGCTGCGAGTCAGGCCGCCTGGAACACGACCCGGACGTTCTGAGCGTCGAGGAAGCCTGGACAATGTCCGCAGCGCGGGGATGGCGCGGGGAGGCGAGGCGCGTGGAGGGGATTCCGTACTACACGACGCACTCGTGCACGGGGTGCGGTGCCGATGTGCACGGGATCTACGGGCGGTGGGCCTGTGGGGCGTGCGGGGCGTGTTCGCCGTATTCCGAGCCGCCCGAGGGGTGGGCCACGGAGATCACGGCGGAGGAGCTGGCCGCGGGCGTCATCGGGTACGACCGGCCAGGCTCTTCGCCATGACCCGCTCCCTGCCGACGCCATCGGGCAGAGGGTCGCCGGGCTCACCCGTGTCCGTGAAACCGTGGCGCTCGTAGAGCGCGGCCGCCTTGTGGTTGTCCGGCATGACGGACAACCGCAGGGTCGTGGCGCCGTGCTCCGCCGCCCACTGCTCGACCGCCTGGATCAGGTGGTCACCCACGCCCTTGCCGCGAGCCGTGGGGTGGACCCACATGGAGATCAACTCCACGTTCTCCGCCTCCTCGCCCGGCACTCCGCTGGCCATGCCGACCGGAAGGCCGTCGAGGAGCGCGACGAGATCGTGTGCGCCGGGGATCGACAGGCGGGCGCGCCAGCGTTCCTCACGGTCGCCGGGGCCCTGCCACTGGGCCAGCGTCGATCCGAACGCGGAGGGCGCCTCGGTGAGCGCGGCCAGTCGCAACTCCCGCCAAAGGGGCCAGTCGTCCGATTCCAAGATGCGTAGTTCAAGCATGATCCAGACCCTGCTCGCCCGGCGGGGCCGGCGGCAAGTTGATTACCGCCGTGCAAACGAGGTCGTTCAGCGCAGGGCGGCCACCAGAGCGGGTCGACCTTTTACTTTTATTGAACATTCAAGGACATAGGGTGGGCAGTGCTTGAAGATTCAAGCGTTTCGGTCCTCTACAAGGAGTCGTCGTGAAGTCCACCCGCAAGGCATGGGCCATAACCGCCGCGGTCGGCGTTCTCGCCGCGAGCGGTGCCACTGTCGCCGCCGCCAGTCCGTCGCAGAGCGCGAGTGAGGACGTGCAGCTGCAGAAGCTGTACAAGGAGGCCGTGGCCGAGGGCGGCCGGCTGGTCGTCTATGCCGGCGGGGACAAGCCGGGTCAGGCCGACTACCTCAAGAACGCGTTCGTCAAGCAGTTCCCCAAGATGAAGGTCGACACCGTCGTCGACTTCAGCAAGAACCACGACGCCCGCCTCGACAACCAGATCGCCGAGCACAAGGTCGTCGCCGACGTCGTCCACCTCCAGACCCTCGACGACTTCCCGCGCTGGAAGAAGGAAGGGGCCCTGGAGAAGTACAAGCCGGTCGGCTGGGACAAGGTCTACGACAAGGTCAAGGACAAGGACGGCTACTACACCGGCCTGTTCTTCATCGGCTTCGCCAATGTCACCGCCACCACGCTCGGCGACAACGCCCCCGTCGAGGCGCAGGACTTCCTCAAGCCCGAGTACAAGAACAAGCTCGTCTTCACCTACCCCAACGACGACGACGCCGTCCTGTACTACTTCAAGCAGCTCACCGACAAGTACGGCTTCGACTACCTGAAGAAGCTGCGCGCCCAGAACCCCACGTTCGTCCGCGGCACCGCCGACGCCTCCGCCCGGGTCGGCAAGGACGGGTACGTGGCGAACTTCGGCAGCTCCGGCAGCTCCAGCGGCCTGTCGAGGACGAGCATCCCCGAGAAGTCGCCGTGGGTCGCGTGGCCGCAGACCGGCGCCATCCTCAAGGACGCCCCGCACAAGGCCGCCGCCAAGCTGTACTTGAGCTGGATCCTGTCGAAGCAGTACCAGCAGACCTCCTACGGCTGGAGCGCCCGTACCGACGTCGCCGCCCCGGCCGGCCGCAAGGGCATCTTCGACTACGACAACATGAACCCGCTCGGCCTCGGCAGGTTCATGAGCGACCGCGCCGCCCTCGACCGCTACAAGGCCCGCGTCAGCCTGTACGTGGGCGACGTCAAGGGCGCCGACCCGGCCGACCCCGGGAACAGGCTCGGCCTGTACCCCGTCGACCAGAACGGCACCCAGGGCCACTGAGTCCACCACGGTGCCCCGCGCCCCTACGGGGCCCCGGCCGCCGCGCAAGGGCTAGCCGCCGGGCTTCGTCATCTCCGTCAGCCTCAGGACCGTGTTCCAGTTGCGGCTGGTGGCCACGGCGCCCGTCCTGGCCACCGCCCGGGCCAGGGTGTCGCCCAGCGGGGAGCGGCCCAGGCCGTCGGGGGCGTACAGGTACAGCGCCCGGTCGCCGAGGGCGAAGTCCTCCGGGAGGAAGCCGGAGCGTTCCACCGCCGGCGGCGGTATCGGCTCGGCGAAGTACGTCACGTGCAGCTGCCGGCCCTCCAGCTCCGCCGCCGGGAAGGGGCATGCCGCCGCCACCGCTGCCAGGTAGGCGTGGTCGCGCACGATGACGTCCACGGGGAAGCCGAAGCGGGCCGCGAGGGCCTCGCGCAGCTGCGCCGCCAGCACGCCCTCGTCCGGCTGCGGGCTGGTGAAGACGGCATTGCCGCTCTGCAGGTACGTGCGGACGTCCCCGTGGCCGAGCTGCTCCAGCAGGGAGCGCAGCTCGGCCATCGGGACCTTCTTGCGGCCGCCCACGTTGATGCCGCGCAGGAGGGCCGCGTACGCCTTGGTCGCCATGGGCCCCACCGTACGGCGGGGCACTGACATCACCGGCGGGCCGTCACCGGGACGCGGCGTTCGGCGATCGCGCGCCGGGTCGCGTACAGGGTGATCGACGCGGCCGCGACCATCGCCGCGAGGCCGAGGACGACCGTGCCGTCCCAGCCGCCCGCGCCGAAGGCGAGGGCGCCGAGGGTGCCGCCCACGGAGCTGCCGATGTAGTAGGCCATCTGGTAGAGCGCCGAGGCCTGGGCGCGGCCCGTCCTCGCGGTGCGGGAGACGGCGGAGGAGGCGACGGCGTGGCCGGCGAAGAAGCCCGCCGTGATGAGCACGAGGCCGGCGAGCACCGCGAGGAGCGAGGTGGAGACGGTCAGCAGCAGGCCGGTGGCCGTGGTGCCGACGGCGAGGTAGAGGGCGCCGCGCCGACCGAGGCGGCCGACGAGCTTGCCGGCGGCGGCCGAGGAGACGGTGCCGACCAGGTAGACGAGGAAGACGGAGCCGACGACGCCCTGCGGGAGGGAGAAGGGCTCTCCGGCCAGGCGGTAGCCGACGACCGTGTAGACCGCGCCGAAGACGGTCATGAACAGCGCGCCGATCGCGTAGAGGCGGCACAGCAGCGGGTCGGAGAGGTGGGTGCGCAGCGTACGGCCGAGGGAGCGCGCGGAGACCGTGGCGGGCGTGAAGTGGCGCGCCTTGGGGATCAGCACCCGGAAGGCGACGGCGCAGACCACGGCGAGCGCGCCCACGGCGGCCAGGCCCGCGCGCCAGCCCCAGGCCTGGGCGACCCAGCCGGCGAGGATGCGGCCGGACATGCCGCCGATGGAGTTGCCGG
Organism: Streptomyces luteosporeus; assembly: GCF_039532865.1. NCBI lineage: Bacteria > Bacillati > Actinomycetota > Actinomycetes > Kitasatosporales > Streptomycetaceae > Streptomyces > Streptomyces luteosporeus. Next base: position 429,135 of record NZ_BAAASL010000001.1, read on the forward strand.
CCACGAACAGGCCGATGGCGCCGACCAGCGCCTTGGGGCGGACTTCCTCCGCCAGGTATGCCATTGCCGAGGCCGGCACGCCGGCCAGTGCCGCGCCCTGCAGCGCGCGCAGTGCGGTGAGGGTGCCCAGGTCGGGGGCGAGGGGCACCAGGAGGCCGAGGGCGGCGGCGACGCACAGGGCGGCCGTCATCGTCGCGCGCCGGCCGTGGCGCTCGGAGAGGGCGCTCAGCGGGATGACGGCGAGGGCGAGGCCCGCGGTCGCTGCGGAGACGGTCCAGCTGGCCTGGTCGGCGGTGACGCCGAGGCCGGTGGAGATCGCCGGGAGCAGGGCCTGCGTGGAGTAGAGGAGGGCGAAGGTCGCGACGCCGGCGGCGAAGAGCGCGATCGTCATCCGGCGGTAGGCGGAGTCGCCGGGCACCAGCCGGGAGTCGTCATCGGAAGAAGAAGAGGAGGGCGAGACAGCGGCACCCGTACGCACAGCGGCGCCGGATGCCCTGATATCGGCAGGAGGCATGCCCCAAACGTATGTACGGAGCATCTGATGCGTCCAATGCACAGACTCGTCATAATCGTTCCTGTGGAGCATGAGCGCAGGTCACGGCCGTCTCTGTCACCGACTGGCAACAGGAGTGTTACCCAAAACTTTGATGTGACGCCAACGGCCGGGCTGGAGGAGGGCTCCTGGGCGGCGACCCTGGCCCCGCGCCTGGCGCAGTTCGCCGCGGTGGCGCGGCACGAGCACGTCACCCGGGCCGCGCGCCGGCTCGGCATGCCGCAGTCGACGCTGAGCCGGTCGATGGCCCGGCTGGAGGCCGACCTGGGCGTGGCGCTGTTCGCCCGGCACGGGCGCACGGTCTCGCTGACGGCCGCGGGCCGCGCGTTCCTCGCGACCGTCGAGCGGGCGTTGTACGAGGTGGAGCGCGCCGCCGAGACCGTACGGGCGGACGCCGACCCGGCCGCCGGCAAGGTGGCGTTCGGCTTCCTGCACACCATGGGCTCGGAGACCGTACCCGAGCTCATCCGCGCCTTCCGCGCCGACCACCCGCGCGTGCGCTTCCAGCTCGTGCAGAACTACGGCGAGGCGATGATCGAGCGGCTGCGGGCCGGCGACCTCGACCTGTGCCTGACCTCGCCCGTGCCGGACGAGCCGGATCTCGTCGCCCGCCGGCTGGACGAGCAGAAGCTGCGGCTGGTGGTGCCGGAGGACCATCCGCTGGCCGTGCGCAAGCGCATCCGGCTGGCCGAGGCGGCCGCCGAACTGTTCGTCACCCTCGAGCCCGGCTACGGGCTGCGGCGCATCACCGACGCACTGTGCGCGGAGGCCGGGTTCTCGCCGAAGGTGGCGTTCGAGGGCGAGGACCCCGAGACGCTGCGCGGCCTGGTGGCCGCCGGCCTGGGGGTCGCGCTGCTGCCGCCGCCCGCGGTGCCGCGGCCCGGGGTCGTCGAGCTGGCGGTGACCGCGCCGCGGGCGGTGCGGGAGATCGGGGTGGCCTGGCTGGACGGGCACCCCGACACGCCGCCGGTCGCGGCGTTCAAGCGGTTCCTGCTCTCGCGGAGGGGACAGCTCCTGCACCGGTGAGCGTCCTTCAATGCCGCAGGGACTCCCCGAAGCCCGCTGCCAGCGGCATCCGCAGCCCCAGCGGCGGCGGGGCCGCCAGCGCGTCCGCGAGCGGGCGGGCGTAGGGGTGGCCCAGCAGGCAGCCCCGGACGAAGTCGGCGGCCAGCGCCAGGACTTCGGTGCGGTGCTGGCGCAGGGCGTGGCCGTCGGAGTGCACCTCGAAGCGGCACACCTGCCGGTTGACCTTCTTGGCCCGCTCGGCGAGCCGGTACGACAGGTCGGGGTCGGTGCGCTCGTCGTTGGTGCCGTGCACCAGCAGCACGCGCCGGCCCGTCAACTGCCGTACGGGATCGGGGGCGAGGAGGGCGTCGGGCTCCGGCAGCCAGGGCGCGAGGGCCAGGACGGAGGTGACGGCCGCGTGCCCGCCGGCGCGCAGGGCGGCGCGGGCGCCCATGCCCGTACCGACGAGGCACACCGGTACGTCGCCGTAGCGCCGCACCACCTCGTCCGCGGCCCACTCGGCGTCCCGCACGGGGTGCGCGGCGGAGCCGTTCCAGCCGCGGTGGCGGTAGCGGACGAGATGGACGACCAGCCCCTCGGCCGCGCCGGAGCGGCTCAGCAGCCGGGCGAGGGGGCGCTGGGCGCGCAGGGCCAGGGGGGAGGGGCGGCGCTCGCCGGTGGGTCTGCCGTCGGGCAGGAGCAGGGCCACGCCCTGCACCGTGCCGTCGGCCCGGCCGGCGGCGCCCAGGGGCGGGCCGAGGCGGGCGGTTGCGGCGGTGGCCGGGGTTCCGGCGGTGATCGCCGGGACCTGTGAGGTCGGTGGGTCCTGGGGATCCCATGGGTCTCGCTGCGGCAACGCTTGCTGGACCATGGCAGACAACCATGGCAGAAGGACGGGTGGTGTCCACCCCGCCGACGGGTCACCGTTCCGTATCGTTCGCCGCCATCTACGCGCGTAGGGGCTACAGTGCGCAGATGACGACCGAGACCCCGTTCGCATCGCACTCCGCGTCCCGACCCACCCCCGACCAGATCCGGCGCGCGCCCAAGGTCCTGCTGCACGACCACCTCGACGGTGGCCTGCGCCCGGGCACGGTCATCGAACTGGCCGACGCCGTCGGCTACGACAAGCTCCCCGAGACCGACGCCGACCGGCTCGGCGTCTGGTTCCGCGAGGCCGCCGACTCCGGCTCGCTGGAGCGCTACCTGGAGACCTTCGCGCACACCTGCGCCGTGATGCAGACCCGCGAGGCGCTCTTCCGCGTGGCCGCCGAGTGCGCCGAGGACCTCGCCGAGGACGGCGTCGTCTACGCCGAGGTGCGCTACGCCCCCGAGCAGCACCTGGAGGCCGGCCTGAGCCTCGACGAGGTCGTCGAGGCCGTGAACGAGGGCTTCCGCGAGGGCGAGCGACGCGCGCGTGCGAACGGTCACCGCATCCGCGTCGGCGCCCTGCTCACCGCCATGCGGCACGCGGCACGCGCCCTGGAGATCGCGGAACTGGCCAACAAGCACCGCGACGCGGGTGTCGTCGGCTTCGACATCGCGGGCGCCGAGGCCGGCTTCCCTCCCACCCGCCATCTGGACGCCTTCGAGTACCTCAAGCGGGAGAACAACCACTTCACCATCCACGCCGGCGAGGCCTTCGGCCTGCCGTCGATCTGGCAGGCCCTGCAGTGGTGCGGCGCCGACCGGCTCGGCCACGGCGTGCGCATCATCGACGACATCGAGGTCAAGGAGGACGGCTCGGTCGAGCTGGGCCGCCTCGCCGCGTACGTGCGCGACAAGCGCATTCCGCTGGAGATGTGCCCCACCTCCAATCTCCAGACGGCCGCCGCCGCTTCGTACGAAGAGCACCCCATCGGATTGCTGCGGAAACTGCATTTCCGGCTCACCGTGAACACCGATAATCGTCTGATGAGCGGCACCAGCATGAGCCTGGAGTTCGAGCACCTGGTCAAGGCGTTCGGCTACACGCTGGACGACATGCAGTGGTTCACCGTCAACGCGATGAAGTCGGCGTTCATCCCATTCGACGAACGTCTCGCCATGATCAACGAGGTCATCAAGCCCGGCTACGCCGAGCTGAAGTCGGAGTGGCTGTTCCGCACGCCGATCGTCGAAAGCGCCTGACCAGCAATTCCCCGGAATACCCGGCCGGTCGGCCGGGCGGGAAATGGCGGAGAGGCGGCCGGGAATTCTTCTCCCGGCCGCCCGTCCGGCCGTGTCGTCGTTTGCGGGGGTGCGGGAAAGGTGGCTAGCTTTCCCGCACCCCCGTCATTCCGACACGAGGACGGATTCCGATGAAGCAGGTATCTCTCAGGGCACTCGGCGTCGCAGTCGCCGGTGCCGCCATCGCCGTCGGCGCGGCGGGTACCGCCTCCGCCGGCACGCTCGAGTCCCTCACCACCACGGCCACCGGCGCGTACAAGGGCCTCCCCATGGAGACCGCGACCACCCTCCTGCCCGCGGGCGGCCCGGTCGCCTCGGCCACCGACCGCGCGGTGAAGTCCGGGCTGCTGGAGCAGAGCGCCCGGGCCGCGGACACGGCCCTGAACCCGCACCTGCACACCGACAAGCTGGCCGGCCCGGCCGAGAAGCTCGCCGGCACCACCCACCAGAAGGCCTCGGCCACGGCCAACGCGCCCGCCACGGCCCCCGCCGACAACAAGGGCAACGCCGGCCTGCTGGGCGCCCTGCCCACCAAGAGCATCGCCCCCAACGGCCTGTCCCTGCCGGGCCTGGGCACCCCCAACACCCCCGTGCACTGACGGACCGGATCGGGAACGGGCACCTCGACGCGATCCGTCGGAGCGACACCTGCACACGGACGGCTTGGCCGGCGCGTACGGCACGCAGCGGGCCGCGCACCCCTTGACGGGATGCGCGGCCCGCTGCGCTGTCCGGCGGCACGGCGCCGGCGGGTCACCAGTCGGTCGCCTTCGCGGCGGCCCGCGGGCTGCCCTCGGCCGGGATCAGCACCCACAGCGCGAGGTAGAGCACGAACTGCGGGCCGGGCAGCAGGCACGACAGCAGGAAGATCAGCCGCATCGTCGTGCGGGAGGTGCCGAAGCGCTCGGCCAGGCCGGCGCAGACACCGGCGATCATCCTGTGGTGGCGGGGACGGACCAGCGGGCGGGACATGGCGTGACTCCTCGGGCTCGGCGCAGTGGGCAGGCGGTGCGGGAACGGTTCGCCGTCTCCGGCCTTCCCGACACTTCAACGCTAAGGCCGCACCCCCCTGCACAACGTCCCTCTATGGGGCGATCCCGACCCTGGGGATCGTCGGGGTCAGCCCCCGGTCCGCCTCCTCCCGGCGGGGGGCACGCGCCGGGCGCGCCTCGGCCCTGCGACGGAGCCGCGCCCGCAGCGCCGGCACCACCGCCAGGTGGGCCACCGTCACCCCCGTCACGTTCAGCAACAACGCGTCGACGTCCAGGACCTGCCCCATCACCCCGCTGCGCACCACCTGCAGCATCAGCGAGAGCATCACGGCCGTGAAGACCGTGCGCGCCAGCGACCCCACGGCGGACGCCGAGATCCGGCCCCCCGCCCACGGCAGCAGCACCCCCAGCGGGGCGAACGGCAGCACCCCGGCCGCGATCGACCGCGTCGCCTCCCACGGCCCCAGCGCCAGGTCGGCGCGGATCGTGGCCAGCGGCTCCAGGTGCGCCGCACTCACCCACGGCGCGGTCAGCGGACGCAGCGCGAGCCAGCCGAGGACCAGGAGATGAACGGCCAGGAGGACACCGCCCGCCACGCGGTAGCGGTATCGGAGGGCGGGCGTACCGCCGTAGCCATGACGCTGCACGCCCCCCATGACGCCGCACGCGGGGCGCGCGGTTCCGCGTGCGGGTACGGAGAGTCAGCGCCCGTTGCCGACGGGGGGCGTCAAGAGGCGCCCGGGAGTACCGGGCGCGCCGTCAGGGAAGGGTCGTGCCGCTGCCGCGCGCCGACTCCGGGCGCGTGCGCGTCTCGTCCGTGCAGGCGTAGCCGCGCGGCCGCTCCTCGCCCGGACCGCCCAGCGCCACCGTGCTGCGCCCGTCGGCCGCGGGCGTGCCCGCGAACGTGCACACCAGCTGCGCCAGGGCCACCGCCGGCAGGTCGTCCGGTTCGCTGCTCAGCCGCAGCGTGCCGGCCGGGTCGCCCCGGCGCGGCGCGTTCACGGCCAGCGCCTGGGGCACCTCGGTGGAGAAGCCGGCCTCCTCCTCCGCGGGCGTGGGCTGCCGCTTCAGCTCGGCGAGCAGCGTCCGGGCCAGGGCGAGCGGGTCGCCGCCCTCGGGCACGGTCACCTGCCGAGTCACCGGCAGCAGCTGCGAGGTGCACACCAGCTGCACCGTGGTGGTGGCGCTGCTGGACGGCGCGGACGGCTGCGGCTGCGCGTCGTGCGGCTGGACGACGCAGGTGGCCCGGGAGGGTGCGCTGCCCGCGTCCACGGGCACGGTCGTGCCGCGGATGCCGCAGCCGGCGAGCACGGCGAGCCCGCCGAGCGCGGCCCCGGCCGCCACCAGCGCCCGGCCGGGTCTGCTCCTGCCGTCACGTGCTGCCGTTCTCACTGTGCGTCCCCTTCCGCGCGGTCGCCGCCGCCCGCCCCGTCACCGGAGCCCGGCTCGATGCCGGAGGCGTCGCGCGGCAGCGTCAGGGTGAAGACGGCGCCGCCGTCGGGGGAGTTGGCGGCGGTGATCTCACCGCCGTGGATGTGGGCGTTCTCCAGCGCGATCGACAGGCCCAGGCCGCTGCCCTCCGAGCGCGGCCGGGAGGCGCTGGCCTTGTAGAAGCGGTCGAAGACGTGCGGCAGGACGTCCTCGGGGATGCCGGGGCCGTGGTCGCGCACGGCGATGACGACCTGCTGGTCGTCGGCGCGCACCGACACCCGCACCGGCGAGCCGCCGTGCTTGAGGGCGTTGCCGATGAGGTTGGCGAGGATCACGTCCAGGCGGCGCGGGTCGAGGCGGGCCATGGTGCCGCGCTCGGCGTCCAGCTCCACCGCGTCCAGCCAGGCGCGGGCGTCGATGCAGGCGGTGATCTGGTCGGCGACGTCCACGTCGTCCAGCACCAGGCGGGCCGTGCCCGCGTCGAAGCGGGTGACCTCCATCAGGTTCTCCACCAGGTCGTTCAGGCGGCGGGTCTCGCTGACCACGAGCTGCACGGCGGGGGCGATCATCGGGTCGAGCGAGTCGGCCTCGTCCTCCAGCACCTCCGTCACCGCGGTGATGGCCGTGAGCGGGGTGCGCAGCTCGTGCGACATGTCGGCGACGAAGCGCCGGCTCGCGGCCTCCCGGGAGCTGAGGTCCTCCACGCGCTTCTGCAGCGACTCGGCCGTCCTGTTGAACGTCCGCGACAGGTCGGCCAGCTCGTCGGTGCCCGACACCCGCAGCCGGGTGTCCAGCTTGCCCTCGCCGAGCCGGCGCGCGGCGTCGCCCAGCCGCTGCACGGGCCGCAGCACCGTGGAGGCCGCGGCCTGCGCCAGCAGGGCCGAGCCGATCAGGGCCAGGCCCGTGGCGATGCCCAGCGACCAGGCCAGCGAATTGAGGTCGGCCCGCTCGTTCTCCAGCGACTTCAGCAGGTAGCCGGTCGGCCCGCCGCCGATGACCTTGGCGCCGCCGACGAGGTACGGCTTGCCGTTCAGCGTGATCCGCTGCCAGTACAGGTGGTACGGGTACGGGTTGGACTCGGTGACCTTCCGCTCCCGGTTGACCGCCGTCACCAGCGTCTTCGGCACCGTCGCGAGCGTGAACAGGTCGCGGTCGGACGGCGCCGCGCAGCTCCCGCCGCCCTTGACCTTGCCGATCAGCAGCACCTCGTACTTCTGCGAGGTCGCCGCCATCCGGTCGGCCGCCTCCTGCAGCTCCGGGCACGTCGGCGACAGCGGCAGCGAACCGGTGTTGTCCTGCAGCGACTTGCGGAAGTCCTCCAGGGCAGCGTCCTGGGTGCGCGTCAGCACGGCGTCACGGTTGAGCCAGTACGCGATCCCCGACGCCGACACCGCCGCGGCGAGCGCCACCAGCGCGAAGACGAGCATCAGGCGCAGCCGCAGGCTGATCCACCGCAGGCTCGGCCTCGGCATCCTCCTGGCCGCCGCCCAGCCCCCCACCCGACCGGGCTCCTTTGTCACTGTCTGCTCTCAGTCCTCGTGTTCGTTCGACGTCGTGCGTACGGCGCGGATGCGCCGGATCACTGCTGCCGGATCATTGCTGCGGGATCACTGCTGCGGGGCGTCCAGCCGGTAGCCCACGCCACGGACCGTACGGATCAGCGTGGGCGAGGACGGCACGTCCTCCACCTTCGCGCGCAGCCGCTGCACACAGGCGTCCACCAGCCGGGAGTCGCCCAGGTAGTCGTGCTCCCACACCAGCCGCAGCAACTGCTGGCGCGACAGCGCCTGCCCCGGCCGGCGGCTGAGCTCCAGCAGCAGCCGCAGCTCGGTCGGGGTCAGCTGCAGATCCTGGCCGTTCTTCGTCACCGTCATCGCCGACCGGTCGATGACCAGCGAACCGAACGCCGCCGAATCGCTCGACTCCCGCTCCCCCCGGCGCAGCACCGCCCGGATCCGGGCGTCCAGCACCCGGCCCTGCACGGGCTTGACGACGTAGTCGTCCGCACCGGACTCCAGACCCACCACCACATCGATGTCATCGCTGCGCGCGGTCAGCAGGATGATCGGCAACTGGTCGGTCCGGCGGATGCGCCGGCACACCTCGAAACCGTCGATGCCCGGCAGCATCACATCCAGCACGACGAGGTCGGGCCGCTGCTCGCGCAGCATCTTCAGGCCGTCCTCGCCCGACGCCGCGGTCACCACACGGTGACCCTGGCGGGACAGGGAGAACTCAAGAGCCGTGCGGATGGCGTCGTCGTCCTCGATCAGCAACAGGAAAGGCACAGTGGTCATTCTGGCCCAAGAGTGGCCGGTAGTTCGACCGAGGACACCGCGGCGGCCTCCGGGGACCTGCGCAACGCCACGCGCCGAGGCTGTTGCAGGGCTGTGACAGTCGGCGGACAGCGCCATGAAACTGGCCCGGCAGGCTGATGTTCACCGGGCACCACCGACGTCCGGTCACTGCCGGACCGAGTTGGCTCCACCGACGGGGGGCGCGAGATGAACACACTGCACAGCACCGCGACCAGCGCAGTTCGCACGCGCCTGCACGACGCCGGACGGAGCACCGAGATGTCCGGTGCCGTGGGCGGGCGGGGGTGCGCTCGCGGCACCGGACGCATCCGTCCGCCGTACATGATCGCGGTCGACGCGATCACGTACGGCGAGGCCGCGCCGGGCGCGGGGGGCGCCCCCGCGGCCGCGACGACGGAGCGCACCGGCGTGTCGCACCAGAGCAGCGAGTCCGCCGAGGCCGCCTTCACCGCCTACGTCCAGGAACGCCGCGCCGCGCTGTACGCCACCGCGTACCACCTGACCGGCGACCGGCACGAGGCCGAGGACCTGCTGCAGAGCGCGCTGTTCTCCACCTACCGCGCCTGGGACCGCATCTCCGACAAGGCGGCCATCGGCGGCTACCTGCGCCGCACGATGACCAACCTGCACATCAGCGCCTGGCGCCGGCGCAAGCTCAACGAGTACCCGACCGAGGAACTGCCCGAGACGGCCGGCGAGAGCGACGCCATGCGCGGCACGGAACTGCGCGCCGTCCTGTGGCAGGCCCTGGCCCGCCTGCCCGAACTCCAGCGCACCATGCTCGTCCTGCGCTACTACGAGGGCCGCACGGACCCGGAGATCGCGGAGATCCTCGACATCAGTGTCGGCACCGTCAAGAGCAGCATCTGGCGCTCGCTGCGTCGCCTGCGCGACGACGAGGCCATCGGCAAGGGCCGGGGGGTACGCGAGTCCTTCGGGGAACTCGTGGCCTGAGCCGAGGGGGGAAACACGGGGGAAAACGGGGGAAACACGGGGGAAGCGGAAGCGGGCCGGCAGCCGGGGGGATTGCCGGACCCGCTTCCGTCGTTTTTGCGCCCACGCGCACCCGCCCACCGGCGGACAGCGCCCCGCCAGGGGCGCGGGGAACTGCGCGATCGGCCGCCGACGGCCCGCAGCCGAAGCGCCGCCGCCAGCGCCCGGGCGCAGCACGGCACTCCGCCTGCGGGCGCATCGTGGCTTGTCGCGCAGTTCCCCGCGCCCCTGACGGGGCGCAGCCCCGGGGACCTCGTCTGCGGGAGCGTCGTGGTTGCTCGCGCAGTTCCCCGCGCCCCTTCGGGGCGCTACGCCGCCGACGGCTGGGCGCGGACGTCCTCGCGGCGGCCGGCCGCCGCGGCGGCGATGCGCCCCATCGCCGTGTCGCGGTCGCAGGCGAAGGCGCCCAGCGCCGTCTGGCGGGCCACGATGCCGCGTTCGGCCCGCATCAGGCGCAGGCCGCGCCGGATGAGCACCGGCACCGGCTTGCGGGCCTCGGTCAGGTCGCGCATCAGGCGGCGGCGGAACGTCGTCGAGGGCCGTCCCCGCAGGCACAGCGCGTCGGCGAGGTGGCCCAGCTCGCGGCAGCGCTCGATGATGTCGGCGGCGAAGATGCCCTCGGCTATGAACACCGGCGTACGGCCGATGTCCAGCACGCCCTCGGCCACGCGCGAGCTCGTCGAGATGTCGTACACCGGCACCGTCGTGCGGGAGGTGCGGCACAGGGCGTCGATGGCCGCGACGGCGGCGTCCGCGTCCCACGACAGCGGCGAGTCCCAGTCCGTGCCGCTGCCGTCGGCGAGCAGGGGCAGGGTGGGGTCGTGCCCCTCCTTGTAGAAGTCGTCGAGGTTGAGCACGGGCAGCCCGGTGCGGGCGGCGAGGGACGACTTGCCGGAGCCCGAGGGCCCGGTGAGCAGGATGACGCGCGCGGAGGACAGGAGGGAGGTCACGGGATACCAGTGTGAGGCATTCGGCCGCATGGGGGATCCCCTCGGGTCGGGCGTGCGCACTCAGTAACGCATCCACTACGTTGCGTTGTCGATCCGATCCTTCTCACGGCAGGTGACCATGGCCTCCCACGCACGTCACGCACGCACCGCTGTTCCCCCACCCCCGCGCCGCCGCGCGCTGATGCGCGTCGGGCTGACCGTCTCCGCGGGCGCGGCGCTCGCGGCGGGCGGTGCGGCGCAGGCGAGCGCCCACACCCAGCCGCCGACCGCGACCCTGGGGCGCACGGACGTCGGGGCGGCCTTCGTGGGCACCGGCATCGCGCTGCAGAAGTCGGTGGAGGGGTTGTCGCCGGTGCTCAAGACCTTCAAGTACCACCCGCTCGCCGCCACGCCCGTGGACCCGCTCAACAACGGCGCCCGCACCAAGGTCGCCGACTTCAAGCCGGTCGGCACCGACATGGTGACGTCCCCCGTCACCAAGCGCGGCCAGCTCGGTGACCTGCCCGTGGTCGGCCAGGTGCTGGGCGCACTGCCCGGCGCGAACGCCCCCCTCGCCCCGGCCGGCGCGGACGGTACGGGTGCGGTCGGCCCGCTCGGCAACAACAGCGTCGGCCCCCTGAGCACCGGTGACGCGTCGCAGGGCCAGGGCCAGGGTCAGAGTCAGGGCCAGGCTCTCTTCGGCCCGCCCGGCAAGGGCCTCATCGGCTGAGAGGGGCACAGCGGACAGAGACGACGACGGCGGTGGCGGCTTCCGGGGAAGCCGCCACCGCCGTCGTACGAGGGGCGAGGGGCGTCAGTAGGACGAACCGCCCGCGCCCAGCGAACCCGTGGGGTGCCAGACGGTCTTCGTCTCCAGGAAGGCCAGCAGGCGCTTCGTGCCCGGGTCGGCGGACCAGTCCACAGCCTGTGGACGGACGACGCGCTTGAGGTTGTCCGCGGCGGCGACCTCCAGCTCCTTCGCCAGGGCGGCGTCGGCACCGGCCAGGTCGATCGCGTTGACGTCCTGGTGCGCGGCGAGCGACGGGAAGATCTCCGCGGCCTTGCCGGACAGGATGTTCACGACGCCACCGGGCACGTCGGAGGTGGCCAGCACCTCGCCCAGCGACAGCGCCGGCAGCGGCGCCTTCTCGGAGGCGACCACGACGACCGTGTTGCCACCGGCGATCACCGGGGCGATCACGGAGACCAGGCCCAGGAACGAGGAGTCCTGCGGCGCCACGACGGCCACCACACCGGTCGGCTCCGGGGCGGAGACGTTGAAGAACGGCCCGGCGACGGGGTTGGCGCCCCCGGCGATCTGGGCGATCTTGTCGGTCCACCCGGCGTACCAGACCCAGCGGTCGATCGCGGCGTCCACCTGGGCCGCGGCCTTGGCCTTCGACAGGCCCTCGGCGTCGGCGACCTCGGCGACGAACTGGTCGCGGCGGCCCTCCAGCATCTCGGCGACGCGGTAGAGGACCTGACCGCGGTTGTACGCGGTCGCGCCCGACCAGGCGCCGACGGCCTTGCGGGCCGCGACGACGGCGTCCCGGGCGTCCTTGCGCGAGGACAGCGGGGCGTTGGCGAGCCAGTTGCCCTTGGAGTCGGTCACCTCGTACACCCGCCCGCTCTCGGACCGGGGGAACTTGCCCCCGACGAACAGCTTGTAGGTCTTGAAAACGCTAAGGCGATCAGACATCGAGGTAAGCCTCCAGACCGTGACGGCCACCCTCGCGCCCGAAACCGGACTCCTTGTACCCACCGAAGGGCGACGTGGGATCGAACTTGTTGAACGTGTTGGCCCAGACGACGCCCGCGCGCAGCTTGTCGGCGACCGCCAGCATGCGCGAGCCCTTCTCCGTCCAGATGCCCGCCGACAGCCCGTACTGGCTGTTGTTGGCCTTCGCGACGGCCTCGGCCGGCGTACGGAAGGACAGCACGGACAGCACCGGGCCGAAGATCTCCTCGCGGGCGATGCGGTGCGCCTGGGTGACGTTCGTGAAGAGCGTCGGGGCGAACCAGTAGCCGTTGCCCGGCAGCTCGCACGCCGGGGCCCAGCGCTCGGCGCCCTCGGCGACGCCGCTGTCGGCCAGCTCGGTGATCCGGGCCAGCTGCTCGGCGGAGTTGATCGCACCGACGTCGGTGTTCTTGTCGAGCGGGTCGCCCACGCGCAGGGTGGACATGCGGCGCTTGAGGGCGTCCAGCAGCTCGTCCTGGATCGACTCCTGGACCAGCAGGCGGGAGCCCGCGCAGCAGACCTGGCCCTGGTTGAAGAAGATGCCGCCCACGATGCCCTCGACCGCCTGGTCGATCGGCGCGTCGTCGAAGACGATGTTGGCGCCCTTGCCGCCCAGCTCCAGGGTCAGCTTCTTGTCCGTACCCGCGACGGTACGGGCGATCTGCTTGCCGACCGCGGTCGAGCCGGTGAAGGCCACCTTGTCGACGCCCTCGTGCCCGACGAGCGCGGCACCGGTCGAGCCGTCGCCGGTGAGGATGTTGACGACACCCTTCGGCAGGCCCGCCTGACGGCAGATGTCCGCGAAGAACAGCGCCGACAGCGGCGTGGTCTCGGCGGGCTTGAGCACGACCGTGTTGCCCGCGGCCAGCGCCGGGGCGATCTTCCACGCCAGCATCAGCAGCGGGAAGTTCCACGGGATGACCTGGCCGGCGACGCCCAGCGGCTTCGGGTTCGGCCCGAAACCGGCGTGCTCCAGCTTGTCGGCCCAGCCCGCGTAGTAGAAGAAGTGCGCGGCGACCAGCGGGAGGTCCGCGTCGCGGGTCTCCTTGATCGGCTTGCCGTTGTCGAGCGTCTCCAGGACGGCCAGCTCGCGGGAGCGCTCCTGGATGATCCGGGCGATCCGGAACAGGTACTTGGCGCGCTCGGAGCCCGGCAGCGCCGACCACTTCTCGAACGCCTTGCGGGCGGCCTTGACCGCCGCGTCGACGTCCTCGGCGGACGCCTGGGCGACCTCGGAGAGGACCTCCTCGGTCGACGGCGAGACGGTCTTGAAGACCTTGCCGTCGGACGCCTCGCGGAACTCGCCGTCGATGAACAGCCCGTAGGACGGGGCGATGTCGACGACCGCGCGCGACTCGGGCGCCGGTGCGTATTCAAAAGCCATGGTCAGTCCACCGTCACGTAGTCGGGACCGGAGTAGCGCCCGGTGCTGAGCTTCTGGCGCTGCATCAGCAGGTCGTTGAGCAGGCTGGAGGCCCCGAAACGGAACCACTCGTTGGTCAGCCACTCCTCGCCGACGGTCTCGTTCACCAGCACCAGGAACTTGAGCGCGTCCTTGGTGGTGCGGATGCCGCCGGCCGGCTTCACGCCGACCTGGACGCCGGTGGCGTCGCGGAAGTCGCGCACGGCCTCCAGCATCAGCAGCGTGTTCGCCGGGGTGGCGTTGACGGCCACCTTGCCGGTCGAGGTCTTGATGAAGTCGGCACCGGCCAGCATGCCCAGCCAGGAGGCGCGGCGGATGTTGTCGTACGTCGACAGCTCGCCGGTCTCGAAGATGACCTTCAGGCGGGCGGCGGAGCCGTCCTCGCGCCGGCAGGCGTCCTTGACGGCCTTGATCTCCTCGAAGACCTTCAGGTAGTGGCCGGAGAGGAACGCACCGCGGTCGATCACCATGTCGATCTCGTGCGCCCCGGCGGCGACCGCGTCCCTGGTGTCGGCCAGCTTCACCGGCAGGGCCGCACGGCCCGCGGGGAAGGCGGTGGCGACGGAGGCCACCTTCACGTCCGAACCGCGCACGGCCTCGGCCGCGGTGGCCACCATGTCGGGGTAGACGCAGACGGCGGCCGTACGGGGGGTGCCGCGGTCGGTCGGGTCGGGGTTGAGAGCCTTGGCGGCCAGCGCCCGGACCTTGCCCGGGGTGTCCGCGCCCTCCAGGGTCGTCAGGTCGATCATGGAGATCGCCAGGTCGATGGCGTACGCCTTCGCCGTCGTCTTGATCGAGCGCGTGCCCAGCGCCGAGGCGCGGGCCTCCAGCCCGACCGGGTCGACGCCCGGCAGGCCGTGCAGGAAGCGGCGCAGCGCGGCGTCGGAGGCGGTGACGTCCGCCATCGATGCCAGTCGCTCAGCGGCTTCGTTGCCGGATGAGGGGACTGTTGTTTGAGCCTGCGTGGTCACCAGATGAGCATATCTACGCGCGTAGCGCATGTCATCCCCCTGCCCTTGATCAACTCCGGTACGGACACTTCCGCTTCCTGTCGATGTTCGGTGACAAAAGACAGAAAGTCCGATCACATCCGATCCATAACGTAGTTCTCAGCAGATCCGCCCGACCTCTCCGGCCCCACCCGAAGCGAGGGAAGCGGCATGCGAATCCCTATCGACCAGGCCCGACCAGCCAGGAGTCCAGCATGTCAGCTTTTGTTCCCCAGCGCCGCCGCCGTACCGCCGCCGCGGTCCGCGTAGCCCTCACCTCCGCCGCGCTCGCCTCCGCCGTCCTGGCACCGGCGACCGCCGCGTTCGCCATGGACCCGGCGGCGCCGTCGCCGGTCCCCAGCGCCCCGGCGACGAAGCCGGCGGAGCCGAAGCTCCCGGCACCGACCAAGCCGGCGGACCCGACGGTTCCGACGGCCCCGACGGCCCCCACGTCGAGCGCGCCGACCGGCGGTGCGCAGCCGTCGGCCCAGCCGAGCGCTCCGGCGAAGGGCGGCAAGGAGACGGGCGCCGAGAAGAAGGATGGCGGTTCCGGCAACGGCGCCGAGGCCAGCAGGCTGGTCGGCGAGTACGACCTGCGCCAGGGCGGCATCATCCGCGTCTACAAGCTCGGCCCGAACCATTACGAAGGCCGGATCGCCAACAGGCGGGCGAGTGGTGTGCTGGCGGCGCGCGTCGAAGCCGACGGCAAGGACGCTTCGATCACGTACAACAACCAGTTCATCACGTTGCACGCCGCCGACGGCAGCGTCGAGATCCTCAGCAACAAGGCCAACCCCGGCCAGGGTCCCGTGACCAAGGCCGGCGAGGAGGCCGCCCGGTGCCGGGTGACCACGGAGGTTGTCGTCGGCCGCTACGTCACCGCCATCCTCATGAACGATCAAGAGGGTCCGAAGGCCGGCTTCATGGACCGCGACGGCGAGCAGTTCGGCGGCTGGCTCGACCGCAAGCACCCGCAGCAGCAGAACGGCCACTTCAAGATCATCGACGCCTCCACCTCGCACCCGAAGCTGTGGGTGAAGCTGCAGGGCGGCGACTACCCGGTCTCGACCTACGACTTCCCGGCCCTGCCGGCCGGCTGTGACACCGGCACCGCGGGCACCGCCACCGGCACCAAGGCCAACGGTGGCAGCACCGGGACCGTGTCGGCCGCCGGTGCGCAGACCAAGGTCACCCCGCAGGGCGGCGTCGCCGCCGGTGCGGAGGTTGCGGGCCGGGGCGACGACACCGTCCTCCTCGCGGGCGGCGGCGCGCTGGCCGCGGCCGGTGCGGCCGGCCTGGGCTTCGCGGTGCTGTACCGCCGCCGGGCCGCCGTGGGCGCCCACTCCTGAACACCCTGAACCACCCGTGAGCGGGCCGCTGTCCTCGGACAGCGGCCCGTTTCGCGTTGTCCGGACCCGACTCGGTCGGTTTCGGTCGATCGCTGTTGATGTTCCGTGACAAAAACCCGAAAGACCGGTCACAGGTGATCGTTAGTGTTTTCTTCAGCAGCCCCGCCCGACCTCTCCGGCCTCATCCGAATCAAGAGGGAAGCGGCATGCGAACTTCCAACCGACCAGGCCCGACCAGCCAGGAGTCCAGCATGTCCAAGTTCCCGCGCCGTCGTAACGCCCTGCGTGCAGCCGTCGCCTCCGCCGCACTCGCCTCCGCCGTCCTCGCGCCCGCCACCGCCGCGTTCGCCATGGACCCGGGCGCCTCCACGCCGACCGTCCCCGCGACGAAGCCGGCCGAGCCGACGGCTCCGACGGCTCCGACGGCGTCGACCGCGCCGACCACCGGCACCCAGCCCTCCGCGAAGGCGAGCGCTCCCGCGCAGAACGGCAAGGAGACGGGCAAGGCGAGCCCGAGCACCGCGCCGAAGGAGAGCAAGCCGGCGGACGACAAGAACGGTGACACGCAGGCCAACGAGCTCGGCACCTGGCGGTTCGTGGTGCAGATGCGCGACGGCAGCAGCGGGAACGTCTACCAGCTGTCCCGTGGTGCCTACAACCTGCTGATCACCGGCAAGGGCCACCACGTCGTCATCAAGGCCGGCGGTCCCAGCGTCGTCACCCGGCAGGTCGGCACCATGCTGGTCACCTTCGACACCACCACGGGCGAGGTCTCCCAGAGCCTGACGACCTCCTCCCAGGGCCAGGGCGCCGGCACCCCCGCGCACCAGGACACCAAGGGCGGAGCCGCCCGGTTCGAGGGCACGGTGGTCTCCATCGGCAAGGGCCTGGTCGCGGTCCTGCGCTACGACCCCGCCAACGGCAGCGCCGAGGCGTGGATCCGCAACGTCGGCCCGGACTGGAAGCCGGGTGACCCGTACATCCAGCACGTGGCGGCGCTGCTCAACCGGGACAACGTCAGCGCGACGGTCGAGGGCCTGAACCTGAGCCTGGAGGGCGTCGACGGCCCCCACCCGGTCCTGCTCGTGAACGGCAAGTCCTACGACTTCCCGGCCAAGGCCAAGGCCAAGACCGCCGCCGGCGCGACCGGCGTCAAGGCCAACGGCGGCACCACCGGCGTGGTGTCGGCCGCCGCCCAGACCAAGGTCATGCCGCAGGGCGGCGTCGCCGCCGGTGCCGAGGGCGTGCGCGAGGGCAACGACACCGCGCTGCTCGCCGCCGGTGGCGCCCTCGCCTCGGTCAGCGCCGCCGGTGTGGCGTTCGCCGTACTGCGCCGCCGCGCGGACCGCACCGCCGCCTGATCCGCGCCACCAGGACCCCGGGCGGGCCGCCGCGTCAGCGGGCGGCCCGCCCTTCGCGCCCGACAGGAGCCCCGCATGACCACGCTCTCCCGCTCCCGTGCCCGGCGGGTCGCCACGGCCGGGCTGCTCGTCGCCGCTCTCGGCGGCGGGCTCGCCGCCTGCGGCGGCTCCGACGTGCCCAAGGCCGGCGCCCACGTCGCGGCGACCGCCGCGGCCCGGCCCGCCTCGGGCGTCGCCGCCCTCGCCGCCTCCAAACCCGTACGCGTCCGGGTGCCCGCGGCCGGCGTCGACGCGAGCCCGATCCTCGACCTCGGACTCACCGACGACGGCACCGTCGAGGTGCCCTCCGTCGCCCAGGCCGACCGCATCGGCTGGTACGACAAGGGCGTCACGCCCGGGGAGACCGGGCCGGCCGTGCTCATCGGCCACTACGACACCGCCGAGGGCCCAGCCGTCCTCAAGGACGTCGCCCGCATCAAGACCGGCGACCCCGTCGTCGTCACCCGCGCCGACGGCTCCACGGCCACCTTCACCGTCCGCGAACTGCAACAGGTCGACAAGAAGAACTTCCCCACGCAGAAGGTGTACGGCAACACCACCCGCCCCGAACTGCGCATCATCACCTGCGGCGGCGACCTGCGCGACGGGCACCGGCCCGACAACATCGTCATCTACGCCGACCTGACGGCGACCACGAAGGCCACGTCCTGAGCCGCGCTCCGCCGGGGCCCCGGGGCGGCGCGTTCGACTGCGGGCGCGTCGTGGCTGATCGCGCCCACGCGGCGGCAGCCGCAGATCGACACCGCCCCGCGCCCCTGACGGGGCACTGCACCAGCCCACCGTGCCCCGTAGGGGCGCGGGGAACTGCGCGACAAGCCACGACGCGCCCGCGGACGGGGTGCCGTGTCGCGCCCACGCGGCGGCGGCCGCAGATCGGCACGGCCCCGCGCCCCTGCGGGGCGCCCGGCCGTTGCCGTACCGCAACGTCCGTCCCGCCTGCCGTCGGGCAGAATCGGCCCCATGACCAGCTCGAGCTCCCCCCAGCCCCCGGACGTCGCCGAGCGCTCCTACCGCTCGCCCGCGGGCATCGCCGGCGGCGTCCTGCTGCTCGGCCTGGCCGCCTGGCTGGGCGGCGACGCGATGCTGCGCGGCACGGGCAACACGCCGTGGCTCGCACTCGCGGCCCTCATCTTCGTGGTGCCGCTGATCATCGCGTTCACGCTGCGGCCCGCCGTATGGGCCGGTACGGAGCGCCTGCTCATCCGCAACCCCTTCCGCACGATCACCCTGCCGTGGGGCTGCGTCGAAGGCGTGCGCGCCGGCTACTCCAGCGAAGTGTTCGCCGGCGGCACGAAGTACCAGCTGTGGGCCATCCCCGTCTCCCTGCGCCAGCGCAAGCGCGCCGCGCGCACGGCGGCGCGGGACGCGGCCACGGACGTGACGGGGCGGGCGTCGGTGACGGCCGCGCCGCTGCGGGCGCCCTCGGACCAGGCGATCGACGACCTCCGCGAGCTCGCGGAGCGGGGCGCGTCGCGGGAAGGCACGCCGACGGTCCGCTGGGCGTACGAGGTCATCGCGCCCGCTGCGGTGGGGCTGGCGCTGCTCTGCGCGCTCGCCGCGGTGGGCTGAGCGCCCCGTTGGGGCGCTGCGGCTACCGCCGCGTGGGCGCGACAAGCCACCGACGGCCTGCAGCCGCGCACAGCACCCGGGCCCCGGGGCGGCGCGTTCGGCTGCAGGCCGTCGGTGGCTGATCGCGCAGTTCCCCGCGCCCCTACGGGGCGCAGCCCCGCTCCGAGACGGGGAGAGGGCGGGGCCGCGCGCCGTCGCGTCAGATGCCCGCGGCCCGCGCCATGTCCGTCTTCAGCCCCGCCAGCACCTCGTCGGCCCGCCGCCGCGCGTCACCGAGGTCCGCCGCCGAGGCGACCGGCACCACGACCTCCAGGTAGCACTTCAGCTTCGGCTCCGTGCCGCTCGGCCGCACGATCACCCGGGCCCCCGCCACGTTGCCCGCCTCGTCGCCCGCCAGGGCGTACCGCAGGCCGTCGGTCGGCGGCAGGGACTCGGTGCCCTTCGTGAGGTCCTCCGCCGAGACCACGTGCAGCCCGGCCAGCACCGCCGGCGGCTGCTCGCGCAGCGTCCGCATCGCGGAGGCGATCAGGGACAGGTCCTCGACGCGCACCGACAGCTGGTCGGTGGCGTGCAGGCCGTGCTCGACCGCGAGGTCGTCCAGCAGGTCGCTCAGCGTCCGCCCGGACGCCTTGAGCTCCGCCGTCAGCTCCGCCACCAGCAGCGCGGCGGTGATGCCGTCCTTGTCGCGCACGCCCTCGGGGTCGACGCAGTAGCCCAGCGCCTCCTCGTAGGCGTAGCGCAGGCCGTCCACGCGGGAGAGCCACTTGAAGCCGGTGAGCGTCTCCTCGTAGCCCGCTCCGGCCGCGGCGGCCGCGATGCGCGACAGCAGCGACGACGAGACGATCGTCGTCGCGAACGTGCCGCGGGCGCTCTTGTGCACCAGGTGCGTGGCCAGCAGCGCGCCCACCTCGTCGCCGCGCAGCATGCGCCAGCCCTCGACCGTCTCCGGGGCCGGGACGGCCACCGCGCAGCGGTCGGCGTCGGGGTCGTTGGCGATGATGATGTCGGGCGCCTCGCCGCGCGCCGCGGCCTCGCGGGCGGTGGCGAAGGCCAGGTCCATCGCGCCCGGCTCCTCCGGGTTGGGGAAGGCCACCGTCGGGAAGTCCGGGTCGGGCTCGGCCTGCGCGGCGACCACGGTCGGCGCCGGGAAGCCGGCGCGGGCGAACGCGGCGGTCAGCACGTCGCGGCCGACGCCGTGCATCGGCGTGTAGACGACGCGCGCGTCGCGCGGCGTACCGCCGGTCAGGACGGCGTCGGTACGGGCGAGGTAGGCGCCGACGACGTCGTCCTCGCCCAGCGTCTCCCAGCCGGACTCCGCGCGGGGCACGTCGTTCAGCGAGGCGATGGCCGCGATCTCGGCGGCGATGCCGGCGTCGGCCGGCGGCACGATCTGCGAGCCGTCGCCGAGGTAGACCTTGTAGCCGTTGTCGCGCGGCGGGTTGTGGCTGGCCGTGACCTCGATGCCTGCCACGGCGCCGAGGTGGCGGATGGCGAAGGCCAGCACGGGCGTCGGCAGCGGCTTCGGCAGCAGCGCGGCCTTCAGCCCGGCGCCCACCATCACGGCGGCGGTGTCGCGGGCGAAGTCCGCGGACTTGTAGCGGGCGTCGTAGCCGATGACGACGGTGCCCCGGCCGTGACCCTGCTTCTTGAGGTACGCGGCGAGACCCGCGGCGGCGCGAATGACGACGGCGCGGTTCATGCGCATCGGGCCGGCGCCGAGCTCACCGCGCAGGCCGGCGGTGCCGAACTGCAGGGTGCCGGCGAAGCGGGCGCCGAGCTCGGCGAGGTCGCCGGCGTCGATGAGCGCCGCGAGCTCGTCGCGGGTCTCGGGGTCGGGGTCCTCGGCGAGCCAGGTCCTGGCCTGGGCGATGAGGTCGTCTCGCTCCACGGGGTCTCCTCCGGAGGGGTTCGGGGTGCGGTGCGCCTGCGGTGCGGGGTGCGCACGGTGCGCTGTGGGTCGGGTCCGGGGCGGGACGGGCCCTTCTGGGACTGCATGATTTACGGCGGACGAGGCACAGCGTTGAGCGTGCCCCGAATGCCGCCGCAAATCACTCCCCCAGCTAGACGCTGGGAGGTGCCCCCAACGTCCCTGCCGGGGCCCACCCCGCCCCGGCCCCTCCCGCCGTCAGGCGGCTGCAGCGGCGTAAAAAACCCCGCGCCGGAAGGCGCGGGGCCTTACGGCGCGGAGCGGTGAAGGTCAGAGCTTCGGCAGGACCTGCGCGAGCAGGGAGCCCATGCGCGCGGCCGAGTCGCGGCCGGCCTGCAGGACTTCCTCGTGGTTGAGGGGCTCGCCCGTCATGCCCGCGGCCAGGTTCGTGACGAGGGAGATGCCGAGGACCTCGGCACCGGCCTCGCGGGCCGCGATGGCTTCCAGCGTGGTGGACATGCCGACGAGGTCGCCGCCGAGGGTGCGGACCATCTTGATCTCGGCCGGGGTCTCGTAGTGCGGGCCGGGGAGCTGGACGTAGACGCCCTCCTCCAGGGTCTCGTCCACCTCCTTGCACAGCGCGCGCAGGCGCGGCGAGTACAGGTCGGTGAGGTCGACGAAGTTGGCGCCGACGATCGGCGAGGTCGCCGTCATGTTGATGTGGTCGCTGATCAGCACCGGCTGGCCGGGGCGCATGCCGTCGCGCAGGCCGCCGCAGCCGTTGGTGAGGACGACGGTCTTGCAGCCGGCGGCGACGGAGGTGCGCACGCCGTGGACGACGGCGGCGACGCCGCGGCCCTCGTAGTAGTGGGTGCGGCCGAGGAAGACCAGGGCGCGCTTGTCGTTGATCTTGTACGACCGGACCGTGCCCGCGTGGCCCGCGACGGCGGCGGCCGAGAAGCCCGGCAGCTCGGTGACCGGGAACTCGATCTCGGGGGCACCGAGGGCCTCGGTGGCGGGAACCCAGCCGGAGCCCATGACCAGGGCGACGTCGTGGGTCTCGGCGCCCGTGAGCTCGCGCAGGCGGGCGGCGGCGGCGTCGGCGGCGGCGTACGGGTCGGCCTGGATGTCGGGGGTAAGCGAAGCGTTCACGCGGACGAGGGTAACCGGTCGGCGCCTACGCGCGTAGATGTCTCAGGTGACGGTATCCCGATTGTTGCTTTGTGTTTTGTGACGAAATGAGGCCGTCACGCTGGGCACACGGTCAGCACGGGCGCTTGCGGATCTCCATGACGTAGTCGTGCGGCGCCCCGGCGGATTCCGCGGCGTCGGCGATCTCGCCGAGGTAGCGGGCGGAGGGCAGGCCGCCCTCGTAGCCGTTGAGCACGTAGGCCCAGGCCGCTTCCTCTCCGTCGAGAGTGTGCACCCTCACCCGCATGCGGCGGTAGACCTCCATGCCGACGCCCTCCCAACGGTCCATCGACTCCTCGTCCATCGGAGCGATGTCGTAGAGGGCCACGAAGACCTGGGAGGCGGGGTCCTCGACGATGGTGGCCAGGGCGCCCTCCCAGCCCATCTGCTCGCCGCCGAAGGTGAGCCGCCAGCCGTTGAGCCAGCCCGTGCCGCGCAGCGGCGAGTGCGGGGCGCGGCGGGACATCAGCCGCGCGTCGAGGTTGCCGGCGTAAGCGGCGTAGAGCGACATGGTTCCGAGAGTACGGGAGTGAGGCGGAACGGCATTTGGGGTGGCAACCTCGAAGAGGGTTCGCGTGGAACTTTTCGCCGAGGCTCGCACGGATCGGCGGGCGATCCGGCCCGGATCCCGCCCGGATCCGGCGCGGATCCGGCAAGGGGGAGCCCCGGAAGGAGCCGCTTTGATGGGTGCGGGACAATGGAGTACGTGACTCGGATCGTGATCATCGGTGGCGGACCCGGCGGCTACGAGGCGGCCCTGGTGGCCGCCCAGCTCGGCGCGGAGGTGACCGTCGTCGACTGCGACGGTCTGGGCGGGGCGTCGGTGCTGACCGACTGCGTGCCCTCGAAGACTCTCATCGCGACGGCCGAGGTGATGACGACCTTCGACTCCTCGTACGAGGAGCTGGGGATCATCGTCGCCGACGACACCCCGCCGCTGGAGCGGGCCGCCGGAGTGGTCGGCGTGGACCTGGGCAAGGTCAACCGCCGCGTGAAGCGCCTGGCGCTGGCCCAGTCGCACGACATCACCGCCTCCGTCACCCGTGCGGGCGGTCGCGTGCTGCGCGGTCGCGGCCGGCTGGAGGGGGAGCAGGCGGCGGACGGCTCGCGGCGGGTCGTCGTGCGCGCGGCGGACGGCTCGGAGGAGACGCTGGTCGCCGACGCGGTGCTGATCGCGACGGGCGGGCACCCGCGGGAGATCCCGGACGCGCTGCCCGACGGCGAGCGCATCCTGAACTGGACGCAGGTCTACGACCTCGACGAGCTCCCCGAGGAGCTCATCGTGGTGGGCTCCGGTGTGACCGGTGCCGAGTTCGCGGGCGCCTACCAGGCGCTGGGCTCGAAGGTGACGCTGGTCTCCAGCCGCGACCGGGTGCTGCCGGGCGAGGACCCGGACGCCGCGGCCGTGCTGGAGGACGTCTTCCGGCGCCGCGGCATGAACGTGATGGCGCGCTCCCGGGCGCAGTCCGCCAAGCGGGTGGGCGATCGGGTGGAGGTCACGCTGGCCGACGGCCGGGTGATCACCGGTACGCACTGCCTGATGGCGGTCGGCGCGATCCCCAACACCGCGGGCATCGGGCTGGAGGAGGCCGGGGTCCGGCTGAAGGACTCCGGGCACATCTGGACGGACAAGGTCTCGCGCACCACCGCGCCGGGCGTGTACGCGGCCGGCGACTGCACCGGCGTCTTCGCGCTGGCGTCCGTGGCGGCCATGCAGGGCCGGATCGCGATGTACCACTTCCTGGGCGACGCGGTGACTCCGCTCAATCTCAAGACGGTATCCGCGAACGTATTTACGGATCCGGAGATTGCGACGGTCGGGTACACCCAGGCCGATGTCGATGCCGGTCTGATTGACGCACGGGTCGTCAAGCTTCCGCTGCTGCGTAATCCCCGGGCGAAGATGCAGGGCATCCGCGACGGATTCGTGAAGATGTTCTGTCGCCCCGGTACGGGCATCGTCGTCGGCGGTGTCGTGGTGTCGCCGCGGGCGAGCGAGCTCATTCATCCGATCTCGATCGCGGTCGACAACAATCTGACAGTCGAACAGATCGCCAATGCGTTCACCGTGTACCCGTCGCTGTCGGGTTCGATCGCCGAGGTGGCACGGCAGTTGCACACGAGGAAGACGCAGCGGGAGGCGTAGCGGGGACCCCCGGGAGCTCACTCCTCATACCACTCGGCGGGTTGCGGCACGGACAACTTCCGTTAATTGCTGCAACCTGCTGAAAACAGATGGACGTTGGCGTTACTGTCGGTTTCGTGTTCGCTGCAGAACGTCGCCAATTGATCCTCGAAATGGTGCGGGCCAACGGAGCGGTATCGCTCCGTGAGCTCGCCCGCGTCGTCCAGACCTCAGAAGTGACCGTACGGCGGGACGTGCGGGCGCTGGAGGCCGAAGGACTGCTCGACCGCCGGCACGGCGGTGCGGTGCTGCCGGGCGGTTTCACCAGGGAGTCCGGCTTCCCGCAGAAATCCCATCTAGCGACCGCCGAGAAGACGGCCATCGCCGATCTCGCGGCGAGCTTCGTCGAGGAGGGCGAGGCCGTCGTCGTCGGCGCGGGTACGACCACCCAGGAGCTGGCCCGCCGGCTCGCCCGGGTGCCGGGCCTGACCGTGGTGACCAACTCCCTGCTCGTCGCCCAGGCCCTCGCCCACGCCAACCGGGTCGAGGTCGTGATGACCGGCGGCACGCTCAGAGGCTCGAACTACGCCCTGGTCGGCAGCGGCGCCGAGCAGTCCCTGCAGGGACTGCGGGTCTCCCGTGCCTTCCTCTCCGGCAGCGGGCTGACCGCCGAGCGCGGGCTGTCCACGTCCAACATGCTCTCCGCGAGCGTGGACCGGGCGCTGGTGCAGGCCGCGGCGGAGGTCGTGGTGCTCGCCGACCACACCAAGCTCGGCACCGACACCATGTTCCAGACCGTGCCCACGGACGTGATCACGCGCCTGGTCACCGACGAGCCGCCCGCCCACGCCGACCGCGCGGCCACCGAGCTGCAGGCCCTGGCCGACCAGGGCGTGCACATCTCCGTGGCCGGCCCCGGCACCGGCAACGGCTCCACCGGCGGCGGCCACGGCGACGCGGGGGTCGCCCCGGCCCGGCGGCGCGACGTCCCGCCCCTGCCGGGCCAGCGCCGCAGCCTCCCGCTGGGCCACGGACAGCCGCCCGGCCCCGGGGGCGGCGCGCCGCCCGGAGCCCAGCTGCGCGGCGCCGTACCCCTGGGCGACCAGGCGACGGCGCGCGTCGCCGACCTGGCCCCGCGCCGGCGCTAGGCCGCCCTGCGGCCCTGGGGTGGCGTGCCGGCTGCGGGCCGTCGGTGGCCGATCGCGCAGTTCCCCGCGCCCCTTACGGGGCGCTGCCCCTGACGGGCGCGTCAGGGGCGGGCCTTCAGGCCCGTCAGTGTCAGCGTGAGCAGGCGGTCGGCCAACTCCGGGTCGTCCGGGGACTGTTCGACCGCCAGCGCGATGGCGTTGGTCAGCTGCATCACGTCGACGATGTCCACGTCCGGGCTGATGGCGCCCGCCTGCTGGGCCCGGGCGAGCAGCGCACTGCCCGCCTCCCGCATGGGCAGGCTGCACCGCGCCATCGCGGACGCCTTGTCGGACTGCGCGGCCATCAGGGCCCGCGACAGGCCGCGGTACGTGCTGGCGTGCGTCACGATGGCCCGCAGCCAGGCGACCAGGGCCCGGCACGGCTCGGGGGAGGCCAGCAGCTCGCGCGAACGGGCCAGCAGGCCGTCCACCTCGCCCTGGAAGACGGCGCTCATCAGCGCCGTGCGGTTGGGGAAGTGCCGGTACAGGGTGCCGATGCCGACGCCGGCCCGCCTGGCGATGTCCTCCAGCGAGGCGTCCGTACCGTGCTCGGTGAACGCCGTACGGGCCTCCGCGAGCAGCCGCTCGTAGTTCCGCCGCGCGTCCGCCCGCATCGGTCGTGGTGACGTCCGCGCCGTATCGGTCGCCATGTACGTCCGTCCTCCCTCTCGGCCCCCGCGGGGTCAAGGATGCCATCAGTGGGGCGACGGGATGGGTCACCCGTTCAGGCGACTGTGTACACAGTGGCCGGTGTGTACGGTGAGCGCATGGAGAGCTACCCCCTCGTCGAGGCCCGCAACCAGCTGGGCCGACTCGTCAGCCGCGTCCAGCACGGGCATGAGCAGATCGTCATCACGGAGTACGGCAAGCCGGCGGCGGTGCTGATCCCGATAGGAGAACTCGAGGAGCTGCAGCGGATCCGGGACCAGCTGGATCTGGCGGAGGCTCGTGCGATCCATGAGGACCCCGAGGCGCAGTGGATTCCCCACGACGAGGTCGAGGCGCTGCTTGAGGCCGTCGATGCGGAGCAGAGGAAGAGCGCTTAAGCGGACTGGACGATCGTTTGGGAGCGGCGAGCGCTGGAAGGGCTTCGCCGCTTACGGCCGACGGACACGGTGGGCGCGAAGGAGTGCGTCGCCGCTGTCCGGGGGCTGGCTGCCGCTCCCGTACCTGAAGCCGCGTTCCCCCTGGGAGGGTCGGGCTATTTCCGGCTCGCCGTCGGAGATTGGCGAGTGCTGTACCACGTCGACGAGAAGGTGGTGCGCGTCCTGAACATCGGACGTGCCGTGTGAAACGAGGAGGGCCCGGCCGATGCCTCGGCCGGGCCCCACAGCGATCAACTGGTGCGATCAGTCCTTGATCTCGCAGATCGCGGCGCCCGAGGAGACCGAGGCGCCGACCTCGGCGGTGATGCCCTTGATCGTGCCGGTGCGGTGGGCGTTGATGGGCTGCTCCATCTTCATCGCCTCCAGCACGACGATCAGGTCACCCTCGTTGACCTGCTGGCCCTCTTCCACCGCCACCTTGACGATGGTGCCTTGCATGGGGGAGGCGAGGGTGTCGCCGGTGAGGGCGGAGCCGGACTTCTTCGCCGCGCGGCGCTTGGGTTTGGCGCCGCCTGCGGCGGCGGTGCGGGCGAGGGTCATGCCCAGGGAGGCGGGCAGGGAGACTTCCAGGCGTTTGCCGCCGACCTCGACCACGACGGTCTCGCGGCCGCCTTCGCCGTCCTCGTCCTCCGCACCGGGGGTGCCGGCGTAGGGGGGGATTTGGTTGTCGAATTCGGTTTCGATCCAGCGGGTGTGGACGTGGAAGGGGTCGTCGGTGAAGGCGGGGTCGGCGACGACGGCGCGGTGGAAGGGGATGGCGGTGGCCATGCCCTCGACCG